>CAYXMY010000041.1:0-23122 GCA_964466155.1 uncultured Caenibius sp. | reverse complement strand
GGCCTGCACAGCGCCGCCCACGGCCAGCAGGGGCAACAAGGAAATCGCGAGAAGTTTGTTCATGTAACCCTATTTCCTGTTTGATGCCCTCACGGGCAGAATGGCAACGGCCACAAACACCAGCACCGCCAGATAGATCTGGAACGCCGGGCCGTAGCTCCCGGTGGTATCGAAGGCGGTGCCGACGATGTGCAGGCCCAGCAGGTTGAGCGGAAGGAAAGCGGTGGACATCAGGCCCATCACCCGCCCCATCGACGGAACCCCGAAACGCCCCCCGACAATCATCCCCCACAAGGGCAGCACCCCACCGACCGCCGGACCGGTCAACGCCGCCACGGTGAACAGCACCGGATAGCTGGGATTGGTGAGCAGCATCGTCAGCAGGCAGGCATTGAGCCCGACAATGACCAGGAACAGCCAGCGCGGATCGACCCGGTCGGACAAGGCGCCGATGCCGAGCTTGCCCAGTACAGCCGCGCCCGAAATGACCGACATCACCGCCGCGCCTTCATAGGCGGTAAAGCCCCGGTCCGTGGCATAGGCGATCAAGCAGGACAGCAATGCACCGTTGATCGCCATGATGGAACCGATGGCAAAAGCGATCAGCCAGTAATCCCGCACGAAGAGCAGGTTGCCGGGCTGCTTGCCCCCTTCGGCGGGATTGCTGCCGATGGCGGCGGGGCGATGCGGGGCAGCGGGCAACAGGACCCACGCGAACAGCAGCACAATCGCCGAGGCGATCAATGCGAAAGCCCCCATAGCCTGCCGCCAGCCGAAAGTGGCGATCAGGAATGTCAGCACCGGAATTACCACCAGGCCCCCGGTGGAGGAGGAAACCGAGACGATACCCAATGCCAGCCCGCGTTTTTCCGTAAACCAGCGGGATACCAGGGTCGATGCGGCAAGCGGCCCCAGCGCCGCGCCGCCGGGGGCAAGCAGGAAGAACGCCGCCAGCAGGGCGATCACCAGATTGTGGCTGGCCGCGATCACCGCCCAACCCGCGGCGAACAGCACCGCGCCGCTGGCGATCACTATCCGTCCTGACAGGCGGTCCAGCGCCCGCCCGATCAGCGGCGAAAATACGGCCATGCCGATCATCACCACCATCAGGCCCCGGTTGACCTCGGCCCGAGGCAGATTGAAATCGAGCGCCAGCGGCTTCAGCAGCACCGAAAACCCATAGGAAATGCTGCCGATAGCCACCATCTGCGCGAAGAACAGCAACGCCAGCGCCAGCCAGCGTTGCGTTTCCCGGACTGGCACGAGTGCCTCCGAAGGGGTGTCGTGCCTGTCCGCCGCTTCCATAATTCTACTCCGCTCCCGGGCCGACCGGACGGTCGCCCACTATCGTTACTCTCTCAAGGCAACGATAGCCGGAATAATCCGCCACGCCATAGTGCTGCGTCGAACGATTATCCCAAAAAGCAATGGAACCCAGTTCCCAACGGAAACGCACCTGATATTCGGGCCGCTTTACTTCGTCGAACAGCAGCCGGAGCAGTTCCTCGCTTTCCGCCGGATCGACATCGGCGATAGCGGTGGTGAAGCCGCTGTTGACGTTCAGCACCTTTTCCTTCGTTTCGGGGTGGATGCTCACCACCGGATGGCGCTGCGGCGGATGGCGGGCGGTGAAAGCGGCCTGCTTTTCCGGCGTATCCAGATGGCGGCCGAAGGACACCAGTCCATCGTGCCACGCATCCAGCCCGTCTATCCGCTGGCGGACCTTTTCGGGCAGCCCGGCATAGACCGCCGCCGTGTTGGCCCACAGCGTATCCCCGCCGAGCGCGGGAAGCGCCGTGGCCTTGAGGATCGATGCGGCCGATGGCGTATCGCGAAAGGTCGTATCGCTGTGCCAGAAATCGGCGGCAGGCGCTTGACGCCCTTCCGAAACATCGCCGTTCGACGCGATTTCGAGCAGTTCGGGGAAATCCGGATGGACCGACAGCGGGTGCACTTCCAGTTCCCCGAATGCCTTGCCCAGCGCCACATGATTGGGCCGTTCCAGCTTCTGGTTGCGGAAAAACAGCACCTTGTAGCGCAGCAGGGCCGCGCGCAGTTCGGCCACATCGGCGGCTGAAACCGACATCAGGTCGATGTCTTCAATCTCAGCCCCGATCAACGGCTGAACGGGTTTGACCGTGATCGCCATATTCTCTCCCCTCAGAACGATGCGGTGAGATCGAGGCCATAGCTGCGCGGTTCACCGAAGAGCGCGCCGAAACGATCCGGCAAACCAACAGCCCCTTCAAACACCAGATATTGCTTGTCAGTGAGGTTGCGCCCCCAGGCCGACAAGCGCAAGTCCAGCTTGCCCACCGGAATGTCCGACAACGTCAGCCGCGCATCGAGCAGGCCGTAATTCGGCAGGATCTGCCGCTTGTCGTTGCTCGAAGCATAAGCGCGATCCTGATAGCTGTAGTTCACCGAGGCGGAGAAATTGCCAATGGCAGTCTTCGCGAATTGATACTCCGCCCCCAGATTGACACTGTTGCGCGGGATATTGGTGAACACGAAATTGTCCGCGATATTGTCCCCGGCGATGCCGATGATCTTCTTGTACTTTGCCTTGGTATAGCCGTAGCTGGCGGTAAGCGTGAGCCCGTCCACCGGCATCGCCGTCAGGTCCACTTCCGCGCCATAGATTCGCGCCTTGCCCGCGTTGAGCACGTCGGTGCGGGTCGGGTTGGTCGGATCGGTCTGCATGTTGATCTGAATGTCTTTATAATTGGCGTTGAACAGCGCCACATTCAGCCGCAGACGGCGGTCGAGCAGGTCCGACTTGAAGCCCAGTTCGTAAGCGGTCAGGTTTTCCGGGCCGAACCCTTCATTGAACCGCTGGGTGCTCGACGCGCGAACATTGAACCCGCCCGATTTGTAGCCGCGGGAAATCTTGCCATAGACGTTGACGCGCGGCGTGATGTCATAGGCGACGATGAATGTCGGGCTGACGTTGGAATAGGATTTGTTGCCATCCCCGGCAGGCAGCACGCTGACCGAACCGTTCGCCTGCGTAATGACATCCTGCAGCGTTGCCTGACGCTTGTCATGCGACCAGCGCGCGCCCACGGTCAGATGGAGCCGCCCGTCGAGCGCGGCCGGGCTCCAGGTGCCTTGCCCGTAAACGGCATAGGCCTTATTCCGGGCCGTCACCGCGCGGTCCGTCCGCACTTGTCCGGCGGTCGTGGTAACGGCGGACGAGCGCGCGCTTTCATTGAAGTAATAGGCGCCCAAGACATATTCGATCTGCCCGTCGAGCGCGCTGCCGACCAGTTGGAATTCCTGGCTGAACTGCTTCTGGTGATCGTTGAACCGGTTGATGAACAACGCATAGGGGCCAACCGCGCCCGCCAGATAGTTCTGGTTCGATTCATTGTGCAACCGGCGATAACCGGTGAGCGAACGCAGTTCGAGATGATCGCCAAGCTGGAAGCTTGCCGTGAGATTGTGCCCCTGCGCACGCACATCGTTGCGCGCCAGATTGGCGACATAGGGTGAGCTTTCACTCGGGCGGTCGATCATTTTGGGATAGATCGGCATGGCCGCGAGATACGATGGCGTATCGCCGATATCGCTGCGGTCATAGGTATAGCGGATATCGATATCGGGGGTCGGCATCCAGCGCACCGCCGCGCGATAACCGTCCCGGCGCTGATCCCCGAAACGCGAAACGCCAGTGCCGAGATTCTTGACGTACCCGTCCTTCTGCGTGTGGACATAGCCAAGTTCGACTGCCAGCGTCTCGCCAATGGGAATGTTCACCCGGGTGCGGGTGCGCAGATAAGCGTCATTGCCGACGCTGACCGCCTGCTTCGCCTCGAACTTGCCGAGCTGCGGCGGGCGCGAGATGAAATTGATCGCACCGCCCGTCGCATTGCGGCCATAGAGGGAACCCTGCGGGCCGCGCAGCACTTCGATCCGTTCGATCTCCGCGATATCGCTCGCCAGACCCTGGCTGCGGCCGACATAGATGCCATCGACATACACGGCCACGCTGGGGTCCTGCGTGATCTGATCGTCGATATTGCCGACCCCGCGAATGAAAATGCGAGCGGTGGTGGCGCTGTTCGGATGCGGGGTGAGCTGGAGGTTCGGCACTTCCGACTGCAGCCCGCTGATGCTGGTGATCCCCCGCGCCTCGATCGCATCGCCCGTCAGCGCGGCAACCGAGATGGGCGTCTTCTGCAGCGATTCCGCGCGGTGCTGCGCGGTGACGACGATTTCCGCGATCCCCCCATTGTCGGCGGGCTCCGCCGCCTGGTCCTGCGCATGGGCCAGCGGGGCGAAACCGGCCAGTCCGGCGGCCAGGGCGATACAAGCGGACGAATTCAGAAAATGCTTCATAAACCTCCCCTCAATCCTCAAAACTGAACACATGAACAGCTATTGGAGGATTAAAATTCCCATTATTTCGCGATTTCCTGCGGAATGATTCGCGATTCAGGTGGGAGGCTATAAATTACCTTAACATTCGTCAAGCATGAACTTTACATATGTACAGTCAGGCAGAAGCGAACAGGCGCCTGAGCCACACTTCGGAAGTGCGGTCGAGCAGGGCAGCGCGCTCCGCCTTTGGGCCTAACAGCGCGCTTCGGGTCAGCGGCGTGGTCGCGGACGACCAGATGATTCCGTCGATCCGGTCGACCGCCCGATAGCCACGCGCACGCAGCCAGTTCACCGCGGTAAGGCCTCGAATCTGGCGGAAAGTGGCCGCCAGATTGCCGAGATCGGGCAAAGTCGCCGCCGCGTTCATGAATGCGGTCAAGGCAGCAAGATCGGCCCGCTCTTCACCATAGCCATCCAGCGTAATGCGGGAGAGGAATTCGGGCGGGGGCGCTTCCCCCATGACCACGGCATCGATGGCCCGCCTCTGCACCACGCGCGCCGCGTCCACCACGATATCTTCCTTGGTGGGATAGAAATAGGTCGTCGCGGCGGCGGAAAGCCCCGCTTCACTTGCGATATTGCGATGGGTCAGCCCGGCGATTCCAAGGCGCCCGCTCAGCCGGATCGTCGCCTCGACAATCTGCTGCTTGCCGTCCGGACGGGCTTCATCCTCCGGTTGCGGCGGAGCGTCCGCAGGTGCCTGCAACATCACTTTGCCGCCCTGCAAACGGGCGAACAACCGTATGATCGTCTGCACGATCATGGCGTTGCGCCGCGCCGCCACCGGATCGAGATTGAGGAAAGGAATTAACCCGGCCGCCACCGCAGCGCACAGTGCGCGCGCCTCCTCGTCCAGCGCGGCAATGGGCGGCAGCCCGGACCAGAATCTCTCCGCATCGCCATGCATGCCCGCCATGATTGGCCGGGCTGCTTCCGCCTGCCCGGTGGCCGCCAGCGCACGCGCCACTTCGTCGCTTGCGGTAAATATTCGTCCATGCGCCGCGACCAATTCGATCAGCGCCGCACAAAGGACGGACGGCGCATCCATCTCCACCGGCGCTTCGGCGGCCAGTTCCGCCGCAATCGCATCGCAGGTCGCCGCCAGGCGGGCACGCAATGCCTCCAGCACGGCGAGCAGCAGCTTTTCCCGATTACCGAAATGATAGACCACGGCGGGCGGCGTGACCCCTGCCCGTTCGGCCACCGCCCGCATCGTCAGGCTGCCGACGCCCGCCTCGATGCACAAATCGCTCGCCATTTCGGCAATGCGTATGGCCGCTTCACTGGACAAACGTTTAATTCCTTCGATCCTTGAGTGAGACAACGGCATGGCAGACTAAAGGGAAAACTGCGTGTCAAACAGGCCTTTATTGCGCTAAAATACGGCGTCCCCTCCCTTCATTTCGACAAGCGGCAAAGGACAGAAAAGCATGGACCATTCTGCTCCTTTCCTGAGGCAGGCCATCGCGACCGGCAGGCTGGCGGAAATAACCGCCGCATAACAAAAAGGGCCGCACGAAGGCGGCCCTTTTCCTTTGGATCGGTTCCTCAGCAGTGGATCGATGTATCCACCGCCGGGTTCGTATACTCAGGCTTTTTCCTTGAGCATATCGAGCGCGACGTCGACGATCATGTCTTCCTGCCCGCCGACCATCTTGCGGCGGCCGAGTTCGACGAGGATCGCGCGCGTGTCGAGCCCGTAGGTTTCCGCCGCCTTCTCCGCATGGCGCAGGAAGGAGGAGTAAACCCCGGCATAACCCAGCGCCAGCGTTTCGCGGTCCACCCGTACCGGGCGGTCCTGCAGCGGACGAACGAGGTCTTCGGCCGCATCCATCAGCGCCATCACGTCACAACCGTGGTTCCAACCCTTGCGGTCAGCCGCAGCGATGAACACTTCGAGCGGCGCATTGCCCGCACCGGCGCCCATGCCTGCAAGGCTGGCATCGATACGCACCGCGCCTTCCTGCGCCGCCACGATCGAATTGGCCACGCCCAGCGACAGGTTGTGGTGCGCGTGAATGCCGCGCTGCGTTTCCGGCTTGAGCACCTTGTCATAGGCGCGCAGACGATCACGCACGCCATCCATGTCGAGCGCGCCGCCGCTGTCCGTCACATAGACGCACTGCGCACCGTAGCTTTCCATCAGCAGGGCCTGCTGAGCGAGCAGTTCAGGCTCGATCATGTGGCTCATCATCAGGAAGCCCGAAACGTCCATGCCGAGATCGCGCGCGATCCCGATATGCTGCTTCGATACGTCCGCTTCGGTGCAGTGGGTCGCCACGCGCACCGAACGCACACCCAGATCGTAGGCGCGCTTCAGTTCCTCGACCGTGCCCACACCGGGCAGGATCAGCGTGGTCAGCACACTCTTTTCCAGAACTTCGGCCACGGCGCCGATCCATTCCCAGTCGGTATGCGCGCCGAAACCGTAGTTGAAGCTCGCGCCCGAGAGCCCGTCGCCGTGCGCGACTTCGATCGCATCGACGCCCGCGTTATCGAGCGCCTTGGCAATCGCCTGCACATGATCGATCCCATACATATGGCGGATGGCGTGCATGCCATCGCGCAGGGTCACGTCCTGAATGTAGAGCTTGTCGCCCGCTTCGACATTGAAAGTGCTGGTCATCTCGTATCTCCTCAGGCGTTCGCAGCGGCCATGCGGCGCTCGGCCAGCAGTTCGCCGGTCGCCTTGGCGGCGGCGGTCATGATGTCGAGATTGCCCGAATAGCTCGGCAGGTAATCGCCCGCGCCTTCCACTTCGAGCATGATCATCGTCTTGATCCCGGTGAAATCGCCCATGCCGGGGATCTTCAGCTTGTTGTTGTCGCCGAAGCGTTCGAACTGCACTTCCTGCTTCAGGCGATATCCGGGCACGTACTTCTGCACTTCGGCCACCATCTGCTTGACCGACTGGCGGATCGTTTCCTCATCCGCGCCTTCGGAAAGGGTGAAGACGGTATCGCGCATAATCATCGGCGGTTCCGCCGGATTGAGGATGATGATCGCCTTGCCCTTGGTCGCCCCGCCAACCTTTTCGATGGCGTTGGCGGTGGTGCGGGTGAATTCGTCGATATTGGCGCGCGTGCCCGGACCCGCCGAACGCGAG
Source organism: uncultured Caenibius sp. (assembly GCA_964466155.1). Classification (GTDB taxonomy): domain Bacteria; phylum Pseudomonadota; class Alphaproteobacteria; order Sphingomonadales; family Sphingomonadaceae; genus Caenibius. The sequence goes on along the minus strand of CAYXMY010000041.1, from coordinate 15,633 downwards.
GACACCGAAGCGACGATTTCCGCATAGTGGACTTTGGCCACCTGGCTGACCGCCGCGACCATCGGAATGGTCGCCTGCCCGCCGCAAGTCACCATGTTGACGTTGGGCGCATCGAGATGCTCGCGCATATTAACCGGCGGAATGGTGAACGGGCCAATCGCCGCCGGGGTCAGGTCGACGACCTGGATGCCATCGGCGCGCAGCGCTTCGTCATGCACCTTGTGGGCATAGGCGCTGGTCGCATCGAACACGATCCCGATTTCGGGATAGACCGGCAGCTTCTGCAAGCCTTCCAGCCCTTCGTGAGTCGTCGCGATGCCATGCTCGCGCGCCATCGCCAGGCCTTCGCTCGCCTCGTCGATCCCGACAACCGCAACAAGCTCCATATTCTCGGGATTCTTGATCATTTTCATCATCAGGTCCGTGCCGATATTGCCCGAACCGATAATTGCCGCCTTCACTCTCGACATCGTAACCTTCCTTAAGACGAAGCGTGTGCCGGACGCGCAAAACCGCGCCGCAGCCTTCCCGGCCTATCTAGGAAGAAGCCAGACTTGAATCCAGACAAACATAGGCCATATTTCTCATAATATGAGCAAGGGAACCCCGGTCCTGTCTTCGTTCCAGCGCGCGCTGGCCATGCTGGAAGCGATCATCGCCGATGGCGGTGAACGCTCCGTCTCGGCAATCGCCCGCGCCATCGATATGCCCATCGCCACGGCGCACCGGCAGGTGGCGACGCTGGTGGCGGAAAACTATCTCACCCCGGCTGGCAACGGGCGCCACATTGCGGGCGCGCGGCTGCTCGGCCTGTTGCACCGGCTGGATGAAAAGCAGGTCATCGCCAATGTCGCCGCGCCGGTGCTGCACGATCTGGCAAGCCAGGTGCGCAGCGCCGTCCAACTCGGCACGTTCGAGAACGACATGGTGACTTATCGCATCAAGACCGGCCGGGGGGCGAGCGGCCTGTTCACCAAAGTCGGCATGCAGCTCGAAGCCTATTGCTCAGGCATCGGCAAGGCGCTGCTCGCCCACTTGCCGGAAGAACAACTGCGCGCCTATCTCGCCACCGGGCCGTTCGTCCCGCTGACCGGCAAGACGATCACCGATCCCGATGCCCTGGCGCAGGAACTGGAACGGGTCCGCGCGAATGGCCTGGCGATAGACAATGGCGAAATCGCAGACGGGCTCTACTGCATCGCCGCGCCGATCCGCATGGCCGATGGGCGGGTGCCTGCCGCCATTTCCATTTCGCGCACCATGGCGCAGATCGATCCGGCGCATGAAGCGGAAGTGCGGCAAATGTTGCTGGAAGCCGCCCGCAAGATCGAGCGGCAGATACCCGCCGCCTGACCCCGTCGCGATCAATTCCCTGAGGTTTCGTCCCGCGCCCAGATCTTCCAGGCCGCGCTTGTCAGCACGGCATCGCAGGACACTACCCGCGCTGGCAGGTCATGCGCATCGGCGAAAGCCATCGCTTTCTCGCCGCCCAGCACCATCAGCACTGTTGCCAGCGCATCGGCCTGCATGCATCCCGGGTGCAGGACGGTTGCGGAAAGCGTTCGATCGCCCAGCGGAACCCCGCTGGCGGGATCGAGGCTGTGCGACCAGCTCTGCCCGTCGCCTTCGCGGCGGCGGCGATAGTTGCCCGATGTCGCCACGGCCCATCCGGTCAGCGCGATACGCGCCCGTGGAGCCGTGCTGCCCGGCGGAATATCGACATCGACCCACCACGGCATGCCATCGGCCTGCACGCCCATCCCGCGCAGTTCTCCACCCACTTCGAGCAAGGCATGATGCACACCGAGCGCCTGAAGCGAACGAATGCCGAGGTCGACGGCAAATCCCTTGGCGATACCCGATAGATCGAGCCTGAGTTCGCCCGGCTGCACCGCCACACGGCCCGTTTCTTCCAGCACAAGGCTTTGCCAGTTCGGGCCGCGGCAGGCGGCAGCAGCATCGGCGGCAGGTCTGTGTTCGGGGGCGGTCTCAGCGCCGAAGCCCCATAGCTCGCTCGCCCCGCCCAGCGTCGGATCGAATGCGCCTGCACTGGCCCGGGCGATCCCCAGCGCGCAATCGAGAACGTAGGCGAATTCGATGGAAAGCGGGAAACGGGTGCCCGCAGGGGCACGGTTGAACCGGCTGATTTCGGAATCCGGTTCCCACTGGCTCATCTGCGCGATGACCTGGGCGAAGCTGTGTTCCAGCGCGTTATGCAAGCGGCTTTCGGGCAGATCGGGCGGGATCGCCGCCGTCAGAACCCAGTATGTCCCCATCGTCTCACCAGCGAGACGAACCGTGCGGGCGCCCGGCAAGGGACGCACCGCATCGGGTGAAAGATGCGGGGGCAGCAACAGTTCACCGACTTCGCCGCTATCCCCCTGCATCGTCAAACGATCGTGCCGTGCCGATCAGGACGGCAGGAATTCCAGCACCCCGGCATAGGACGCACGGCGGCCCGGCTGGCCATCCTTGCCTTCCACCGACTTGCTGGTTTCGAGGTAATACATCCCCGCTTCCTTGGGGTTCAGCGTCACTTCACCCTTGGCATCGGTGGTCAGCTTCTGGGCGCCGTCGCTGTTGCGATAGCGCGTCCCGCCTTCGATGAATTCGATTTCAAGGCCCGCCGCCGGCTGACCGTCGAAGAGGAAGCGCATCACCGCCGGTTCGCCAACGGCGAGATCGGTCGGATGCGTCACCGGGATCAGCTCGATCCCGCGCCCGGTGGGCTTCAGCGCCGTATCGTTGGGCGTGCCGAGCGAGACAAACGTTTCGGTGCGCGAATTGGTATCGCTCAACTGGATATCGGTCGCCCCGGCGGGGATTTTGCTGATTTCCTCGCGCGTGCCGCGCCAGCGCTGACGCTGGCCGTTGAGTGCGTAGGAACCCATCAGACCATCGGTGACCACCGCAATGCGATAGGTGCCCTGCAGCTTCAGCGGCACATCGAACGCGCTGCGATACTTGCCCGAACCGATGATCGTGGGCTGTACCGGCTTGCCATCGGGGCCGGTGACGGTGAGATTGTCCAGCGGCATGGCGTGATGCTCGAAAACGAACAACTGGTTGGACGAAGCAGCGTCGAACGTGGCGGTGGCCTCATCGCCCGCAAACACTGTCATCGACGGCAGGACCCAGCGGCGGTGCGCTTCGGCCGGAGTGGATAGAAACGCGCCAAGGCTCAAGGCGAGGCCGGCGGCAAACAGGCTGGTTCTGGCAAACATGGAAAATCCTTTCGGCTAGGATGGCTGGTGCCGCTTTCAGGGTTTCACGGTCAGGCTGACAGCACCAAGCTCGGTCTGCCCCTGCACGGCTGCGGTCTGGACTTTGCGCGGCGGCCACTGGAACGGAATGGCCAGCGTTTCGCGCCCGCCCACTTCGCGCGCGGCTTCGACACGCAATTTGTAAGCGCCCGGCGCAAGCTTGCCCAAGGGCTGCGCACCGTCGGTGAACTTGAGAGCGTGGCGGCCCGGTCCTTGCGTCGGGCCGGTGATCCCGGCGGCAGGCACATTCAAGGTGCGGCCTGCACGCCGCCACCAGGTGCGCATTTCCGGCAACCATTTGGTGCCTTCGCCGTTGCGCATATCGGCATCGTACCAGACATCGAGATTGGCGACCGCTTGCCCCGCCTCGTTTTCCACCCAGACGGCGATATAGGGCTTGTGATATTCCGCCACCCGCAGGCGCGGAATTTCGAGATTCACGGTCATCTCACCGGCCATCGCCGGGGTTGCAATCAAACCGGTGGCCACAAGGGCGAAGGATATACGCATAGTGAATGTCCCCAGGCGTCAGTGCATCAGGAAAATGAGCAGGAGCAGCGGAATAATCACCCCCGCCCCGACGATAGGCCATGTGGAAGGCCGCCGTTTCGAGTGAACCTGCAACAGGAGAAAACCCGTCAGGCTGAAAATCACGCAAGCCGCCGCGAAGATATCGATGAACCATGACCATATCGGGCCGGTATTGCGCCCTTTATGCAGATCGTTGAGATAGGCGATCCATCCCCGGCTGGTGGTTTCGTAAGTCACATCGCCGCTGACCCGGTCGACCGAAACCCACGCGTCGCCCCCCGGCCGGGGTAGCGCGATATAGAGTTCATCGTCGTTCCATTCCGGCTTGCCGCCAGCAACGCCGGCGTGCAGCTCCTTTTCCAGCCATTGCGCCACTGGCGCCGGTACAGGTGCGCCCGTCTTGCCCTGTGCCACCAGCGGGATCAGGTTCTGCGGCAGAACCTTGTCCTGCGTCACCACTTCCGGCTTCGCTTCGATGGAAGCGGCATGGTTGAGCGTGATGCCGGTAATCGCGAACAACAGCATCCCCACGAGGCAGATCGCGCTGCTCATCCAGTGCCAGGTGTGAAACTGGCGCACCAGGAACGGGGGCAATCCGCTTTTCTTCGTCTTGCCGGGCCGCTTGGCCCCGCCTTCGCGCGCGGAAGTATGGCTGGTTTGCATATCCATTGAGATCAGAACTTTGCTCGAACAGGAATTTTGCGTGGGGCAATTGAGAATAAAGATCAATAGCAAAAATTGTGTCAGTATGTATCGGGCCGGGCTGGCGGACCTATTCCCTGCTGCGCGGGCGGTTTGCAGCACCATCCGGCAGTACCGAAGGCCGGGCAGACCCGAATGTCCGGTAATGCGATCCGCACGGATAACCCACCGAGACGGCTCGTGTCGAGCGCCAGCGTGCCACCCTGGGCGTTCACAATCCGGTCCACGATGGACAGGCCCAGCCCCGCACCTTTCCCACTATCGCCGCCGCCAGGCCGGTCGAGGCCCTGGAACGGCAACAGGCATGCCGCCCGTTGCTCCGGGGGAATGCCTGGACCATCGTCATCGACCGCGATCAAGGCGCGGATGCCCGCTTCGCCATCCAAAGCCACCTCGATCCGGCCGGCATACCGGCGGCTGTTGCCAATCAGATTGTGAAGCACGCGCGTCAGGCCCGCGGGGCGCACATGCAAGGCGAATGTCTCCGGCCCGCGATAGTGAACGTCCATCCCCGCATCGCAGGCATCGTCCACCAGAGTGGCGATCAACACGGCAATATCCACCAGCCGTGCAGGCTCATCCATTCCGCTGCGCACATAGGCCAGCGTCGAATCGATGAAATGCTCCATTTCCTGGAGATCGTGCTGAATCCCATCGTGCACTTCCGCGTCCTGCACCAGCCCGGCACGCAGGCGCAAACGCTGGATAGGGGTGCGCAGATCGTGCGACACCGCGATCAGGGCCTGCGTATTATCCTCCATCATGCGCAGCAGCCGGGCCTGCATCGCGGCAAAGGCAGTGGCGACGCGGCGCACTTCGTGCGGACCGCTCGGCTCGATCCGCGCGGCATGATTGCGCCCGGTTTCATCGGCCGCCTGTGCCAGCCGGGCAAGCGGGCGAACCAGAGCATGAACCATGGCGAGGGCAATCCCGAATACCAGACACAGCAGCAGCACATGCAACAGCAGGATCGCCCAGACCGGCAAGGGAGCATTGAGATAGCCCTGCACGCGGAACGACAGGAACGAACCGTCCTTCAACCGCACCAGCCCCAGCAAATCGCGTTTACGCCCTTCTCCGGAAGGAAGCAGGCTGAACTCCATTTCCCGGCTGGCCAGTTCCGGCGCATGCCGCACAAGCCGCGCCCGCAAACCGGCGAGCCGCGGGGAACCAGGGCCATGATCCGTCATCATGCTGCGGCGTACCCAGCCCAATGCCAGCCCTTCGTTTTCCAACGCATGCACCGCGCTTGCCCGGTCGCGCGGCAGGGTTCGTTCGGCGGCATCGGCGGCGCTGACCAGTTGGGCCGCGATCTGCCGCATTTCCATGTGCGGCAGCAGTTCACGCTCCTGCCAGCGATACAGCGCATAAGTGCCGAGCGATTCCAGCAGCACCGCGCCCAGCAGGACCAGCGCTATCCGCGCGACCAGCCCGGTGCCGCGCGATGCGGCCCGATCCGCCCGCCCCTGTGCCACCGTCAGGAACCTTCCACGTCGGCGGTGAACATATACCCCACACCGCGAATCGTGCGGATCAGCAGATTGCGATTGGGCTGCGTGCCCAGTTTGCGGCGCAATCGGCTGACCAGAACATCGATGCTGCGGTCGCTCGAACCGCCGACGCGATAGCGCACCAGTTCGATCAGCCTCTCGCGCCCGATCGTGCGTTGCGGATGGCGCAGCAAGGTTTGCAGCAACTCGTGCTCGGCAGAGGTCAGCGGCACTTCCGCGCCTGCGGGGGAAAACAATTCGCGCCGTTTGGGGAAATAACGCCACCCTGCGAATTCAAGCAGCCGTGCTTCGAATGCTTCGGGTGGAATGCGCGAATCGCCTGCACGCCGCAGCAGCGCCCGTACACGCGCCAGCAGTTCCGAACGGCCGAACGGCTTGGCGATGTAATCGTCCGCGCCCGTATCCAGCCCGGCGACGCGATCCGCCTCCATCCCGCGCGCGCTGATGATGATGATCGGCACCTTGCTGTATTCGCGGATACGGCCGCACAAGGTCAGCCCATCATCGCCCGGCAGCATGATATCGAGCAGGATCAGATCGATCGGGCTGGCCCCACGGTCGACCATGGCCCGCAGCAGTTCATCGCCGCTTGCCACGCCTGTTGCGCGGTAGCCGTTTTCCACCAGCAGCCGGGTTATCAATGCCCGCAGCGGGGCATCGTCTTCCACGACCACGATATGATGCGGGGACGGGATCGAAACCGCCGGGCCCATTGCGGAAGCAAGTGCATTCGCCCCATCTGGAGCTTCCGCTTCCGAAGCCGGGTCCGGCACACCGGCCATCGCCTTGGCCCATTCGTCATCGTCGCTCACCGATTGTAACAACGCATTGTGCTCCTTCTCTCGGCATGGACGGTAGGACGATAAGGGACCGCGCTCTCGCCATCAGTCCGATGGCGCCTGGCCTGCATAAGCAGAATCCTCACAGTTAGCAGGCGGTGCATCGGACCAGAGGGATATTGTAACGATAGCCGCCGGATACGAGCGGAAAATCACCGGTGCCCCGGCAGCATCGGCAAGGCGATTACCCGCTGCGGCGGTCTTCAGCTATCGGCCCACTTGCGCAGCAGGTTATGATAGACACCGGTCAGGCGGATGATTTCGGGATCGCCCTGGCCCAGTTGCGCCGCCAGTTGCTGGATGCTGCAATCGAGATCGAACAGAATCTGGCGGGCATTGTCTTCCCGCACCATCGATTCGATCCAGAAGAAGCTCGCCACGCGGCGCCCACGCGTTACCGGTTCAACCCGATGAAGCGAGGACGAGGGGTAAAGCACTGCATGGCCCGCAGGCAGCTTTACCTGCTGCACGCCGAAATTGGTTTCGACAGTCAGTTCCCCGCCATCGTATTCTTCCGGAGCGGCGAGGAACACCGTCATCGACAGGTCGGAACGCACGCGAAAGCCGGTGCCCTGCTGAATGCGAATGGCATTGTCGACATGCGTATCGAACGCCTGCCCTTCGCCATAGGAATTGAACAGCGGCGGGAAGATGCGCAGCGGCAAGGCGGCGGCAATGAACAGTGGATTGCGCGCGAGCGCATCGGTCACGATCTGCCCGGCCTCACGCGCCGCGGCGGAATGCTCGGCCAGTTGCCGGTTGTTCTTGGCCAGCGCCGATTGATGGCCCGAGGTGGCGTTGCCATCGATCCATTCGCCCGCATCCAGCCGTTCCCGCACGGCACGCAGGGCATCGGCATCGAGCACATCGGGAATCGGTAGCAACACTAAGGACGCCCTCAATCCTTGATGACAAAGGGGATTTCGACAACGCCCTTCACCTGGACCGGTTTACCGTCCTGAACTATCGGAGCCCAACGCCATTTCCTGACGGCCGAGAGCGCCGCCTGGTCGAGCCGGTCGAAACCGCTGCTGCGCGACACCGAGATATTCGCCACCCGGCCATCCACCCCCAGCGTCAGGGCGAGCAGCACGGTGCCCTGTTCCCGCTTGCGGCGGCTATCAATCGGATAACGCGGCGGGGTGCCCGCGATCATCCGCGCGGTGAGGTCCGACACATGCACCGTGCTCGGCGGAGCAGGCGGTGCCACGGAAGGTGTGGGCGATGGCGCCGCCGCAGGGGCCGATACCGGTGCGGACGGGAGGCTTGTCGGGGCCGGATCGGGCGTCGTGGCCACTTGGGGCTGTTTCTGCACAAGCTGGATCGGCGGCTTCGGCGCCACCACATCGGGCTGCGAAGGAGGCGGCGCCTTCTGCGAAGGAGGCGGCGGAGGCGGTGTGAGGTTGACCGTAATCAATCGTTTTTCCAGCCGCTCGCGCGGAGCTTCCGCCCGGATCAGCAGCACACCTGCAATCACCAGGACATGCAGCACTGCCGCAATCGCGATGGCAACGAAATTCGGGCGGCGCCTTTCCCCATAGCGGCCGGACGCATGGCGGACATAATCCGTCTCCGCATCGTTGGCCGGAAGCGTGCTTGCCGCCGCTGCGGGGTGAGATGCCGCTCGCGCACGGCGCAAGGGAGACGACATGGTCCCCTCCTCGCTCCGGAAATCCGCGCCATCGAACATAACTGCTTAGTCCCCTTGGATACGCTCCCGTGAGACATAATTTAATGCGAGTCAATCGCATTCTCATTGACCAATCGCAAACTGGCGTGGGAAACGCGGGCTTTACCGCCATTTCCCGCCCGTCGCCCCCCAAACCGCACTCGCAGAAGGTAACTGTGTGCCAGCCCCAACGCGATGATCGCGCAGGGGGCAAATGCCGGACTGCAGCGCGCTAGAATCGGGCACGCACCCCGCCGAACACGGCCCGGCGCTCCACCGGATAATAAATGGCCGAGGTTGGAGTGGCCGCAATCGTGGCGCTGATATCGCCCACGGCCTTCTTCCTGGTCAGATTGCGCATATCGAGGAAGATGTCGAAATGTTCCGAAACCTTCGCCCCGCCGGTCAATCCCAGCAAGGCATAGCCCCGCGTGCGCACCGTGTTGGCATAATCGGCCCATGCGCCTTGCGGCACCCATTCGACAGTGGGAGCGAGATGCAGATCGTCAGTGCCGAAGCGCAGTTCCGCGCGCAACATATGGCGTGGCACCACCGGCAAGCGGTTGTTGCCGAACTGGCTGTCCCGCCGGAAACGGAAATCGCTGTACTGATAGACCTGCCGCAAGCGCAGCCATTGGGTGAGATCGAGCGATAGCGCGGCTTCGATCCCCTGATGCCGGGTGCGCCCGGCGTTGAAGGTCGAGGCGGGAATATCGCTGCTGACCGTATATTGCAGCATCTCCCCTTTGAGGTCCGCGCGATAGAACGAAATATCCCATGCCGCGATCCCCGCCTTGCCGCGCGTCCCGATTTCCGCCGTCCAGGCGCGCTGCGCATCGAGGGGGACAAACCGGTTGATCTGCGCCAGTTCGATGAATCCGGGAAATTCGGCGGAGCGGCTGTAATTGGCGTAGAACTGGATGCGGTCCGTCGCATCGAACAATATCCCGAACCTGGGCGAAAACGCGCTGAAGTCGGCCCGCGCGGTCACATCCTGCGCCCCGCCTGCGGTCACGTCGTACGTCGTATGCTGACGGCGGTAGCCATCGGCATAGATTCCACCCACGATCAGGCTGAGGCGCTGGACCGGGCGATAGCGGGCTTCGGCATAGAGATTGGCCGTGCGCGCCCGTTGCGCGGCCACGAAAGTCGGTGTTCCCTTGCGGCCATCGACATTGAAGAAGCGCCGGGAGTCCACCGTGCCGAAACGCGTTTCGCCGCCCACCGTCAGCGAAAACGGCCCATGCTCCCATTCCAGCCGGGCAAAGATGCCGTAATCACGCGATTGCTGATCGATCACTTGATAAATCGGGTGATGGAGCGACTTGCGATTATAGAATGCCCCCAGTTCCAGCTTGGCATCGCCCAACGTCACATCGGTGCGGTTCTGGAAACGCGCGGAATCGATATTCCGCGCCTGATTCCCTGCAAAGCTGCCGGTGCGCGGTGCGGTCAACGCTTGTTGCAGAGTCAGCGCACCGGGCAATTCCTGCCGGATATGGTTAAGACTGGCATAGAACCGGGTTTGGACCGCATCGCTGAGGCGCAAACCCAGATTGCCATGAAAACGCAGCGCGTGGCGGCTGGCGTGCTGCCGGTCGCCATCCGATGTGTCGGCGCTCAACGCAGCCCAATAGTCCGCCCTGCCCGATGCCCCGCCATAGGAAGCCAGACCGCGCAGCGTATCGAAACTGCCAGCATCGCCCCTGAGATAAAGCCCCTGCGCATCCTTGCCCGTGGGCGTGACCCCGTTGATCGCCCCGCCAAGCGTGCCTGAACCGAGCCGCAGCGCATTGGCGCCGCGATAGACTTCCAGATGATCGAAGAAAATCGGCTCCAGCTCCTGAAAATCGCCGTTGTCATCGGCAAGATTGATCGGCACCCCATCCTGCAACAGCGTCAGCCCGCGCATGTGATAACCGCGCGACAGGCCCGATCCGCGCACCGAAATGCGCACTTCCTGCCCGAAGCGGGGCTGGAGATAGACGCCCGGCGAATAAGCCAGGGCATCGCGCAGGGAGACGAGCGATTTGTCGGCATAGTCTGCATAACCGACGATATCGGTGCCACCGGGTGTGGCGCGGGCATCCCGCTCGGCGTCGTCCGCAGCCGCCCGGCCGGTGACGATGATGATATTGGCTTCGCCCCGGCCGGTATCGCCCGGGTTTGCATCACTGGCGGTTTCGGCCAAGGCCGGGGTGGCAAGAAGGCTAAGGCTGGCCGCAACGGCCCAATTGGCAATGTTCATGCTGCTCTCCATCTGACAGCAATCGGATGACCGTTTGCCCCGGCGCCGCGCAGACACGCGCATGACGCTACAAGAGGCCCGGCCGATAGAAATGACGGGGGGAGCCGATACGGCGCATGGAGCGCGCGCCACCCACGATGGATGGAAACGCGATGCCTGCGCGATCAGCGCAATATGTCAGATGAGAGCAGGTGGCCCACGCAAGGGTGGCCGCAAATACGCGACAGGACCGAACGGCAGACGCCTGGCCGGCGCAAGACCCAGCGCCAGAATAACCGCAAAGGCCAATGCCAGCAGAACCGGCGCAGCCCCGCCCACCGCAGACATGGACAAGGCGGAATAGGCGCAATGCCCATCTGCCTTGCCGGGCGCCCCTTGCCCATCCCCCTTCGTCTTCCCGTCGACCGGCACGGTGACTTTGGCCACCGCCGGTCCATCGCCGCCACTGTGGCACAGGATCAGCGTGAGAACGCGTGTGGAGGAACCGTCGAGACTGCTGGACAGCATATAGCCCGCAGGCAACAGCACCTTCATGCACAAGGCCAGCATGACCGCGAAAGCGGCAAGCCGGCGATGGCCGATCAGGAAGGCGCGCAAGGCATGCATGGTGCGGGCTGCTTAGGGGACCAGCACGGCTTTGTCAGCCCCGTTGATCCGTTCAGGAAACCGGACGCATCAATTCGATCCGCACCCCATCCGGATCGCCGCCCTGCTGCAATTCGATGGAGGGCGTGCGCACATGGGCCGAGGCAACGAAGTGGCCGCCCAGACGCTCCAGCGCAGGGACGGTCTGTTCCAGCTCGTCACCCCAGAAGGCGATATGCGTAAGACCGTAGCGATTGAGCGGCTGGCGTTCGCGCGGACCGAAACTGTCAGGTTCGAACACTTTCAGCAATTCCAGCGTATTGCCTTCCGCATCGCGGATCATCTGCGCCCGCAACCTGATCCCGGACACTTCGTTGATCGTATCGAGGAACACCGTGGGTTCATCGAAAACGTAATTTTCCGCCGGCGTGAAGCCCAACGCTGCGTAGTAGGCGAGCGAAGCGTCGATATCCGACACGCAGATCCCGCTGTGCGAAAAGCGTTCAGCGATGCCCGGCTGGTGCATCAGTTCGATCCGCACGCCATCGGGATCGGTGCAATAGACGAGCGTGATCCCGCCTTCTCCGCCCTGCACCCGCGTGTGATCGTAAACCGTGCCGCCCGCGTCGCGGATTTTCTGCATCGTCGCATCGATATCGTCGACATAGAACGAGAGATGGACCAGGCCATATTGCAGCGTGGAGCGCTTCTCACGCGGGCCGCTGGCGGCGGGTTGAAGGAAGTGCAGCAGTTCGATGACCGGCCCGCCGGGGTAGCGCAGCATCCTGGCGCGCAGGCGCACATCGGGCATTTCCATCGTCCGGTCCATGTCCGGCCCTTCGATCACGCCGTGGTCCTGATATTCCTCGAAGCCCAGCGCTTCGCGATAGAACCTTTCGGACGCCGCGAGATCGCTGACGCAAATGCCGCGGTGGGACAATCGGATCACAAGGTACCTCTCATCTGTCTGATCGATTGGGAGCAGTTAAACAAACGCCACCGCGCCGCGCAATGCGCATCTGCCCTTTTCCCTCTCCCGCCTTGCGCAATTCGCGTGAGCGGAGCAATTCGCCGCGATAACGGCTGGGGCTTTTCCCGCTCCATCGAGTGAATGCGGTGGAAAAGGCCGATCCTGAACGAAAACCGAGCCGTTCCCCGATTTCGGCAATGCTGAGCCTTGAATCGTCCAGCAGGGTCGTCGCGCGTTTGAGGCGCAATTCGTCGAGTTGCTGATGGATGGTCATGCCGGTGGTTTCATGGAAGGCCCGGGTCAGATGGCGCTTGCTCAATTCGGCCAAGGCCGCCAGTTCGTCGAGCGAAGGCGGCGCACCGTCCTCTTCCAGCCGCCGCACGACCTTGCGATAGGCCGCGCGCGACAGCCCGCCGCGCAGCAGATTGCCGTCCGCGGGCGTATCGCGCAGATAGCGCACCAGTTCCACCAGCAGCATATCGCTGAGCGCGTCCAGCAGCCGGGCCGAGGCGAAGCCGGGCGTTTCGATCTCGCGCGCGATCCGCAGCAGGAGATCGCGCACGATCGGCCGTTTGATATTGAGGCAGGAATTGAGCCGGTTGCGCGACTGGTCGATTTCCTCCCCCAGCAGTTCCTCCAGCTTGGGCGGGCGAAAGAAGCAGCGGATGGTGTTGGTCAATTCCCCGTCCGAGCGGATGCGCAGGGGCACCCCGGCGGGGACGAACAGCACCCGGCCGAGATCGGTGAATTCGCCCGGCTTCCCGTCCGTTTCGAACCGCCCCACCGCAAGGCTGTGCTTGACTTGAAGTTCAAGCGAAAGCGTATGCACCCGTTCGTTGAGAACGAACTCCCCCGGCTCCGGCGCCAGATGCGTCGCAAGCTGGGCGAGCAGGACCGATGTCGACACGCTGACATCGATCCTGGTGCGGTAACCGGGCGGCATTTGCGAATGCTGGTTCACGTCTCCCATCCGATCGTTGCGGTGGTGTGGGGCGAAGCGGTCTGACCTACGCTGCCGAAAGGATCAAGCCGGATGTGGGAACGCCAGTTCCGGCGGTCACGATAACGTTGCGGCAATCGCCCGGCTGGTTGACGCTCTGCCCGCGCGCAAGGCGCACGCCTTCCGCCACCCCGTTGAGGCCGTGGATATAGGCTTCGCCCAATTGCCCGCCATTGGTGTTGACCGGCAGGCGGCCGCCGCGCGCAATATTGCCTTCGCGCACGAAATCCTTCGCCTGCCCCTTGGGGGCGAAGCCGAACGCTTCGATCTGCGGCAGCACGAAAGGCGAAAAGTGATCGTAGAGGATCGCCGCCTGCACATCGGCCGGGCCGATGCCCGCCATGGCATAGAGTTGCCGCGCCACCAGATCCATTTCCGACAGGCGCGTGACATCGGGCCGGTAATAGCTGGTCATCATCTGCTGATCGTCCGTCGCGCCCTGTGCGGCGGCGCTGATGATTACCGGCGGCTGGCGCAGCTTGCGCGCTCGCTCCGCCGTGGTGACGACCACCGCCACCGCCCCATCCGATTCCTGACAGCAATCGAGCAGGTGCAGCGGCTCCACGATCCAGCGCGAATTCTGATGATCGTCCAGCGTGATCGGCTGGCCATGGAACCACGCCTTGGGATTGGTCGCCGCGAAATCGCGGAAGCCCACGGCAATGCGGCCGAAATCCTCCGACGTGGCGCCATGTTCGTGCATATACCGGCGGGCAGCCATCGCCACCCAGCTTGCCGGGGACATGAGGCCGAACGGCACGTAATAGCCATAGTGCGCCGCTTCGGCGGTCGGCACCGCATCGGGGGCATAGCCCGCGCCAAAGCGGTATTGCGAACGTTCGTTCATCGCCCGGTAGCACACCACCACTTCGGCCACGCCTGTCGCCACGGCCATCGCCGCGTGCATGATCGGCGCGCAGGCCGCCCCGCCACCGTAATGAATGCGGCTGAAGAATTTGAGATCGCGCCCGCCGATATTGCGGAACAGCTCGATCTCGGGGTTGTTGTCCATCGTGTAAGTCGACAGACCGTCGACTTCCGCAGGATCGATTCCCGCGTCCGCTAGGGCGGCGAGCGTCGCTTCCACCGCCAGCCGCAGTTCGCTGCGCCCGCTGTTCTTGGAAAATTCGGTCGCGCCGATCCCGGCGATGGCGGCCTTGCCTGAAATCCCGTTCATGCGGCGTTCCTTTCGGGGAAATGGAGAGTAACCGTGGCGCCGACGTGCTCGCCGATGCGGTTACGGCCCGATACGGAAACCGCCACTTCGCGCCTCGCCTGGTCGACACTCACGACCGAACCGGTGATCCGCATCGCATCGCCCACGAAATTGGGCGCGCCCAGCTTGATCTTGATATTGCGCACACGGGCGCCCCGGCCTGCCCAATCGCCGACATAGCGCTGCACCACGCCATTGGTGGTGAGGATATTCATGAAAATATCGGGCACCCCGGTCGCTTCAGCAGCGGCCTTGTCATGGTGGACGTTTTCATAATCGTTGGTTGCCAGCGCGCCTGCCACGATGGCCGAGGCGGTAACCGGAAACTCCAATTCGGGCAGCGCCGCGCCTTCCTTGATATCTTCAAACTGCATCGAAACCTCCACCGATGGCAGACAGCGGGCGGGCCTTGCCCCCCGCGATAAGGGCACCCAGCGCGGCCAGCATCGGCTGTGCGCCGCCAAGTGCGGATTCAACGGCCTTCGCGGCCAGGAAAAAGCGATGGATCGGATAAGTGATGTCCGCCCCCATGCCGCCATGCAGATGCTGGGCGCTGTGCGTCACCCGGTGCCCGCCCATTGCCGCCCAGTATTTGGCAGCGGCGATTTCCGCCTCGTCGCACACACCCTGATCCATCAGCCACGCCGCGCGCCAGGTGGTGGAACGCATGGCTTCCACATCGATATAGCCATCCGCCGCACGCTGCTGCACCGCCTGCATCGAACCGATCGGACGGCCGAACTGGATGCGTTCCGCAGTATAGGCCGCGGTACGTTTCAACGCTTCGCTGGCGATGCCGAGCTGGCTGGCGCACAGGGCCACGCGCAAACGGCCCAGATGGGTCCGTAGCAGATCGCCATGCCCTTTCCCGGCATCCAGCAGCGCATCGCCCGGCACATGCACATCCTGCAGATCGAGCAGCGCCAGCGGGGTCAGATCGGTGCCCTGCTGCGCCTCGCGCCGCAGGCCCGCCGTTTCGACCGGCAGCAGGAACAGGCCCGCCTCTTGCTCCCCATCGATCCGTGCGGACAACAGGATGGCTTTGGCCTCCATGCCCCACGGCACGGCCATTTTGCCGCCCGTCAGCCGCCAACCGTTG
>CAYXMY010000040.1:0-23441 GCA_964466155.1 uncultured Caenibius sp. | reverse complement strand
TTCCGCCTGGAAGGTGGTGACGCCGAATTCCTTCATCTTGGCGAGATTGTGCAGGATCGCCGATGCCGGGGTGATTGGATAGCCGCCGAAGAAGATCGGCAAGCCCGCGAGCTGCGCACCCGCCACAAGGCCGAGGCTGACCGCTTCCGCACCGGTGATCGTGCGATAGACGCCCGGCGCGCTCGGCACCGGATCGAGATGCAGCTTCTTGAGCGGTCCGGCGATCTCCGCCGTTTCGCCATAGGCATGGCCTGCGTTGAGCGCGGCAATGTTGGCTTCCGCGATATCGGGCTTCTTGGCGAACTTGCTGTTCAGCCAGTCGACAATCGGCTGCCGGTCACGGTCGAACATCCACAGGGCAAGGCCCAGCGTCCACATGTTCTTGCAACGCAGCGCTTCCTTGTTGCCAAGGCCGAAGGGCTTGACCGCTTCGATCGTCAGCGCACTGATGTCGAACGCCAGCAGATCCCACTTGGACAGGCTGCCATCTTCCAGCGGATTGCTGTCGTACTTCGCCTTTTCCAGATTGCGCTTGGTGAATTCACCCGTGTCCGCGATGATCAGGCCACCGGGCTTCAACGCCTGCACATTGGTCTTCAGCGCGGCCGGGTTCATCGCCACCAGCACGTCCGGCGCATCGCCCGCGGTGCTGATATCGGTCGAACCGAAATTGATCTGGAAAGCCGAAACCCCGAACAGAGTCCCCTGTGGCGCGCGGATTTCAGCCGGAAAATCGGGGAAGGTGGCGAGGTCGTTACCCGCCAATGCAGTGGACAGGGTAAACTGGCCACCGGTCAACTGCATACCGTCGCCGCTATCGCCCGCAAAACGAACGACGACAGCCTCAGGCGTATCGGTTTTGGCTATACGAGCCACATTCTCGGCCTCTGCAACGGAACTTGCCATTCAACTCACCTCTTCCCGCCCGGCGCGGACGGATGTTGCGACATTTCCAACGCACTATTCTCCTGCCGGTCTTGCAGCAATGAAGTTTTTGTTGGGCTAAGGCAAACCCCAATGGCAATTCGTCAGAGGATTTTGAACAGGAACAGGCATGAACGATCCCGACAGCCCCGCCCGCGCCGATGTCGCCCGATTTCTCTCCGCGATGGAGGGGCAGACCAACGGCTTCGTCGCCGATAAGAACATTGCCCGTTCCCGTGCGGCATTCGCCGCGATGCTGCATGACCATGACGCCCCGCCGCTGCCGCTGCCAACAGTGCGCACGCTCGGCTGCGAAGGGCCTGCCAGCACGATCCCGCTGCGGTTGTTCGATGCGCTGGATGAAGATGCGCGCCGCTCCGCGCCGGGGCCTGTCATCCTGTATTTCCACGGCGGCGGCTTCATCTTGGGCGATCTCGATTGCTATGCCAGCTTGTGCAGCGCGCTTGCCGCGCAAACCCGCCTGCCGGTGATCGCGGTGGACTACCGGCTCGGCCCCGAAAATCCCTTCCCCGCCGCGCCGGACGATTGCGAGGCCACCACGAGACGCATTGCCGCACAGCCCGGCGCTTTCGGCCTGCCGGAATGCACCGGGCTGGTGCTGATGGGCGATAGCGCCGGGGGCAATCTCGCGATTGTCACCGCGCAGGCGCTGACCCAGCGCCCTGCGGCGCTACCGGTACTGCTGCAAGTACCCGTCTATCCGCTGGCGGGGCCGATTGCACGGCATGACAGCTATCGCGCCTATCGCCACGGCCATCTGCTCACGCGTGAAGGGCTGGCGCAGTTTCATGCCGATTACGCCGCGCCGCTGGACGATCCCCGGCACTATCCGGTTCTGTTCGCCGATCATGGCCTTGCCCCGCCCACGCTGCTGGTGACGGCGGAACTGGACCCGCTGCGCGATTCCGGGCGGGAATACGGGGCCAAACTGGCGGAAGTTGGCGTTGTTTTACGGACAATCGAGATATCCGGCATGGTCCATGGCTTTATGACCTTGCGCAAGGCGATCCCAAGCGCGCAAAGCGATCTCGAACGCATTACCGATGCCATGATTCACATGCTGGAGCGCCATCAATGACCACACCCGATCCCAAGCTTTATCGCCCTTGCGCCGGCATCATGCTGGTCAACGCCGAAGGCATGGCCTTCGTGGGCAAGCGGATCGACACTAAGGAAGGCGACTGGTGGCAGATGCCGCAAGGCGGGATCGACAAGGGCGAAGACCCGAACGACGCCGCCCTGCGCGAATTGTGGGAAGAAACCGGCCTCACCGCCGGAAAAGTGCGGATCGAAACCCGCATGCAGCAAGAACTCTACTACGATCTGCCCGAAGAACTGAAAGGCAAGCTGTGGCGCGGCAAGTATATCGGCCAGCGCCAGACCTGGTTCCTCGTCCGGCTGACAGGGGAAGAGTCGGATATCGACCTTGCCGCGCATCAACCGCCCGAATTCAACGCATGGAAATGGGTCCAGCCCGATACGCTGCCGGACCTCATCATCCCCTTCAAGCGGACGATCTACACCGCCGTGCTCGAAGCGTTCCGCCCGCTTATCTGACCGGGCGAGCGGGTCAGTTCTTGACCGTCACCGTCGCATCGGGCGTAACCGCGTCGGCGGTCAACACCGGTACATGCGCGCTTTCCGCCAGCTTGGCTTCCAAGGCGTGCGTTTCCGCGCAGGTTTCGCCGCACAGGCTCTTGAGCTGGGCGAGATTGCGCCGCGCCTTTTCCATGGCGCCCTTTTCGGCCAGCGCCGCGCCTTCGCCAGAAATCGCCGAGTAATTGTTCGGTTCGCGCGACAGAACGAGGCGATAATAATGGATCGCCTTACCCTGCATCCCATCCTTGCGGGCTGCTTGTGCGAGATCGAGGAACAACGCCGTGTATCCCGGATCGATGGTCAACGCACTTTCGAAAGCATCGATTGCGGCCTGGGTCTGCCCGGCGGCGAGAGCCGCCCTGCCCTGTTCCTGCAAGGCCAAGGCCGCAGGTGCGGGAGCCGGCACCGCCCCGTTGCCGACGCTGGCGCTGACCGCGCAAAACAGCGAAAGAGCAAGGGCGACGGGGTAATAACGCATCAGAAACTCCTTCACGGCAGACATGGTAGATTTCGCACTGCCTGCCATAGGCCGAGACGCTATCACGGTGAAACGAGACACGCGATGAAAAAACCATCGGTTTCATCGTGAAAAGGGGTGAACCGCAGGCCATCCCCCCTTTTCCGTCCGGCTGAAAGGGCAATCGGTTCGGTCCGCCAGCCGGGATGGGAGGCCAGAAACGCTTCCACCTGCCCCGCGCCTTCTTCGTCCAGCAGCGAACAAACCACGTAGAGTACGCGCCCGCCGGGGCGAACCATTGCCCCCGCCAGCCCGAGCACATGCTGCTGAACAGCGCGCACGCGCGCAAGTTCGGCTTCATCCAGACGCCAGCGTGCTTCGGGATTGCGCCGCCATGTGCCGCTGCCGGAACAGGGCGCATCGACCAGCACCGCATCGGCCACGCCGTGCCAGTCCGCCAATGCCGCCGCTTCCTTCCCCGGATCGAGCAAGCGGGTTTCGACAATCGAAGCCCCCGCCCGCTCCGCACGCGGCGCAAGGCGCGAAAGCCGTGTCCGGTCGATATCGCAGGCGAGCAGTTGCCCGCGATTGTCCATCGCCGCCGCCAGGGCGAGCGTCTTGCCGCCAGCCCCGGCGCACAGGTCGATTACCCGTTCGCCGGGCTGCACGGCCAGTGCTTCGCAAGCGAGCTGCGAGGCGGTGTCCTGCACTTCTATCGCACCGTTTTGCCACGCATCCCATTGCTCAACAGGCGTCCCGGCCGGATAACGCAAGGCGAACCGCGCTTGCGTGGGCGTTCCCGCCTCCGGCAGATCGGGTTCCAGCCCGCGCAAGGCGTTGATCCGCACATCGAGCGGCGCGCGATCCAGCAAGGTCGCCAGTTCCGCCCCGCTTATTTCGGAATCCGCCAGACGCCGTTCCAGCCATGCAGGCGCGCAGCCCGCTGCTGCCGCCTGTTCCCCTTCGCCAACCGGCGCCGGGCCATGACGCGATCCGTCGAACAGCGGGAGCAATACCGGATCGGTTTCCGCCAATCGCAGCATCGCGGCCCGGCCATTGGCCGGCACCGGCCCGCAGGCCCGAATGGCGCGGAACAGCAGTTCACGCACCGCGCGCCGGTCTTTCGATCCGGCGTAACGGCGGGTCTTGAACCATTCGGCCACGATCCGATCCGCCGATCCGCCGCGCGAACGGGCTGCCGCGATCACCAGATCGAGCAATTCGATAGCTGCCTGAACACGCGCTGCCGGAGTCATGTCACAGCCTCGGTAGAGTGCCCACGCGAGGCGCTGTCACAGGATTTCCCGCAGCGGCCCGCGTTCGGCCGGACGCATGCGGAAAACATGGCAGCCGCCCACCCATATCGCTTACCGCGTGGGATAGTTGGGCGCCTCACGCGTGATTGCCACGTCGTGCACATGGCTTTCGGAAAGACCCGCATTGGTAATGCGGATGAACTTGCCGCGCTGGCGCAAATCTTCGATGGTGGCCGAACCGGTATAGCCCATGGCCGCCTTGACCCCGCCGACGAGCTGATGGATCACATCCTTGGCCGGGCCTTTGTAGGCGACCTGCCCTTCGATGCCTTCGGGCACCAGCTTCATCTGATCCTTGATATCCTGCTGGAAATAACGGTCCGCACTGCCGCGCGCCATCGCTCCCACGGAACCCATCCCACGATAGGCCTTGTAGGCGCGTCCCTGATAGAGGAACGTTTCGCCCGGAGCTTCTTCCGTCCCGGCCAGGAGCGAGCCGACCATGACGGAGGAGGCCCCCGCCGCCAGCGCCTTGGCCGCATCGCCCGAAGTGCGCAGACCGCCATCGCCGATCACCGGAACGCCGGATTTCGCCGCTTCTTCCGCGCTTTCCATGATCGCGGTGAGCTGCGGCACGCCGACTCCGGCGACGATGCGCGTGGTGCAGATCGAGCCCGGCCCGATCCCCACCTTGACCGCATCTGCGCCCGCGCCGATCAGCGCCCGTGTCGCTTCGGCGGTGGCGACATTGCCCGCCACCACTTGCACGGCGTTCGAAAGCTTCTTCACCCGTTCCACCGCCTTGGCGACATCCCGGTTATGGCCATGCGCGGTGTCGATGATGACGACATCGCATTCGGCATCGATCAGCGCTTCGGTCCGTTCGAAGCCCTTGTCGCCCACCGTGGTCGCGGCGGCCACGCGCAGGCGGCCCGCATCGTCCTTCGTGGCGTGGGGATAGGTCACAGCCTTTTCGATATCCTTCACCGTGATCAGGCCGATGCAGCGATAGGCATCGTCGACCACCAGCAGCTTCTCGATCCGGCGCTGGTGCAGCAGGCGGCGCGCTTCGTCCTGACCCACGCCCGGCGAAACGGTCGCCAGGTTTTCGTGCGTCATCAGTTCGCGCACGGCCTGATTGGGATTGTCGGCAAAGCGGACATCGCGGTTGGTCAGGATACCCACCAGCTTACCGCTGCCTTCCACCACGGGAATGCCGCTGATCCGGTGCGCCTGCATCAGTGCCTGCGCGGTGCCCAGCGTGGCATCGGGCGCAATCGTGATCGGATTGACCACCATCCCGCTTTCGAAGCGCTTCACCGCCCGGACAGCGGCGCATTGTTCTTCGACGGTCAGATTGCGATGGAGCACCCCGATCCCGCCCAACTGCGCCATGACAATCGCCATGTCGGATTCGGTCACCGTATCCATGGCCGCGGAGATCACCGGAATGTTCAGCCGGATCGCCTTGGTAAGCTGGGTCGAAGTGTCCGCCTGGGAGGGGAGAATGTCGCTTTCGGCCGGACGCAGCAGAACATCGTCAAAAGTAAGGCCTGTGGGAATATCCATGGCTGCCGCCGCTCCTGTCCGGGTAGAATCGTGGCGGCCCATCTAGAGCCCGCTTGCGCCTATCGCAATAGCCGTGAGTCCCGCAGCGGCAGATGGAGCGCCCGAAGGCGCCCCCAACATGCGCCAGGCAGCCCTTATTGCGCGGTCCAACCGCCATCCATGGAGAAATTGGAACCGGTGACATTGCCGGCTTCTTCCCGGCACAGGAACACCGCCATCGCGCCGATATCCTCCACATGGCTGAAGCGCTTGGTCGGTTGCCCGGCGAGCAGAACGTCCTTGATGACCTGTTCGCGCGTCAGATTTCGGGCCTTCATCGTATCGGGAATCTGGTTTTCCACCAGCGGCGTCCAGACATAGCCGGGGCTGATGCAATTGGCGGTCACCCCGCTCTGCGCCAGTTCCAGCGCAATCGTCTTGGTGAGACCCGCAAGCCCGTGCTTGGCCGAAACGTAGGCCGACTTGAACGGCGAAGCGGTGAGCGAATGCGCGCTGGCGGTGTTGATGATGCGGCCCCAGCCCTGCTTTTTCATGTAGGGAATGCTGAGCCGGCTGGTGTGGAACGCCGCGCTGAGATTGAGCGCGATGATCTTGTCCCATTTCTCGACCGGGAAATCCTCCACCGGCGAAACGTACTGCATGCCTGCATTGTTGACGAGAATATCCACATCCCCGGCAGCGGCCATCAGCGTTTCGGCGCCTGCCGCCGTGCTCAAATCCGCATCGACATAGGCCGCACCGATTTCCTCGCAGATTTTCGCGATTTCATCCTTGTCACCGAACCCGGTGATCACGGTTTCGGCCCCTTCTGCGGCCAGCGCCCGGGCGATGCCCAGACCGATGCCGGAGGTCGAACCGGTAATCAATGCACGTTTACCCTTGAGGAACATTCTCGACTCCTTGCATGAAGCTTGTCAGGGAATGCTCTATAGAGGCGATCGAGGTCCAGCCTTTTTCGTTCGCGCAGAAAGTTCAAGGGAGGCAACCGTGCGGCTCAACGATTTCAACTCCGGCGATGTTCAGATCGAGGACCAACGGGGTTCGGGCGGCATGCGGTTTCCGGGTGGCGGAGGCGGCAAGCTCGGTTGCGGATCGCTTGTCATCATCCTGATCGGGGTGTTCGTGTTCGGTGCTGACCCGGCCCAGATGCTCGGCAGCCTCGAACAGACGGGCCAGCAGAGCGCGCCATCTGCCACCCCAGTGCAAGGCGGGAAGACGGCGGAGGAAAGCTGCAATGTCGACGCGCTCAGCCATGAAAGCTGCGCCGCGCTCGCCTCTCTCAACAAGACCTGGGAGCCCCTGTTCAAACAGGCCAACATCCCGTTCGAGCAGCCGAAGCTGGTGTTCTATTCACAAAACGGCAGTTCCGGCTGCGGCACTGCGCAAAGCGCGATGGGGCCGTTCTATTGCCCCAGCGATCATGGCATCTATCTCGACACCGATTTCTACCGCGAAATGGAACAGAAACTCGGCGCCGGGGGCGATTTCGCCCGCGCTTATGTGATCGCGCACGAATACGGCCACCACGTGCAGGCCCTGACGGGGACGGCGGACATGGTTCGCCAAGCACAGCAACGCAACCCCAATGCAGCCAATCAACTACAGGTTCGCATGGAACTGCAGGCCGATTGCTATGCCGGTGTATGGGCGTCCAAAAACAAAAACCTGATAGAACAGGGCGATATCGAAGAAGGATTGAATGCCGCACACCAGATCGGGGACGATACGCTGATGCGCGGTGCGGGGCAGCGCCCGGTGGAAGCCGCCTTCACCCACGGTTCCAGCGCGCAACGTATGGAATGGCTGCGCCGGGGCATTGAAACCGGGAACGAAGATTCCTGCGATACATTCGCCGATCTGAAGTAATCGCTATTATTTGAGACTTTTCATGCGGTTCCGTTTTATTCCGTCAGTTACCCTGGCGCTGCTTTTTGCCATGCCCGCTGTGGCCGAACAGCCCCCGCAAGCGGAGCGGGAAACATCGCAACGGCCGATTACGGACGATTCGGTAACGGCGGGCGACGTCGTGCTCACACCGCTGACCGATCTCAATCTCACACGGGAACAGATTGACGCGCTGCTGGTACAAGCCCGCGCCGCGCCTTACGATCTTACCGGCATTCAGCGCTGCAGCGATATCATCGCAGCGGTTCAACAACTCGATATTCTGCTGGGTGAAGATTACGACACGGCGGAGGCGAAACGCCGCGGGGTCGATGCGGGGCGCGTGGCCCAATGGGCGGTTGGCACGTTCATTCCCTTTCGCGGGCTTATCCGGGAAGTGTCAGGGGCTCGCGCCCATGAACGTAAGGTTCGCGACGCCATTCTGGGCGGGATGATGCGCCGGGCGTTCCTGAAAGGCGTGGGACAGCAAAAGGGGTGCCGCTATCCCGGCCGTCCGGCCCGCCTGGATGAAGCGGCAGACCGCCGCGAAAATGAAGCCGCCAGAGAACGCGCCGAACAACTCAGAAAACGCATCGAACAGCGCGCCCGCAAAGCGAAGCAAGACAGCCAGACTGACGACGGACAGCAATCCATTTCACAGCCCGTCGCTCAGCCTACTCCTTGATCGCTATTCAGCCCTGATTTCTCTCACCCCTCCGTCAACGGCGGCGGTGCGAGGCTGGCGTCGACGGTCCGCCCGACAGCGGACCAATCGACCTTGCGCGTGGCGTACATCACCCCGGCCAGCGCCACGAACAGCAGGACCGAACCAATCAGGAGCGACCATGCCTCCAGGCTCAGCAGGACATAGAGCACCGCATAAAGCCCCAGCAGCAAGGCACCGATGAACCGCGCCCGCCGCCAGCTATGCAGCACCGCCGCGCTATAAGCGGTGAGCAGGCCGATAATGGCCGCGCTGGCCAGCAGATAGGCCGCCGTGAAGCCGATCACTTCCGCAAAGGCCAGCAGCAGGACGAAGAACAGCACCAGCCCCGCCCCGGTCATCAGATATTCCGCCGCGGCAACACGCGCCCCGCCAACGATGTCGAACATCAAGAAGGCGAGGAAGGTGAAGCCGATAAACAGGAACCCGTATTTCACCGAACGATCGACCTGGCTGTAGAGATCGACCGGTTCCACCAGTCCAACCGTCACCGCCAGCGATTGCCCGCCGACCGCTTCACCGTTCGGGCGCGCAACGGGAATATCGATGCTGCTGTAAGCGTTCGAGACATCGTCGCTGATCGACGGTGCGCCCAGATCCTCTGTCGCGACCGGGGCCTGCCCTAGCGCCAGCTTGTCGACGGTGTAGGCCGCCCTGAACCCCCGATCGGTGATGTTGCGCTCTTCAGGCAGGAAAGCGCCGCCGAAGCTCGGGCTGGGCCAAGCCGAGGTGATGGCCCATTTCGTCTGCCCGCCGCGTGGCACGAGGCTGAGCGACCGGCTGCCACGCAGACTGTAGCTGTAATCGACATCGAGCGTACCCGTGCCGTTCCAACCGACGAACGCGAAGAAGCCCTGCCCGCCGGTAGCCGCTGGCCCGCGCCCCGGTTCGACCGACAGCGGCTGACCGTTGGCGGCGATCCTGCCGCCCTTCGTCAGCCCGCGCGCATCGGAAGTGCCCATGCGCAGTTCGGCCCTATTCCATTCAAGCTTGTCCACCGTCACGCCGAAACGGGCAAGATCGGCAGGCAGAGCGAAGCTCGCCTTGCCGGAAACATCCGCCTCGAACAGCACACTGCTGTAGATCGATTTGCGCCGTTCCTGCGGCTTGAGCGCGGTCGTCACCGTATTGCCGACGGGGGAAATGAAGAGCTGCTTTTCCACTTCGACAGTGCGGCTCACCGTCTTGCCGCCGACTTCCTCATTCTGGATCTGGGTCGTCGTGAACGGCACCACGATCACCGGCCCGGCGATCACTTGCGAGCCGCCCCAACCTGCGGCAATGCTTTGCTGTGCAGTGCGGGATTGGCCCTGACGGTCGCTGACAAGCGCATAGACGAACAGCAGCGGAACGATCAGCGCCAAGCCGATCAGCACCGCGAACAGCAGCTTAATTCCCGGACTGCGTTCACGCATCATCCCATCCCCCCAGATATCAAGCACTTGAAAATGCAGTGCATCGACTGAACCCTGTGTGAACCCATTCGGGCGCATTTTGCAACCGGGGGCAGTTCTGCTAGCCGTGCGCCATGCGCCTGACCGATTGCCACAACATCGACGATTTCCGCCGTCTCGCGAAGGCTCGCCTGCCCTGGCCGGTGTTCGATTACATCGACGGCGCGGGCGACGATGAACTGACCAGAGCCCGCAACACCGCCGCCTATGCCGATGCCGATCTGGTGCCCAATGTGCTGGCAGGCGTCGATGAAGTCGATACGAGTTGCATCATCATGGGGCGCAAGAGCGCGCTGCCCCTGATGCTTTCCCCCACCGCCCTGCAACGCATCTTCCATTGGGAAGGCGAACGCGCCGTGGCGCGCGCGGCCAACGCGCTGGGCCTGTGGTGCGGGATTTCCAGCCTCTCCACGATCAGCGTCGAAGAAGTTGCCGCGATCACCAGCGCGCCCAAGCTGTTCCAGCTCTATGTCCACAAGGACAAGGGCCTGAACCGCGCAATGATCGAGCGCGCCCGCACCGCCGGGTTCGATGCGCTGGCGCTGACGGTGGACACCATCGTTGGCGGCAAACGTGAACGCTGCCTGCGCAGCGGCTTTTCCAGCCCGCCGCGCTTCACCCCGTCATCGCTCCTGTCCTATGCCACCCGCCCGCAATGGACGATGAACTACCTGCTGCGCGAAAAATTCCGCATGCCGATGCTGGAAACGCACTATCAGGCCAATTCGCGCGAATCTGTCTCGGTGGTCGATTATTTTACCGCCATGCTCGACCAGTCGATGAACTGGGATACGGCAGCGGAAATCCGGCAGGACTGGGGCGGGAAATTCTGCCTCAAAGGCGTGATGAGCGTGGGCGATGCTCGCCGGGCGGTGGACATGGGCGCGGACGCGATCATGATCTCCAACCACGGCGGCCGCCAGTTGGACGGCAGCCGCGCGCCGTTCGACCAATTGCGCGAAATCGTCGATGCGGTGGGCGGACAGATCGAGATCATCTGCGATGGCGGGATCAAACGCGGCACGCATGTGCTCAAGAGCCTTTGCGCCGGGGCTACCGGGGCTTCGGGTGGGCGGCTCTATCTCTATGCTCTCGCCGCTGCCGGCTATCCCGGTGTCGAACGGGCGCTGACGATCCTGCGTGACGAAATCGTCCGCGACATGAAACTGATGGGCGTCACCGCGCTCGACCAGCTTGGCCCGGATATGCTGCGCTGGCGCTGAGCGCAGCGGTTGCGCCCCGCTTTCAGGGGTGTGGCAAATCGCTTCCGGCGCGGGAACCGGCCAGCCCTTCGCGGTGAATGGCGATGCCCGTCAGCATGCTGTCCGCGATCATGCGAGCGCGTTCGCCCACCAGCGCCACCGCTTCCGCATTGGCACATTCATCGCGCAAGGTGGCGTAGAACATCTCCAGCCAGTGCACGAAATGCTCCCGCCCGAGGCCGGGAATAACCACATGCTTGCGCATCGGATTGCCAGAATATTCGCCAGAACTGAACAGGATCGAACGCCAGAAGCGTTTCATCCGGGCCAGATGCTCATCCCAGTCGTCGACTTTGGCTTCGAAGATCGGCCCCAGAATCGCATCCGCGCGGATACGGGCGTAGAAACTGTCGACCAGACGGGAAACGAATGCGGGGGTGACACCGATCGCTTCGGCCTGCGCCCGCCGCTCGGCCCGGGCTTTGAGCGCGTAAGCGTGATGTTCCTCGTCAGTCTGGCCGCGAGGATCGGGCGTCTTGCGCGAATTTTTGGAAGCGTCTGTCATGGCCCCCCCGGAATGGAGGCGGGAAAGGCGCACCGGCATTATACCGGCGCGCCTTGTTCCATAATCAATACACACGAGCCTTGGGCTTGATGTATTCGACATCGTTGGTCAGCGTGTATTCGTGCACCGGGCGGTAATCGAGCTTCACGCCGCCGCCCTTGCCGCCCCAGCCATCGAACCAGGCAACGGTGTGCTTCATCCAGTTGGCATCGTCACGATTCGGGAAATCCTCGTGCGCATGGGCGCCGCGGCTTTCCTTGCGGGCATAAGCGCCCGCCATCGTCACGCTGGCCTGCGAGATCAGGTTGTCGAGTTCCAGCGTTTCGACGAGGTCCGAGTTCCAGATCAGCGAGCGGTCGGTGACATGAATGTCTTCCATCCGCTTGTAGGTCTGGGCGAGCTTCTGCACGCCTTCGGCCATCAGTTCGTCGGTGCGGAACACCGCCGCATGGGCCGACATCGCGCGCTGCATTTCGGTGCGCACTTCCGCCGTGGGCGAACCGCCCTTGGCATTGCGGAAGTGGTCGAGACGGCTCAGCGCCATATCGGCCGAATCCTTCGGCAGTTCGCCATGCGCGGAGTTCGGCTTGACGGTTTCCTTCAGGCGATGGCCCGTGGCGCGGCCGAATACCACCAGATCGATCAGCGAGTTCGAGCCGAGACGGTTCGCGCCATGGACCGATACGCAGGCCGCTTCGCCCACCGCGAACAGGCCCGGAACCACCGTATCCGGGTTGCCATCGGCACCCAGAGTGACGACTTCGCCGTGGTAGTTACAGGGAATGCCGCCCATGTTGTAGTGCACGGTCGGAACCACCGGCAGCGGCTGGCGGGTCAGATCGACACCGGCAAAAATCTTGCCGCTTTCGGTGATGCCCGGAAGGCGTTCCGCCAGCACCGCCGGATCGATATGATCGAGGTGCAGGTAGATGTGGTCCTTGTGCGGGCCGACCCCGCGGCCTTCGCGGATTTCCAGCGCCATCGAGCGCGAGACGACATCGCGGCTGGCCAGATCCTTGGCCGAAGGGGCATAGCGTTCCATGAAACGCTCGCCTTCGGAGTTGGTCAGATAGCCGCCTTCGCCGCGCGCGCCCTCGGTGATGAGCACGCCCGCGCCATAAATGCCGGTGGGGTGGAACTGGACGAATTCCATGTCCTGCAACGGCAGCCCGGCGCGCAGCACCATACCGCCGCCATCGCCCGTGCAAGTGTGGGCGGAAGTCGCGGTGTAATAGCAACGGCCATAACCGCCGGTGGCCAGCACCACGGCATGCGACCGGAAGCGGTGGATCGAACCGTCATCAAGGCACAGCGCGATCACGCCGACGCACTTGCCGTTGTCCATAATCAGGTCGATGGCGAAGTATTCGATGAAGAAGTCCGCATCGTACTTCAGCGATTGCTGATAGAGCGCATGCAGCATGGCATGGCCGGTGCGGTCGGCCGCGGCGCAGGTGCGCTGCACCGGCGGACCATCGCCCATGTTCTGCATGTGGCCGCCGAACGGGCGCTGATAGATCGTGCCATCGTTGTTGCGGCTGAACGGCACACCGGCGTGTTCCAGTTCGTAAACCGCATGCGGTGCTTCGCGCACCATGTATTCGATCGCGTCCTGGTCGCCCAGCCAGTCCGACCCCTTGACGGTGTCGTACATGTGCCAGGTCCAGTGATCGGGCGTGTTGTTGCCCAGCGATGCGGCAATGCCGCCTTGCGCCGCCACGGTGTGCGAGCGGGTCGGGAAGACCTTGGTGATGCAGGCCGTCTTGAGACCGGCTTCGGCCGAACCCATCGTGGCGCGCAGGCCCGAACCGCCTGCGCCGACGACCACGGTGTCGTAGGTGTGGTCGATGATCTTGTATGCGGGCTGAGAAGCCATGTTACGCGCCTCCCAGCGCCAGACGGACGACACAGAACAGGGCGAAACCAGCCCCAGCGAAAACAGCGAGGTTCAACAGGGCGATCACACCGAACTTGGTGCCGTCCTCATGCACGTAATCCTCGATCAGCACCTGGAGACCGAGGCGCGCATGCCAGAAAGTGCTGATGATCAGCAGCGCCATCGCCGTGGCCGGGATCGGCGCGGAAAGCCATTCGCGCGCGGTGGCATAGTTCAGATCCGGCAGCAGCAGGACCGAAACGATGAACCATATCATCAACACGAGGTTGGAGATGGCGGTGAAGCGCTGCAACAGCCAGTGATGCGCGCCGCTATGTGCCGAGCCGAGGCCCCGCACACGTCCGAGAGAAGTTCCGTTACCCATGGTGTCCCCTAACTTCAGCGCAGGCAGATCACGGCCCAGAAGCCGGCGGTGAGAACAACGGCGAAAGCGACCGAAAAGATCGACCACGCCTTGTTGTTCTTGAGTTCGTAACCGGCGCCGATATCGAGCACGAAATGGCGCAGCCCCGACATCAGGTGGTTGAAGAAAGCCCAGCTCAGACCAACCAGCACGACATAGCCGACCGGCGAAGTCATCCAGTGGGCGAATGTTTCATAGTAGTGAGGGCCGCTTGCAAGAGCGCCAAGCCACCACAGCATGACGAAGAGACCAACCAGCGCCATCCCGTCACCGGTGACACGGTGAAGGATGGAAACCAGCATGGCAGGCCCCCATTTCCAGATCTGCAAGTGCGGTGACAGCGGACGGTTTGCCATTCTCGCCTTCCTGATATGCGTGTAAGCGCCACCTGCTGGCGCTGGGATTTGCCCCCAATACTGAAATGCTTCGTCAAGGCAAGCGGTCGGAACGCAGTTTCCGTTCGCCACAAGAGAGGCTAGTGCAATCCATAGATGAGCGAAACCTGGAAAATCACCGCCCTCGCCCCGCGCGAAATCGTGCAATTTGCGTTGCTTGCGCATGAGGAAGCGCTGGAATGGGACGCGGATATCGTCCTTTCCGGCAGCGAAATCGCCGAAGACAGGCCCGAAGAATGGCAACTCGAAGCGTGGCTGCCGCGCAAACCCACCAAAGCCGACAAGGCCGCCATTGCCGCCCTGTTCGGCAACGAGGCCCCCAAGCTTCAGACCGAAAAGCTGCCCGAGCAGGATTGGGTGACTCTCAGCCAGCTAGGCGTGGAACCTATCAGCGCGGGCCGTTTTCATGTCCGCACCCCGGAATTTCCTCCCCGCGATGAAGACGGAGTCGTCGATTTCGTGATTCCCGCCAGCCAGGCTTTCGGCACTGGCCAGCATGAAACCACGGCAGGCTGCCTTGCCATGCTCGACGCCATGAAGCGGAGCGGGCTGGTCGTCCGCAATCTGGCGGATATCGGCACGGGCACGGGCTTGCTCGCCTTTGCCGCGATGACCTTGTGGCCCCGCGCGCTCGCCACGGCGAGCGACATCGATGCCGTCTGCGCCGACGTCGTGGCGGACAATGCCGCGCTCAATGGCATGGCGATGGGTGCCGGGGCCAATGCACTGACCATGGTCGTGGCCGATGGGATGGACGATCCGGTGCTGCAGGCCCGCGCGCCTTACGATCTGCTGATCGCCAATATCCTCGCCGGGCCGCTGGTCGAACTTTCCGCTCCCTTCGCTGCCACGGTGGTGCCCGGCGGCAGCATTCTGCTGGCCGGGCTCTTGACCACGCAGGAAGATCAGGTCCGCAAGGCATATGCTCATGTCGGCATGCGCCTCGCGGCACGGGTAACCAATGGCGATTGGTCGATCCTGTGGCTGCGCAAGCGTGCCACGGCACGGCCTCATCCCATACGGCGGGGAGAACTGCCCGAATGGGCGCGTTCATGGTGAAGCGATTCGCGGTCAGGATCGCGCTGGGGCTTGCCGCCCTTGCTCTCCTGGTCCCGCTATCGGCCTGGATCGGATCGTCGATTCCCCGCAATGCGGGATGGCGCGAACCGGCAAGTGGCGTCGAGATCATGATCGAAACCAACGGCGTTCATACCGCCATCGTCGTCCCCCTGATCAGCCCGCAGAAGGACTGGCGGAAAGAATTTCCCGTCTCCGATATTGCCGTCCCCAACCGCCCCTACACGCATCTGGCGGTTTCCTGGGGTGAACGCGAAGTGTTCCTCAACACGCCCACATGGTCGGACCTGTCTCCGATGACGGTGCTGCGTATCCTTGCCATCGGCGGCGATGGGCTGGTGCATGCTGCGCACTACGTCCGCCCCGCCCCCGCCGACGACTTACGCCCCCTGCGTATCAGCGAAGCGGCCTATGCCAGGCTGGTGCAGCGGATAGAAGCGAGTCTCCCGCCGCCGGGCAAGCGCGTCCGGCATCCCGGTTATTCCGATTACGATGTGTTTTACGATGCCTCGTCCCACTACACGGCGATCAACACCTGCAACCAATGGACCAGCGACACGCTGGCTGCAGCAGGCATTCGCACCGGCTGGTGGACGCCGTTTTCGGGTGGCGTGATGAAATGGGTGCCTCGGCCCGCGCGGTGACGCCGAACGGCTTTGACCTTTGGCCCTGAGTGCGATTTAAGTCCCGAAACGACGCCATCCCCTCAGGAGAGAACGATGAAACTGGAATCGCTGGCCCTGCATCACGGCTACACGTCGGAACCGACGACGAAGTCCGCGGCCGTGCCAATCTATCAGACGACCTCCTACACTTTCGACGATACACAGCATGGCGCGGACCTGTTCGATCTCAAGGTGCCGGGCAACATCTATACCCGCATCATGAACCCGACCACGGCGGTGCTCGAAGCGCGCGTCGCGGAAATGGAAGGCGGCATCGGTGCGCTGGCGCTGGCATCGGGCATGGCGGCGATCACCTATGCGATCCAGACCATCGCGGGCGTGGGGGACAACATCGTTTCCGTCTCCCAGCTCTACGGCGGGACGTACAACCTGTTCGTCCACACTTTCCCGCGCCAGGGAATCGAAACCCGGCTGGTCGGCTACGACGATTACGCGGGGATGGAAGCAGCCATCGATGGGCGGACCAGGGCCGTTTTCCTCGAATCGATCGGCAATCCGGCGGGCAACGTGGCCGATATCCAGAAGATCGCGGAAATCGCCCATCGCCATGGCGTGCCGGTGATCGTGGATAACACCGTGGCGACGCCTTACCTGTGCCGCGCCTTCGATCACGGCGCAGATATCGTCGTCCATTCGCTGACCAAATATATCGGCGGCCATGGCACCACCATCGGCGGGGCCATCGTGGACAGCGGTAGGTTCGACTGGGTGGCGAACAAGGACCGCTTCCCGATGCTGAACGAGCCCGACCCTTCTTATCACGGCGTGGTCTATACCGAAGCGCTCGGCCCGGCGGCCTATATCGGCCGTGCCCGCGTGGTCCCGTTGCGCAACACCGGGGCGGCGCTCGCCCCGCACAGCGCCTTCCTGATCCTGCAGGGCCTCGAAACACTGGGCCTGAGGATCGAACGGCATTGCGAGAATGCGCTGAAAGTTGCGCAATATCTCAACGCGCACCCCAAGGTGAAATGGGTCAGCTACGCCGGGCTGCCCGACAGCAAGTTCCACGCCACTGCGCAGAAAATCTGCGGCGGCAAGGCATCGGGCATTCTCAGCTTCGGGATCGAAGGCGGCAAGGAAGCTGGCACCCGCTTCATCGACGCATTGCAGATGATCCTGCGCCTGGTGAACATCGGCGACGCCAAATCGCTCGCCTGCCACCCCGCATCGACCACGCACCGCCAGCTTAGCCCCGAAGAACTGGCCAAGGCGGGCGTGTCGGAAGACCTCGTGCGCCTTTCCGTCGGCATCGAACATATCGACGACATCATCGCGGATATCGAGCAGGCGCTCGCCGCCGCGTGACGATCGCGGCATCCAGTTGAATCGAAATCATTCTATAACAGAGGATACAATTTCATGGCCCACACCGGATATTTCACCGTCGGCACCAACGATCTCGACAAGGCTTTGGCCTTTTATGACGAACTGCTTGGTTCGGCCGGCTGGCAAAAGATGTTCGACAATCCGCGCGGCGGACGCGTCTATAGCAACGGCGCATCGCTGTTTGGGGTCATGCGCCCGTTTGACGGGAACGACGCCACCATCGGCAATGGCACGATGTGCGGATTCAGCTTCGAATCGCCGGAAAAGGCCGCGACTTTCCATGCCAAAGCCTTGGAACTGGGAGGCTCCAACGAAGGCGATCCCAGCGACCGCGGAAATGGCGCGACTTTCGGTTACTGCCGCGATCTCGATGGCAACAAGCTGTGCGTCTATCACTTCACCCTGCCGGGCTGAAGAAGTTGCCATAACCGGCTGCTGCCCCGGCGAAAGCCGGGGAGCAGTCCAGAGCCACCGTACCGCCCTGGATTGCCGCGCGGCCTGCGGTCGCTCGCTTCGTCATGCTGAACTCGTTTCAGCATCCATCTCTCCCCGCAAACGGTTTCCCGATCTGGAGAAATGGGCCCTGAACCGCGTTCAGGGTGACGGTTGTATGCCTTACCCTGCTGCCTTGACGATCTCCGCCCAAGCCGCTTCGTCGATCACTTCGATCCCCAATTCCGCCGCTTTCTTGAGCTTGGAACCGGCTCCCGGCCCGGCAACCACCAGATCGGTCTTGGCCGAAACGGACCCGGCCGCTTTGGCCCCCAGCATTTCGGCCTGCGCCTTGGCCTCGTCGCGGCTCATCGTTTCCAGCTTGCCGGTGAAAACCACCGTCTTGCCTGCCACCACGCTATCCCGGGTTTCCACGATATAAGGCGGCGGGGACGCTTCGGAGAGAAGATCGTCCCACACTTTGCGGTTATGATCCTCGTGGAAGAAATCGGCCAGAGCATGCCCGACAGCCGTGCCGATCCCGTCCGTGGTGACTTCGAAAATCCGCTTCACCGCCTCGGTCATACGGATGTTGAAAGGGCTTTCCTTCTCTTCCGGCCCACGCGGATGCTCAACGCGATAGGCCGCGAATTCGGTCGCCTTGCCGGGCAGCCGATGAATATCGCCCAGCCCCTTCATCAGGTCGCGCGCCGTCACCGCCCCGACATGGCGGATGCCCAAGCCGAACAGCAGCCGCGCCGCATCGGGTTCGCGCCGTGCCTCGATGGCTTTCAACAGGTTGTCCACAGACTTGTCCTGCCAACCGTCGAGAGCCAGAATCTCTTCGCGCCGCTTGCGCAGCCGGAAGATATCGACCGGGCTTTCCAGCCAACCCAGCGCGAAGAACTGGTCGATGGTCTTCTCACCCAGCCCGTCGATGTCGAGCGCACCGCGGCTGACGAAGTGTTTCAGCCGCTCGGTCCGCTGCGCCGGGCAGATCAGCCCACCGGTGCAGCGCACATCGACTTCGCCTTCTTCCGCCACGGCTTCGCTGCCGCATTCGGGGCAGTGATCGGGGAATATGAAAGCAGGCCGTTCTCCCTCCCGCGTCAGGTTGGTGACCACTTGCGGGATCACGTCGCCCGCACGCTGGATCACCACCCTGTCGCCCACACGGACGCCTAGCCGGGCGATTTCATCGCGGTTGTGCAGCGTGACATTGGTCACCGTCACCCCGCCCACCAGCACCGGCGCCAGACGGCCGACCGGGGTCAACTTGCCCGTGCGGCCGACCTGGATATCAATTGTCTCAAGCGTGGTTTCGGCCTGTTCCGCAGGGAACTTGCGCGCGATGGCCCAGCGCGGGGCCTTGGCGACGAAACCCAGCCGCTGCTGCCAATCCAGCCGGTCGACCTTGTAAACCACACCGTCGATTTCATACGGCAGACTGGCGCGGCCCGCCGCGATCCGGGTATAGGCAGCCAGCATTTCCTCCAGCGTGCCGCAGCGGATCATTTCCGGCGAGATCGGCAATCCCCAGCGGGCGATCTGCTGCATCACTTCGTGCTGGCTGCTGCCCGGCACCTCGCTCGCCGCGCCCCAGCCATGCGCCCAGAAACGCAAGGGACGTTTCGCCGTGACCGCCGCATCCTTCTGCCGCAGCGATCCCGCTGCCGCGTTACGCGGGTTGGCGAACTGACGCACGCCGGTGGGATCGAACACTTCGCCCCGGCTTTCCGCCTTCTCCTGCGCTTCGGCGACAAGGTGCCGGTTCAGCGCCACGAAGGCGTGCTTTTCCATATACACTTCGCCGCGTATCTCGAACACGGCAGGCGCATCGCCGTGCAGGCGCTGCGGAATATCCGCGATATGCGCGACGTTGGGGGTGACGTCTTCCCCCACCTGCCCGTCGCCACGCGTCGCCGCGCACACGAGTTGCCCGTTTTCGTACCGCAGGGAGCAGGACAAGCCATCGATCTTGTCTTCCGCCGTGAAGGCCACTGCCTCCCCTTCCGGCAGATTGAGGAAACGCCGCACACGGGCGACGAATTCCGCCACCTCCTCGTCACTGAAGGCGTTGTCGAGGCTCATCATGCGGATTTCGTGGCGGACCTTGGACAAGGGGGAAGACGTCACCTCATGCCCCACCAATTGCGAAGGGCTGTCCGGCCGGATCAAATTGGGAAACGCGGCTTCGAGTTCTGCATTGCGCCGCACCAGCGCATCATATTCCGCGTCGGAAATCTCCGGCGCATCTTCCGCGTGATAGAGCCGGTTATGCCGCGCGATCTGCCGCGCCAGGCGCATCAGTTCATTGGCGGCGTCTGCTTCAGTGATGGGGGCCATGGTCAGCAACTGTTCTGGTAAAGGAGTTTCAGGACGAGGGGCATCACACCCCCTCCAGCAACCGGTCCGCCTGCGCGCGGGCTTCGGCGGTGATTTCCGCGCCGGACAGCATCCGGGCGATTTCTTCCTGCCGCCCGGCAGCGTCGAGCAGCATCACCGAAGTGCGCGTCACCGTGCCTTCGGAGCTTTTGGCGATCATGTAATGCGTGCCGCCCCGCGCGGCGACTTGCGGGCTGTGCGTCACCGCAAGCAACTGCCCACCGTCAGCCAACCGCGCCAGCCGTTCGCCGATGGCCGAAGCCACTGCCCCGCCCACGCCCCGGTCGATCTCGTCGAAAATCACGGTGGCTGCGCCGCCCTGTTCCGCCAGCGCGACCTTGAGCGCGAGAATGAAGCGCGACAGCTCGCCGCCCGAGGCGATCTTGGCCAGCGGCGCGAAATCGGCGCCGGGATTGGTCGCGATCAGGAACTCGACACTGTCCATCCCCTGCGGCCCCCACCGCTCCTCCGGCAAGGGAGTGACGACCGTGCGGAAACGTGCGGTATCAAGCTTGAGCGGCGCCAGTTCCGCCGCCACAGCCTTGTCCAGCCGCGTTGCAGCGTCCTTGCGTTGCGCATGCACCGCTTCGGCCAGGGCGCGATAGTGTTCGTAAGCCGCGCGTTCGGCGGCGATCAGATCGGAAATCTCCGCCTCGCCATGTTCGATGGAATCGAGCGCAGCCCGCATCGTGCGCATCTTTTCAGGCAGATCGTCCACCTGGCAATGGTGCTTGCGCGCCTGCGCCCGCAGTTCGAACAGGCGGGTTTCGATCCGGTCCAGTTCAGCCGGATCGAACAGCAGGGCATTGGCGGCGGCGGCCAATTTCTCCTCCGCCTCTCCCGCTTCGATCACCGCGCGGTCCAGCGCTTCCAGCGCTTCGGCCAGCAAGGGATGTTCCCCCGCTATCCGGTCCAGCCGCCGCGCCGCGCCGCGCAGGCCCGCCAACGCGGAATCGGAGCCTTCCCACAGATGGCGCAAATCTTCGAGATCGCCGGCCAGCTTTTCGCCCTTCTGCATGTCGGCACGGGCACCGGCGAGGCTTTCCTCCTCCCCTTCGACAGGTTCGAGCGCGGTCAGTTCGGCAAGATAGGCGAGCAGCAGATCCTGCTCCGCCTTCGCCTCTTCAATGGATAGCCGGGCCGCCGCAAGGCGTTCCCCGGCCGCGCGCCATCCCTGCCATGCCTCGGCCAGACCGGCGATATCGGCGGCGGCATAGCGGTCGAGCAATTCGCGATGCCCGCGCGGATTGACCAGTCCCCGGTCATCATGCTGGCCATGCAATTCTACCAGTGCGGGCGCGATTTCGCGCAGCAGCGCCACACCCACCGGCTGATCGTTGATAAACGCCCGGCTGCCGCCATCGGCCTTGAGGCTGCGGCGGATCAGCAGCGGTTCGCCCGGTTCGATCGCCACTTCCGCTTCGCTCAGCGCGTTCTGCAAGGCGCCGGGCAGTGCGGCAAATTCAAAGCTTGCCGTCACGCTAGCCTGATTCTCCCCCGCGCGGACAAGCGCGGAATCGGCCCGATTGCCGAGAATCAACCCCAAGGCATCGAGCAGGATCGACTTGCCTGCGCCGGTCTCGCCCGTCAGCACACCCAACCCCGGCCCGAAAGCGAGGTCGAGCGATTCGATCAGCACGATATTGCGTATGGACAGCTGGCTGAGCATCGGTACGCCGCTTCTAGCCCAAGCATTCCGCCCCGTCACGACATGACGCCGCGTTGCGCACAACCCGGCGATGCCTGCCTTGCGAATCCGCTGTGATCAGCTCGCCTGCGCGTTCGGTGCGTACTTGTTCATCAGCTTGTACGCGCGCTCATACCACTTGCTGCCGGGGAAATTCTTACCGAGCACAGCGGTATATTTCTTGGCTTCCTCGGGAATGCCCAACGCGAGGCTGCTTTCCGTAAGGCGATAAAGCGCTTCCGCCGTGTGGCTGGTGGTCTGATACTTGTCGATCACCGTCTGGAAACGGATTCGCGCCGCGATCATCTGCCCGGACTTTTCATAGAAACGGCCGATTTCCATTTCCTTGCCCGCGAGATGGTCATGCACGAGATCGATCTTAAGCGTCGCGTCGTTGGCATATCGCGTCTCGGGGAAACGGCGAACCACTTCGTTCAGCGCGTTCAGCGCCTGCTCGGTAATCTTCTGGTCGCGCTGCACATCGCTGATCTGCTCGTAATAGCACAAGGCGATCAGGTAATAGGCGTAAGCCGCATCCTTGTTGCCCGGATGGATCGACAGGAAGCGTTGCGCCGACTGGATCGACTGGTTGTAATTCTTGGCGACGTAATAGGAAAACGCGCTCATGATCTGAGCACGGCGCGCCCAGGGGGAATAGGGGTGCTGGCGTTCCACTTCGTCGAACAGCGCGGCCGCCTGGCGCGCTTGCCCACGGTCAAGCCGTTGTTTCGCCGCCGCATACAGCGTTTCCACATCGCGCGCGACATAGGAGGTTCCCTTGTTCGCGCGCGGGCCACCGCCACAGCCGGCAGTCAGCAACAGCGCCGTTGCGGCAGAAGCGAGGATCGCGATGCGGGCGGGCGAGCGGAAAGAGCGGGTCTTCGTCAGCATGGCGTGCGTATAGCCAGCGCTTTAGTGAACGCCAAGTGAAGTTCGTCAAATGGCATAAACTTCGTTGCAAGCCACATCCGGAAGCCGGGAAATACCCCCTGCCGATGCGCGCCGCGCCCCTGGAACGGAACCTTCCGGCTGGCCGATCCTGCCGATCAAAACATCAGGGCCAGAATCGACAGCAGCGCAGCGGTTACAAGCGCATTCAACGCCATGCCGAGACTGGCGAACGCCCCCGCCGTGGAATCGACCTGAAACGCCCGCGCCGCGCCAAAGCCATGCGCGGAAACCCCAACCGCGAAGCCGCGCGCGCGGTAGTCATCGATTTTCATGGCGTTGAACAGCGGGGTGGCGATCATGGCCCCGAAAACGCCCGCAAACAGCACGATCACCGCAGCCAGCGTGGGAATACCGTGCAACTGCTCTGCGATGGCCATGGCAACCGGCGTGGTCGTCGCCCGCGGCGCAATGGAAGCGAGAATATCGCGCGGTGCGCCGAACAGGGCCAGAATCCCGACGGCGCTGACAATCGCGGTTGTCGCCCCCGCTCCAAGCGCGAGAGCAATAGGCACCGCCAGCCTGCGGATCAGCGCGCGTTGCCGCCAGA
>CAYXMY010000039.1:0-23596 GCA_964466155.1 uncultured Caenibius sp. | reverse complement strand
AGAATTCGACCAGGAAGACCGCAACCCCCACGGCCAAGGGCAGCGCCATGACCAGCGAAAGCACGGCGGTGACCAACGTGCCGACAATCGGCCCCGCCGCCCCGTATTCATCGGTAACCGGATTCCATTCGCTGGAGAAAAGAAAGCCGACGCCGAATTTTTCGAAGGCCGGCCACCCGCCCCAGACAAGCGAGACGATCAGGCCGAACAGTGCCGCCATCAGCAGCATAGCCGCCGAAAAACACAGCGACTGGAAAAGCCGACCATCGCCCCGTTTGCCGGGAATATCCCGCGAAGCATCGCTCCGCGGGATATTCTGACCGGTTGGAGCCAGAGAAGTGGCTGAAACCATCGGTATTACGCAGCTTACTTGCTGATATAGACAGGCTTGCCGCCCGCCGTGATCTGCGAAGCCCATTGCTTACGCATGGCGTTCTTCACCGCCACCGGCAGCGGCACGTAATCGAGCGAAGCAGCCGTCTTGTCGCCGTTTTTATAAGCCCAATCGAAGAATTTGAGCACATTGGCGGAACGGGCCGGATTGGCCGGATTCTTGTACATCAAAATAAAGGTCGCACCGCTGATCGGCCAGGCAGTGGCGCCCGGCTGGTCGAGCAGCATCACCGAGTTGCCCGGGGTCTTGCCCCATGGAGCACTGGCAGCGGCAGCGGCGAAGGAAGCGGCGCTCGGCTGCGGGAAGTTGCCAGCCTTGTTCTGAACCAGAATGTGCGAAGTCGCATTCTTCTTCGCATAGACATATTCGACGTAGCCGATCGAGCCCTTGGTCTGCTTCACGAAAGCAGCGACGCCG
The DNA here is from genome assembly GCA_964466155.1 of uncultured Caenibius sp. GTDB lineage: Bacteria > Pseudomonadota > Alphaproteobacteria > Sphingomonadales > Sphingomonadaceae > Caenibius. The sequence continues at coordinate 22,785 of CAYXMY010000039.1, read as the reverse complement.
TCATTGCCCTTGCCGCCCAGACCGACAGGCCAGCTCACCGAATCGCTGGCGCCGACCGCCTTCGCCCAATTGGCGTTCTTCATTGAGAGGAAGGAGGTGAAGATAAAGGAAGTGCCCGACCCATCCGAGCGATGCACCACCGTGATCGGCATCGGCGGCATCTTGATCTGCGGATTGATCTTGGCGATCTGCGGATCGTTCCAGCGCGTTATGCGCCCCATGTAGATTTCGCCAAGCAGCGAACCCGTCAGCCGCAGACGGCCCGGATTGACGCCTGGCACGTTGATGATCGGCACCACACCGCCGATCACGGTGGGGAACTGCATCAGGCCGGATTCAGCCAGTTCCGCAGAAGTCAGCGGCTTGTCGGAAGCGCCGAAATCGACCGTCTTCGCCTTGATCTGGCGGATACCACCGCCCGAACCGATCGCCTGGTAATTCAGTTCGTCACCTGCGGCCGAACGATAGCTCTGCGCCCAGGCGGAATAGACGGGAGCAGGGAAAGTGGCGCCTGCCCCGGTGAAATTTTCAGCCTGAGCGGCACCGACGAGCACTGCGGCCACTCCGGCCGCAACCACGAATTTCTTGAACATCGCGAGAATCTCCAATGGGCATAAGTCCCGCGACGGCCGGTAGGAGCGCTTCGTTGCACTTGCATGACAGTGCCCGCGCCCATGCAACAAATATTATGCCGGTCACACCCGTTGGCAGAATGTCTCCGGCTGCCGAATAGGATGGTCAAAGGCCGGACCTCTCATCCCTGCCGATCCTCAATACGGCCTGTCACCCAGGATGGTGGCCCGATGCATGATCCGGTGCGCGGGCCGATAATCGTCGGCGGCATAATGCTGGGTCCCCCGATTATCCCAAAACGCCACGTCCCCTTCTTGCCAGCGCCAGCGGACAACATATTCCGGCTTCGCCAGATGTTCGAACAGGAACGCCAGCACGGCGGCGCTCTCCTTCGGCTCCAGTTCGTTGATCCGGGTCGTAAAGCCGTCGTTGACGAACAGGGCCTTGCGCCCGCTCACCGGGTGCGTGCGGATCACGGGATGGATGATCGGGGGATTGCTCCTCCTTGCCTTTTCCCACTTATCCAACGCTTCGGGGCCATTGCCGAAGCGTTCCAGCGGAAACGATTTGATGAATTCGTGAGTCGCCGTCAAACCATCCAAAAGCTTCTGGAAAGGGGGCGAAAGCCCTTCATAGGCGGCGGCGGCGCTCGCCCACAAGGTATCGCCCCCTGTCGGCGGCAGCTTGCGCGCCGCCAGAACCGCCCCCAGCGGGGGAGTCTCGATAAACGTAACATCCGTATGCCAGATTGCATTGTCCTGCAGATCGTTCCGTTCGGTATCCAGTACCATGATCTCAGGAACATCGTCGCTTTGCGGATAAATCGGATGGATGTGCAAATCGCCGAAGCCAGCCGCAAAAGCTTTATGCTGCTGGGGCGTGATATCCTGTCCGCGAAAGAACAACACCTGATGCTCCACCAATGCGGCTTCGAGCATCGAACGCGTTTCGGCATCGAGCGAGGCGGACAAATCCACGCCTTCTACGATAGCGCCGATCGCTGGCGTCAGGCGGGTGAGAACGATACCCATTATCCGATTTCCTTCATGACATCCGCTATTGATGGATAGTTTAGCGACGGGCAGGCGTGGCCCATCCCACGAATTTCTTTTCAAGCGCGCGCAACCCGATTTCGAGCAGCGCCGCAATCAGAGCGATCATCAGTATCCCGACGATCACGGCATCGGTCACGAGCATCTGCGCAGCCGACTGCACCATGAAACCGAGGCCGCGCGTTGCGGCCACCAATTCGGCCGCCACAAGGGTCGACCAGCCCACCCCCAGCGCAATGCGAATGCCGGTCAGGATATCGGGCAGCGCACTGGGAAAAATGACGAGGCGAACAAGCTGCCCCGTATCGGCGCCCAACGATCGGGCCGCCTGAATGCGGGCAGGATCGACACGCCGCACTCCGTTGGCGGTTGCAATGACGAGAGGCGCGAAAATGGCGAGGTAGATCAACAATACCTTCGTGGGTTCGCCGATGCCGAGCCAGATCACGATCAGCGGCAAATAAGCGAGCGGAGGTATGGGGCGATAGAATTCGATAAACGGATCGAGCGTCGCGTTCACATGACGGTTCAACCCCATCGCCATCCCCACGGGAATGGCAGTCACAAGAGCGAACAGCAAAGCGAGACCAACCCGGCCCAAACTGGCAGCAATGTGCTGCAACAAACTGGCATCCATGAAGCCGGTGGTGGCGATATCCATAAACTTGGCGAATACCTGCCCCGGTCCAGGCAGGAATATGGGCGATATCCACCCGCTCGCGCTAAGCGCCCACCAGCCTATCAGGATAGTGAAAACCGATGTCAGCACAGGCTCGTGCACCTTCCATCGCGAAGCGTTCTTGAAGCTCGCCGGGGGCTGGATCGGCGTTTCTGCCAACGCTTCCGGCAGGATCGTCCCTTCAATCGGCGGCATACTGAGCCTCCTCTTCCGCGGCGAATATTTCGGCCAGAAGCATTTCCCGCGCAGCAATGAACGCGGGATCGGATTTGATCGCCCGAACCGGCTCCCCCGCGATGTAACGCCGCGCGAAATCGAACTTGAGGCGATGCCTGACACGCCCGGGCCGGGGTGTCAGCAGCACAAGATCGGTAGCCAGGAACAGCGCTTCTTCAATACTGTGCGTAATCATGAAAATGCCTTTGCCCGTGCGCTGCCACAGATCGAGCAAGAGAGCCTGCATCTTTTCCCGCGTCAGTTCATCCAGCGCGCCGAGGGGTTCATCCATCAGAAGAAAGTCTGGGTCAGCCGCCAGAGCGCGGGCGAGACCGACCCGCTGCCGCATGCCCCCGGACATTTCATGCACGGCATGATGGGCAAAGCCCTTCAAACCTACGAGGTCCAACATTCGACGAGCGGTTTCCAGCCGGTCGTTCCGGCGGACATTCTGCAACCGCAACCCGAAGGCGACATTATCCTCGGCATTCAGCCAGGGCATCAAGGCATCGTCCTGAAAAACCACGCCACGATCCGCGCCCGGCCCGCCAACCACTTTGCCGCCGACCAGCACCTGCCCTTGCTGCGGAAACTGAAAACCCGCCATCAACCCCAGCAAAGTCGATTTGCCGCACCCCGAAGCCCCCAAGGCCACGAGGATCTCACCTTTCCGGACATCCAGTGAAACATCGTCCAACGCATGGACCACCCCGCGAGCGCTGGGATAGAACATACTGACCGACTGAACCGAAAGAGTGGGCATCTACTCCTTCCCTTCGTGATTATGGCTATCGCGCGGAATGAAGCGGTCGCTCACATAAGCCGTGTAGGAAGGCAGGGTGCGGTCGAGCCTTCTCTGCTGCCTCAGAAAGGTTGCGGTATCTTTCAGCGCATGGGCCGTTCCCCCGCCCAGCAATCTGCTTGAGAGTTGCTCGGTCGCGGTGGGGAAATTGCTGCCCGCAAGCAGACCCGGAATATCTTGCGGGTCCGCACCGGTCAGCCGGGCGATCTTGGCGACTTGCGGGGATTGGGACCCCCAAGTGGCTCCATTCGCCCGATAGGCATCATGAGCATCCAGCGTCACTCGCACGAATGCCGTCACCGCCTTGGGATAGCGCTGGGCAAAATCCTTGCGAACCACCCATGCCTCGAATGTCGGGGCGCCCCACCTGCTCACCTCCTCCGAAGTCGTCAGCACTCTGCCAGAAGCCTTGAGCTTGCCCAGCACCGGGTCCCAGACATAGGCGGCATCGATATCGCCCCTGCGCCATGCAGCATTGATTTCCGGAGGGCGCAAATTGAGGATCTGGATCTTCGAGGCATCGACATTCCAGTGCCTCAACGCAGAAAGCAGGCTGTAATGCGCCGTCGACATGAAGGGAACGGCCACCTTCTTTCCCGACAAGTCTTGCGGGGAGCGGATATTGCTGCCGTCACGCGTGACCAGAGCTTCGGAATTACCGATTTCCGCCAGGATCAGAACTGTCTCAATCGGCAGTTCACGGGTTGTTGCCGCCGCCAACGGGCTGGAGCCCAGATCGGCTATCTGCACCGAACCGGAAGCCAAGGCCGCCATCACATCCGTGCCGCTTTCAAACCGGCGCCATTCAATCGGCCTGCCCATGGCCTTCTCGTACAATCCATCAGCTTGAGGGATCTTTGAGGGATCGATAACTGTCTGATAACCGATTACAATCGGCCCATCGTGACCGGGGCCGGATCGACCCGCCAGAAATATCCCGGCCACGCCAAGCACGATCAACAGGGGAAGCAGCCTGTACAAAACAACCAAAGCGCGAATTCCGATTAGAAGATGAGCGTGAGTGCTGTTGGAGCAAGAGTTTTCAGGGCTATCGCGCAGAGCAAGCTCATATCCTTCCAATGCCATGCGGCGCCCTTCAGGCAGGCTGCAACATGGGATTCGCAACCGGCCGGATGACACTGACAATTTCCTACTATCTCAATTGGGATTAATCCCTCAAGAAATAATTGCCTGCTCAGCAATTATCCTTCTTTAGCGGGTTGGGGTGAGAGGCCCGATCATACGGGTAAAAAGCGCGCTATCCGCAATACCCTCACTCGACTCAGGGTCTTACCGCTATCTTGTCCTCGCCCCCATAACCCAACTGAATGAATAGGAGTTATCCAAACCTCCTGAGACAACGCCCCTCCCGCGAAAAAGAAAGGGTTACCTCGGAAGGAGAAGATAACCCTCTTCGGGGTTACGGTTCTACGTAAGCGTAGAGATACGTGAATGCGAACGCATTCCGCCAGAAGATGGGCAGTTCGCCATAGTGCACGATCTCTCACCCTAATCGGGTCGAAATATCAGAGCTATCCCGATGCGCTGCCGCGCTGATCCGTCATTCAATCCGGGCGCCAGCCCTCGCGCGAGGTCCAGCCGAACAACATGGACGAAGGACCTTTCAGCACTTCAATCCGTTCGATTGCCGACAGGTCCTGATTGAAGCTGAAGCCTGCCTCGTTGACCAAGCCGTCTAGATAGATGCTGCCATATCTCGCCATTGCGGCAGATCGCACGCTTGCCATGCAACCTGCCTGACGAATGGTTCCGGTTAGTTGTCGAACCGCAACTGGACGTGACGGCGGCGTTCGGCGATTGCCTTGTTGCGCTGCTCTGGCGTTACGGTGGGCGTATCGCGCGGCAGATATTTACGCAGGTCCGCGATTTTGACTTTTTGCGCGGTCGGGTATTTCGCTGGATCGAAAGTCGTTTCCTTCATGCCATCAAACCGCAGCAAGACCACACCGCGTTGACGGTCGACCGTATCCACCCAATTGGGCACGCCGGGGTCGCGGCGAGCGATCACGTAGTAGTACGATCCATCGCCACTCTTGTATGATTGATCGCCGGTCAGGCTGGATTGGCGATTGCCGTATTCCAGAGACGAGAACCATGGATCGGCCAGTTGGATGCCCTGGTAATTCCCGCTCATCGGCCAGGTCCGCACAATCATCGCTTCATCGGGGGCGAGATCGAAATTGCCGCTGACCATAAAGCGGCCCGGCACGCCACCCATCGCGCCGGGATCGTTCGGCGGATTCAGGGTGTTGGCAGGCAAGGACATATAACGGTTTGCCACCATGGCCGGCCATACCCGAATATGGGTGTTCAGGTCAGCCGCGGCCTTGCGCAGACGTGCGGCCATGGCCTTTTCGGAAAGCGCGGGTTTCAGATCGCCTTCATGCCCCACCCGGTCGATATGCACATCCCCCGGAACTTCCTTGCTCCAATCGCTGAAAATCTGGCGGACCAGCAATTGGTTGCCATCGGTGGGATTTTCCAGCCAGTTGCCCGCATGCCGCGTGGGGGAAATCCAGACCTCGAATGTTCCATCGGGAGCCCGCTCAAGTTTATCCGAACTCAGGAACGAGGCGGCGCGCCCGCCATTGGGCACGAACGGATCGCCCGCATAGACCTGAAAATCGAGACGGCGCTCCTTCCCCACTCTCCCCCAGACACGATAGGTTTCGCCGCCTTCGATTGCCGTCATCAAATAACGCTGATCGGGGTTATCGCCGCCTTCGCGAATACGATGATCGAGCACCCGGAAATAGGGTTGTGCCGGATCGAAGATGACATCTTCTTCCAGCCGCGCAATCGTCAATCCGGCAAGGTATGAATAGGCGGCGGGCCGATTTTCCGCGTCCTTGTAAAAGGGATGATCGCGCAGAAATGCCGTCAGATTGCCCAGGGTTCCGGTAAATTCATCCCATGCCGCCGCCAGTTCCTCGGCATCCTTCGTCGGTGCCGCCACAGGCGATGGCGATGCTTCGGGTGCACGATCCTTTGCAAAAGCAGGGCCACCCGACATGGCCACGGCCACGAGCAGCCCCGATAGAACAGTTTTCATCCGCATAATCATCTCTCTCCCATCAAGTACGATACAGCGTAAGCGATCAGTGTGCGCAGCGCGCATCCAGCCATTGCCCATAGGGATTGCGCGCGCGCGCCTCGATTTGCTTGTGCCGCGCCGCCGCATCAAAGCTTGGCGTATCAAGGGGGAGTACGGTGGCCAGATCGGCCAGTTTGATATGCCGAACCTTGATCGACGGCGTACCGTTCACCTGCTGCCAGCGCAGCGTGATATCCCCTTCATGCCAGCCTTGCGTGCTGATCCAGTTCTGCACACCCGGATCGCGAACCGATACCACGTAAGTCAGCGTTCCATCTGCATTCGCGTGCGATTGCTTGTTGGTGAGCGTACTGACATGGCGGACGAAGTCCCCGCTCGTGCCCCAGATGTCTGATAGCTGGAACGAAAAATAACGTGCCCCACCCACGCCGATGTCGAACACCAGCGCCTCGTCATCCTGCAGCGCAAAATAGCCTATGGAATATGCCTGATTGGGCAAACCGCCATTGTCGGTCCGTCCGGCCCATGGCTGGACAAACTCGTTGGCGGGATATTTGCGGTAGAGCGAACTGCGCCACCCTTCCAACTTGCCCACCATTCCACGCACCGCCGTTGCGGCTTCGGATGCCAGCACCGGGAGGGGCGGAACCACGGACTTATCTCCGCTGGTTTGCTCCACATCGATATAGATCGGCGTATCGGTATCCCAGTCAGCCAGCGTTTCACGCACCATGATGTGACTGGCATTGGCCGCCAGCGGGATATCGAAATGCTCCCCCGCCCCCACGGAAAGCGTGAAACGACCGTTGGCGTCCGTCTTTATGTCGGATCGGGCGAGATTGGTCAGCACGATCCCGTCCTTCGACCATACGGACAGATTCAGATTGGTGCCGTTAGCGGGCATTCGCCCGGAAAGGCGGTAAGTCGCCCGCGGATCGACGGGAATGCTGCCATAGACATTATCGGTGTTGTCCCAGCCATAACGGGTGCCCGGCACAGCCACATCGCCATGGCGTGTCGGGCGATTGATCAGCATGATCATTGCCGGCGGCCGGGTGGCGTGAACCACCGTCTTCAAAGCCGCGTTGAAGATCAGTTCATCCAACGCGCGGGGGAATTCCTTGCTCGCTTCGTCAGAAACCGGCCCCCAATTTGCCTGCCAGCGTTCCGCTGCTTCGGCGCGGACCTTTTGCATCTCTGGCGTAGCGATCAAGCGAAGTGCCATCGCTTCCACCGCATGCTGGGCATCGTACGCGCGGCATGCCGATGTCTGTATGTCCACGGCGGGGCCTTTGTCGGTTGCCACCAGCGGAGACAGGCCAGCAACCGCACAGGCAACCAATGGCGCATAGAGCCGCAAGCGTCGTTTCAAAGCCATCCCATTTCTCCCTTTTCCGAATGGCGGTGCGGGGTAAGGTTGTCCCCACACCGCCGGACATTTCAGAACTGGAGATTCAAATCGACGCCCCAGGTGGCGGGATCGCCATAGACGTTGCCGCCAAAGCCCAGGGTGCCGAAATCGATACCGGCAGCCCGATATTTCTTGTCGGTGATGTTCTTGCCCCAGACCGAAACGGAAGCCTTGCCCGGTCCAACTGCAATGTCGGACAAGGTAATCCGCGCATCCAGCAAACCCCGCCCTGGGGAAACGATCTGGTCGGCAAAGGGGGCCGAAAGAGGGTTCGGCGTATACCAGACCTTGGAACGGTAATTATAATCGAGCCGCGCCGCCAGCTTGCCAAAATCGAAGGCCGGGAATTCATACTGGGCGCCCGCGTTGAGCGTGGTCGAAGCCGAATAGCTGAAGTGGGCGATATCCGCGATATCGACAATCTGCCCGACCGGATACCCCAGCGAATTGGCCGAAGTGTTATAGATTTCGAATTTCTTGAACTTGCGGTCGACATAGCCAAACGTGGCATAGGCAGTCAGGCCGCGCACTGGCACGGTATTCACTTCCAGTTCGACACCCTTGTACCGCGCCTTGCCCGCATTGGTGACAACCGCCGAAGCACCGTTCGGCGTGGCCTGGAATGAATTGACCTGCACATCCTTGTGATCGGCCAGATAGGCAGTGGCGTTGATCCGCAGACGGCGATCCAGCAAATCGGTTTTCAAGCCGATTTCATAGGAGGTCAGATTCTCGGGCTTGAACCCGCTGTCAAACGAACGGGCACTGAAGCCGCCCGCCTTATAGCCGGTGGCCACGCGAGCATACCCCATGACATTATTGCTGAACTTGTAATCCAGCGTGGCCGCCCAGTTGAACTTACTGAAATCCACAACCGGAGAACGCACGACCGGGGCCAGTTGATCGAGCCACTTCTTGTCCCACGTGTATCGTATGCCGCCAGTCAGCCCCAGCTTATCATTCACGTGCCAGGTTGCTTGCGTGAACAAGGCCTTGGTGGAAGATTTCGTGCCATAAACCAATTGCGGATTGGAACGCACCACACCCTGTGCGGTTACGAAGTCCACGATCTGAGGGGAATCTTCATACCCCTTTTCCTGAAAGTAGTAGCCTCCGATAACATAGTCGATCTTATCCGCCACTTTGCCGATAAGGTTGATTTCCTGAGACCACTGATGCTGGCGGCGCTCCCCCCAGGCACGGTAGAGGCTGACCGGGTAGAGTGTATTGCCCTGCCCGCGTATCGTCCCCAGCAACCCCGATGTTCCCTGGAATGTGCTGCCTGTGACGCTCTGCCGCCATTTGCGATAACCGGTGAGCGAACGCAGGGTCAGATTGTCACCGAGATCGGCTTCCAGTGTCAGCGTGTGCCCCTGAACGATATCCTTCGTCCGCCCGTTTTCATCGAGACTGACACGGTCAAGCCGTGTGGGCGAAACCACCAGCGCGCCACCGCCCGCAGCAGGCGAGCCCGCAAAAAACGCCGCCAGATCGGGCCGTACGGCCGTTAACTGGAATGCGAACGAATAGGAGACATTGCGATTATAATCGTAGGCATAGGTTGCACGCAGCCCAGTACCGCGATCGAACGTGACCACTGCCCTTGCCCCGTCCGTGCGGCTGGCGCCCGGATCGCGTTTGTCCGGCTCATTGGTGTTGTCCACCACGCCATCGCGCTGCTTGTGCAGATAGGTGAAAGATGCCCGCAACCCGCTATCGCCCAGTTCACCGGTATCGACGACGGTCCGCGACTGAAAGAAATCGAAATTGCCGACAGACAGCTTCTGGCGGACAGAGAAAGTGTCACCCGGCTTGCGCGTGATGAGGTTGACCGCGCCGCCAATCGTGTTGCGACCATACAAGGTGCCTTGCGGCCCACGGAGCACTTCCACTCGTTCCAGATCGGCGATTTCAAAAGCCGAACCTGCGGTACGCGCCAGAATGACCCCGTCCACATAAAGGCCAACCGGCGAATCTGAGGTGAGCAACGGATCGGAACTGCCCAATCCACGAATGAACAGCCCCACGTTGTTCGATGCCTGCGTGGCTGGCGCAACCACCAGGCTGGGCGCTATGGAACCGAGGTTGGCGGTGCTGGTGATCGCACGCGCCTCAATCGTTTCCGCTGTCACCGCGCTGATGGCCAGCGGAGTTTTCTGAAGGTTTTCCGCCCGCTTTTGCGCGGTCACCACGATTTCTTCGACACCTGGCGACGCGGATGCGGACTCTGCATCCGCACCAGCCGGCTCCGCTTTCACCATACGCGCTACGGGCCGTCCTTCGCGCGAACTGACTTTGATTGGCGTGGCGGCCCGCTGGATAATCACGACTTTGCCCCGCACCGTTTTGTGCGCAAGGCCACTGCCTGTCAGCAACCGGTCCAGCGCCTCCTCAACCGTATAGCGCCCGTTCAATGCCGGCGCATACGTGCCTTGAACTTCGCGGTCGGAAAACATGATCTGCAAACGGGCGGCATTGGCGAACTGCTTCAACGCTATATTCATGGGCAGCGCTTGCTGCGTATAAACCTGCGCGGCCTGCACGGGCTGCGCAAAGACCGGAGATGCCAGGATCAAAGCGGTCGCCGTACCGGCAATAAGATGCGCACGTGTGAATTGCATTTATACTCTCCTCCCAATCGCACCTTGTGACGGCGCGTCTGCTTGCGTAGGGTTAGACGGGCGAGGAGAACCGACCCGCAATCGCACATAAAAATTTCACGCGTGCCCTCTATGGCCACGCACAAAGCAAATCGGCTCGGAGAAGAGGGTGGCGGCAATCCGCAAATCGATTTTGATGCAGCGGGCCATACAACATTATGCCAAGCTGACCCGGATGGTACGTGGCAAAGGGGTGCACACCGATGATGCCAGCGATATCGTTCAGGATGCTTATTTGCGCCTGACCGCCGCACTCGACCGGACGGATGTGCGCGATCCCGGTGCTTTTCTGCGCACAACCGCGATCAATCTGATCCGGGACCGAAGCCGCGCATCCGCCATACGCCGCCATATCGTCATACGGGATGGCGACACATACGAGCATGTGGCCTGCCCCTCTCCCTCCACCGAGCAGGCCGCCATCGGCCGCCAGCAACTCGCCATTCTGGAAGCCGCGCTGGCAGAACTACATCCCAAACGCCGGGCCGCTCTCGTGCTCTATCGTTTTGACAATCTCACGCATGCGGAAATCGCGCAGCAACTGGGTATCAGCATTTCCATGGTCGAAAAGCATGTCCGCCTCGCACTCGATCATTGCGCCAATCGGATAGCTGAAATGAATGGGGACGCCCATGACTGAACCCCGTTCGCAAAACCTGCCCGAAGGCATCGAACAGGTATGGACCGCCCTTGGCCAATTGCGCGGCAGCAGCGTGGTCGCGGAAGCGAGGGCCTATGCCGATGCCCGCCACGAACAAGTGCAGCGGAGGCGACGCTTCTGGCAGGGGCTGTTCCCGCTGGCTGCTGCTGGCCTCAGCGTTGCTGCGGCCAGCGTGGCAGTGCTCTTTTGGTCAAACCCGTCTCCGCCCGTGGCAGCACCGATCGTGTATCAAACCAAAGTGGGTGAAATCCGCAAGGAAACGCTGGCGGACGGGTCCGTGATCGTGCTCGACACCGACACTCGCATCGCGGTTTCTTTCACACCGCAGAAACGTCAACTGACCTTGCTGTCCGGGCAAGGCCACTTCGACGTAGCTCATAACACGCACCGCCCCTTCGTGGTGTCCTTCGGCAAGAACTCCGTCACTGCCGTTGGCACTTCTTTCGATGTCACCGCCCTCCCCAATCTCAACGCGGTGACATTGCTTTCCGGACGGGTCGTTGTTTCCGCCAAGCCGCGCGACGCCGGACCACCGCGCAGTGTAACACTCAATCCAGGCCAGCAGGTATCGATTGCCCAAAACGGCCAACTTGCCCGCCCCCGGGCAGTGGATTCCGCAACGGCAACTGCATGGCAGCAAGGCCAACTTGATTTGTCCGACATGCCGATTGCCGATGCCCTGATTGTGATGAACCGTTACTCCACCCGCAAGATCTCTGTGAAAGACGCTGACGTACTCGACAAAAAGATCAGCGGTATTTTCAAAGCGGGGGATACGGAAACCGCCATCGATGCGCTGACCGCCTATTTCGGGCTGCACATCGTTTCGCAATCGGAGAACGCCATCGTTCTAGGACGATGAGTTGCACCTGAAATGCTCACGACCCGCGACGATGAAAAGCTCGCTCATGCCTTGGCTGCCTGCAAATGAAAGGGCGGCGATATTGCGGTCGCCGCCCCGATCTTGAACCGAGCCTATTTCTTTGCCTCTGCGGCTGCCTTTTCGACGTTGAACCCATCCCAATTGTCGAACACGCCCATAAAGCCAGGCACGGTCACATCGCGCTTCCAGTCGCGCTGCAACTCGCAATAGAGCTGGACACGGCTGATCAGCTTGGCACCCGCCTGTTCGACACGGCGCAGCGCAGCTTCGTGCGCGGCCAGCGAAGTGCCGCCGACCGCATCGACGGGCACATAGACTTCGTATCCCTCGCCGATGGCGTCCAGTGCCGGAAAGGTGAGGCAGGCCTCGGTCCAAAGCGCTGTCATGATCAGCTTCCTGCGGCCGGTCGCGTAGACCGCTTCACGGAATTCGGTGTCTTCCCAGCTATTGATCGAGGTGCGGTCATAGGTGGGATATTGACCAAGAATGTCCTGCAGTTCCTGGATCGGCGGCTTGTTGCGGCCCGTCGCGACATTCACCGTCGAGTGAACGATCGGCAGGTTGTAATTCACGGCCGCTTTCGCCGTGCTGACGATATTGAAGACGAGTTCCTCACGCGCCATCGAGCGGATTGAGCTGACCTGTATCGGCTGATAGTCGATGATGATGAACACCGAATTGTCCGGGGTCAGCAGATGGTCGGATTTGGGATCGCGGACAGGTGAACTGGTCATAAAGACGCTCCTTTGGGTGCCTTTCCGGCGGCGTTGCCGGAAAGGTAGAAGGCCGTGACGCCTGAGACGGGGCGCCACGGCAGGTAATCAACCGATCACTTTTTCAAAGCGACCGTTGTTGAAATCATCGACGGCCTGGCGGATTTCGGCCTCGCTGTTCATAACGAAGGGGCCATAGCCGACCACCGGCTCATCAATCGGCTCCCCTGTCATGACCAGCACCGTGCTTTCGCCATCGGCACGCAGCGACGCGCCCTCACCTTCGCGCGACAGCCGGATGATCTCCGCTGCCCCCGCGCTCTGATCTGCCACGGTGATATGACCGGACAACACCAGCAACATCGTCGTATGCCCGGCGGGTAGATCGAGTTCTATCTCCGCACCCGCATCGAGGCGCAGGTCCCACAGATTGATGGGGGTGAAAGTCGAGGCCGGGCCTTTGACGCCGTTGAAGGCCCCGGCGATGACACGCGCCATCCCACTCTCGAATGGAACCGCCGGGATATCGACGCTCGAAATCGCCTGATATTTTGCCGTCACACCTTTGTCCCTGGCAGGCAGGTTTACCCACAACTGCACCATGCGGAACGGTCCGCCCGTCTTTGAAAAGCCGGGCGAATGAAACTCCTCGTGGATGATGCCGCCGGCGGCGGTCATCCATTGCACATCACCGGCCCGGATCGTGCCGCCGCCGCCGCTTGAATCCCGATGGCTTACTTCGCCCTCGTAAACGATGGTCACGGTTTCAAAGCCGCGATGGGGATGCTGCCCCACCCCGCGCGGCTGTCCGGTGTTCGGCTCGAACACATAGGGACCGGCAAAATCGAGCAGCAGGAACGGACTGATCGCTTCGCCGCCCTGATGATAGCTGAACAGCGAGCGCACGGGGAAGCCGTCACCAACCCAATGACCGTTATCGGACGCATGGATGATATCTTGAACTGACTTGGTCATAAAATACCCCTCAAGCCAATGAAACACAGGGATTTATCTGGTTTCAAATATTGATGGTCGTCTTGAAGGAAAAAGTATATCGGCAGGGGCAAATCAGCAAGTACGGTCCTTTAGGATACTATAAATGACCTTTTCGAAACCCTCTTGCCCCGCCGAACGGACGCTTGCCCTGATTGCAGGGCGCTGGAAGCTCATGGTGATCTACTGGCTGTTCAAAGGCACCCTGAGGTTCAATGCGCTGCAAAGAAAACTCGGGTCCATAACACATCGCACCCTGGCGAAGACACTCAGGGAAATGGAGGCTGACGGGCTGGTGATCCGCCACGACTTTCAGGAAATTCCGCCGCGTGTCGACTATTCGCTGACGGCAAAGGGCGCCTCGCTTGCCTCAATCGTGATCGCAATGGAACAATGGGCGATGCTGAACATGGAAGTGTAACGCACCACTTTTCGCTTCATCGGGAGCGGCCTGGCGTCACGCCTGGGCGGTAAAGAAGCGGCGGCCCACCGACCGGTGGGATAACGTGCACCGCACTCAAAATGAGCCTGTGCTCTGTTCACACAGGCCGAGCATCTCACTGGGGTGCAAGCGTGGTATAAAGCAAGGCGGCGCTCGCCAGTCCCATCACCCCGAACGTCAGCCATACGAAACCGCGGGAGACGATGCCTCCCCGGTTCTCACCCAGGATGGCCTCGCTGCCGTTGATCCACGCAATGAGAAACAGCAATGGCACCGCCGCGACCCCATTGAACACTGCGGTAAAGACCAGAGCCTTGATCGGATCGATGCCGATGAAGTTCATCGCAAGGCCGACCAAGGTCGACACGACGATCACGCCGTAAAACCCCCTGGCCTCGCCAAGCCGCCTTGACAGGCCTTCCCGCCAATTCATCGCTTCGGCCAGCGCATAGGCCGCAGAGCCGGCCAGTACGGGAATGCCGAGCAAGCCCAGACCGATAATACCAACCGCAAAGATATCGCGCGAGATCTGGCCGGAATTGGGGAACGATTTTACCAGAGGCTCCAAGGCTCTGGCAGCATCCGCGGCCGTGTTGATGTTCTTTACACCATGGGCGAACAGAACAGATGCTGTGGTGATGATGATGAACCATTGGGCAAGTTCCGCCGAAATCATCCCGATGGCGGTATCGATCCGCAGGTCCCGCATATATGAGCGGGGCAACCGTGGCCTCCCATCACCTCGCCCGAACAGGCCGTGATCGATTTCTTCCTCGACCTCCTGCGATGCCTGCCAGAAGAACATATAAGGCGAGATCGATGTGCCGAACACGCCGGTAATGATGAAAAGAAAGGCAAAGCTCAATTCGATATGGGGGACAAGCGTTGCGCGAATGATCTCCCACCATGGTTGCTCGGTGATCAGCGCGGTCGCCGGATAGGCGAGCAAGGCAAGCGCCATCCATTTAAGAACCTTGGCATAGGTCCGGTAGCTGACGAACACTTCCAGACCGATTACGACAGCCGCGGTCAAGCCTGCCAGGAACCAGAAAGGCAGAGGCGATACGAGCTGGCCTGCCGCAGCCACGGCCCCGATGTCGGCACCGATATTGATGGTGTTCGCCACGACGACAAGGGCGACGACGCCCAGCAGGATCGGCCGCGAATAATGTTCCTTGATAACTTGCGCCAAGCCCTTGCCCGTCGCCGCACCGATCCGGCCGCTCGCTTCCTGCACGGCAAGTAGCAGCGGAATCTGATACAGCGACGTCCAGAGCTGCCCGAAACCGAATTGCGCACCCGTCTGCGAATAGGTCGCGATGCCAGAGGGATCGTCGTCCGCCGCTCCGGTGATCAGTCCCGGCCCCAGCATCTTCAAAAACCGGAAGAACCGATGCTCTCGTTTGCGCTTGCTACCGTGCATCGACCTTCCCGAGTTCTGCGTCCAGCTTGCCGTACCCGACATATCGGCATGCGCACCACCTGCAACGCGCAAATATCATTCGCCGGGCAAGTTGGTGCATTAGCCTAGCGCAAATGCGAAACAGCACCGGTCATGAAAGCACTCAACGACACGAAAACCGATCGCGGCGCACAGCCAGTTCAGCGAGACGGCGCGCTATAATCGATCCACGCACACACATGGATTCCATTCATCATCCGGTCAGTTCTGACGACATACCCTTGGGCATCACAGATTCCTGAATAGAACCGCTGTGTCAGGGAACGAATGATGCCAAAGACAATGACACTGTTTGCAAGCTTGGCGATTCTCGCAAGCCTGCCCGTCGCATTACCGGCCAATGCACAGTCCGCCTCCACCGCCGGGAACCCGATTCCCGGTATCGTCATCAAGGGTGGCAAGAATCCGCCTCCGTCCGTAAAGGCAACGCCAACCTCATCTGGCAAGGGGATCGGCTCCGCCGGGATCAAATAGAGCCAGATCGAGATACCCAACCCCAGCAGGCAGAGCCCGAACGGGGCCAAGGCCTAGGGGCACTTGCTGGCATCGTCCAGAGACGGTGCCTGATCGTGATCCTTGCCGAGCAATCTACTCCAGTCGATTTGCGTGAGCAGGATGACCGCGCCGATCATTCCGATCTGGAGCGCAATGCCCCAGGGGCTTTTCAACGTGTCCGCGAATGAATCGCCGAGGCTGGTTCCGCGCAGCCCTTTGGCAGTCGCCGCGTAGATCGAATAGGAGACGAGGCGGCCCGCGAAAAACGCGGCTGTGAAGTGAAGAAGCCGCACCTTTGCTAGCCCCGCCGCGGCGAACAATTGCGCTGATGGCAAGGGCGACAGCGCAAACAAGCCCAGCCCGAGGATCATATTGCGCGGCCGCGCTTCCAGCGCTTCGCGTGCAGCGCCAAGATTGCGCTTCTGCTTTTCCGGCAGGCGGCCGCCGAGGAACCGGAAGCCATAGGCAAGCAACAGCCGCCCCAAAGCAGCGGCAAGCGCGCTGACGATGACGACCGGCGCCATCGGAAGATCACTGTTCAAACCATAGAAGACGATGACCGACCAGGTGGGCGGCCCGAAGGCAGGCAGGAGATTAATGCCCAGGACGATCAGGAACAGCAGCAGAAAGGAGGTCATAACTGGACTAGAATGCGAAACCCTCGCCAGTTCAAGCCTTGAGCGGATCGACAAGAAGCCGGAACATGTTTCAGATATTGCCTGCATGATTGAACGATACGGCCCGTCAGGGTTCCGTCAGGAAAGCATGCCAGCCCCATGTCACCTTGTGAGGATATGATGAGCAGACTGCGATCCCATCCCGAACGCCATGCGGTATCGCGCATCGGCTGGTTGCGCGCTGCCGTACTCGGCGCCAACGATGGCATCGTTTCGACGGCGAGCCTGATCGTCGGTGTCGCGGCCTCAGGCGCCAGCAAGGCAAGCATATTGGTTGCCGGTGCGGCAGCGCTGGTGGCCGGTGCCATGTCCATGGCCGCCGGGGAATATGTGTCGGTGAGTTCGCAAGCCGATACGGAGAAAGCCGATCTCACCCGGGAAGGCAGCGAGTTGGCCGGTCAACCGGAGCTGGAGCGCCAGGAACTGGCCGAGATTTATATGACGCGCGGGCTGGACAAGGATCTGGCGTTTCGCGTGGCCGATCAACTTATGGCCAGCGATGCGCTGGGCGCGCATGCGCGCGACGAACTTGGTATTTCCGAAGTCGTGACCGCCCGCCCGCTCCAGGCGGCGCTCACTTCCGCGGCAACCTTCAGCACGGGGGCGCTCATGCCGCTGGCACTGGTCGCTGTCGTGCCGCGCGGAAGTCTCGTGCCGATCGAGATCGTGGCAACGCTGCTGTTTCTTGTGTTGCTCGGCGCGCTCGGCGCATGGGCCGGTGGTGCGCAGCCGGTGCGCTCGGTTTTACGGGTGACATTCTGGGGGGCGCTGGCCATGGCGGCAACGGCAGGGATCGGGCGGCTGTTCGGAACGGTCGTATAGAGTCCTCCCTTTGCAAGAACGGATTATGGCCAGCAACCGTCATTTCCCTCAAAGGTTTCAATGATTCATGCGCCTTCTCGTCATCGAAGATAATGAACGAATGGCAGCGCTCGTCGCCGAGGGGCTTCGGCGCCGGAACTTCGTGTGCGATGTCGCCCATAGTCTGGGGGAAGCCGAGGATGCGATGGGCGGCGCGATCTATGACGCGATCGTGCTCGACCTTGGGCTACCCGATGGAGACGGAACCGACTGGCTTACGAGCCGCCGGAGATACCACGAGATGCCGCCCGCGATCATGCTGACCGCGCGTGGGGCGCTGGAGGATCGCATCATGGGCCTCGATGCCGGGGCGGACGATTATGTCGTGAAGCCGGTCGAGATCGACGAGCTTGCGGCGCGTATCCGCGCGCTGCTGCGTCGGCCCGGCATGCGGATGCCGCCAGTGATCGAGGTAGGGCGGCTTTGCTTCGACGTTGCCAATCGCACCGCCCGCGTCGGTGATCGGGAGATCGACCTTTCGCGCCGAGAAGCCGATCTTCTGGAATTGCTGATGCGGCATGCTGGAACGGTCGTGCATCGCGCCGTGATCGAGAATGCCCTTTATAGTTTCAGCGATCCTGTGACGCCCAATGCGGTAGAGGCCGCGATTTCGCGGGTGCGGCGCAAGCTGGAAGACGCCCGTGTGACCGGTGCGCTCCATACTATCCGAGGCGTTGGCTACATGCTGAAGGACAATGGCGCGTGACTGAACGTCGGTCTGTATCGCGACGCCTCAAGCGAGGGCTCGGCCTGATCGGCCTGATGGGCACATTTCTGCTGCTGGCTGCGGTCGTCTTCTTCTACAGCTTCACCTTCTCTCATCTCGATGCGCAAGCGGCGATGGTGCGCGCCAGCCGCGAAATGCTTGAGCATGTTGCCCTGCCGATAGCGATTTTGATGATCCCCGTTACCGTGCTCGTACTTCGCATGATCCGTCAGGCATTCCGGCCTCTCGAAGAGGCAGCGGCGGAGATCGAGGCGGTGCAAGGCCATGAGCGCGGCTTCCGTATCGACAATTCGCAGATGCCCACCGAAGCGCTGCCTTTCACCAGCGCCGTCAACGACCTGCTCGCGCGTCTGGACGAAGCGGCGAAACGCCAGGAAGCCTTCGCCGCCGATGTCGCGCATGAACTGCGCACACCGCTCGCCTTGCTATCCCTCGAACTCGACCGGCTGGACCATGACGACGCCGAGCGGCTCAAAAAAGATGTCGCGGCAATGCGCCGGCTGCTCGACCAACTCATGCTCCTGGCACAGATCGATGCCGATGCAGTCGCCCAGATTCCTCTGGCACAGATATCGCTGACCGATGTGGCAAGCGATGTCGTCGGGGCCGTCGCGCCGGGCATCATCGCCGGAGGCAAGACCATCGAACTGGTGACCGGCAGCGATGCGTCGGTTGCGCGTGGGAGACGTGAGGCGATTGCGGCGGCGCTGCGCAACCTTATCGAGAACGCCGTACGTGTGACTCCGGCTGGCGGAGCGATCCAGGTCCTTGTCGGTCCAGGCACCAAAATCGGCGTGCGTGACGAAGGGCCTGGCCTCGCGCCGGACAGGCTACGCAATCTCGTGCAGCGCCATCGCCGTGCCGATCATGCCAGCAAGGACGGCGCTGGGCTTGGCCTCGCCATCGCCCAGCGGATCATGGCCGCACACGAAGGTACGCTCGAAACCGATCCCGATCACCATGAATTGATCCTGCGCTTCCCCGAAACCTGACCGTCGATTGCCCCATCACCCGTCTCGTCAGGGTTCCGTCAGACTCGCCGCCTAGCCGGATGGCATGTCCAGACGATTTTATCCGATTGCAGGCGTAGCCGTTCCGCTGGCTCTGGCAGCCTTTTGGTGGCTCGCGCCGCATTCCGAACCCACCACCGCGGAAGCGCCTGCCGATAAAGTGCAAACTGCCGCGGGGGTGTTGGCCGTCGATGCAAGGCGCGCGGCGCAGATGGGCATCCGCCTAACCGCCGCGACCGTTGCCGAGGAAGCCCCCCTCGCCACCGTTCCAGCGGTGATCCAGCCTCCAGCCAACGCCCGGGTGGCGGTGGCCGCGACCTTCCCCGGCGTCGTCACCCGGACGCTGGTGGTGGAAGGCGACAGCGTCCGGCGGGGGCAGCCGCTCGCGATTGTCGCCAGCCGTGAGGTACTGACGCTCGGTTCGGACCTCACCCGCGCCCATGCGCGTGCTGGCGTCGCGCGGTCCAATGCAGCGCGCCTGTCGCAGCTC
This sequence comes from uncultured Caenibius sp., assembly GCA_964466155.1. GTDB lineage: Bacteria > Pseudomonadota > Alphaproteobacteria > Sphingomonadales > Sphingomonadaceae > Caenibius. The sequence goes on along the minus strand of CAYXMY010000039.1, from coordinate 2,902 downwards.
AGCCGCGAGGGCATCATCGCGCCCGCCCGCGCGGATGAGGCGCGCGCCATCGCCGCCGAGAACAATGCGGACGTGTCCGAAAAGGCGCGTATCCTGCGCATGGTGGGCAGCCATGGTGGCAGCGGGACCTATACGCTGACGGCGCCAATCGCGGGCCGCGTGACCAGCGCTGCCATTCAGACAGGCCAGCCGGTTGACGGCACAACCGCGCCCTATGTGATCGACGCAGCGGACCGCTACGAAGTCACCGGACAATTGCCCGAACGTCTGATCGGCCAGGTACGGCCCGGCATGTCCGTGCATCTGCCACCCGACATTTCCGGCCGGATTATCGCCGTCGGTTCGACAATCGATCCCGCAACGCGCTCGGCCAGCCTCAAGGCGGAAATCCCGGCGGGACTAGGCATCGTCGCAGGCCGGGCGACCAGCATCGTGATTGCCGGTCCCGCACCAGCGGGCGCGGTCAGCGTGCCGGAAACCGCCATCACGATGATCGACGGCAGGCCAGCCGTGTTCGTGGCGGCGCGGGGCGGCTACACAGTTCGCCCCGTGACGAGCGGAACGGCCAGCAATGGCCGGATCGTTCTGCTTTCAGGCGTAAAGCCCGGTGAACAGGTGGTGATCTCCGGCACGAGCGCGCTCAAGGCGCTCGCAACGATGCGCTAGGCCCCGATGCTGCGCTCACTCGTCGCCACCGCACTCTCCTATCGCCTGCTCGTCCTGCTGCTCGCCGCCGTGACGGCAGGGCTCGGAATATGGGCCTTCACCAATTTGCCGGTCGATGCCTATCCGAACATCGCCCAGACACAGGTGAAACTGATCCTGAAAGCCCCCGGCATGACGCCGGAGGAAGTGGAAAGCCGGGTCATTACGCCAATCGAGCAGGAGATGCTCGGCATCCCGAGGCAGGCGATCCTGCGCTCGGCCGCCAAATATGCCATCGCCGATATCACCATCGATTTCACGGATGGCACGGACATCTATTGGGCACGCCAACAGGTCGCCGAGCGCCTGTCCGGCGTTATGGCCGATTTGCCCGCATCGGTGACGGGCGGTCTGGCGCCGATCTCAACGCCACTCTCCGATGTTTATATGTTCACCGTCGAAGGGCCGCTGTCGCTCCAGGAGAAGCGCGAACTGCTCGACTGGACGATCCGCCCCGCGCTGCGCACCGTGCCGGGCGTCGCGGACGTCAACGCTCTCGGCGGTTATGTCCGCACCTTCGAGGTGAGGCCCGATCCGGTGGCACTGGCCTCTGCAAAGCTCTCGTTCGCCGATCTGCGTACGGCAATCGAAAGCGGCAATCGCAACGATGGCGCTGGGCGCCTTTCCAATGGCGAGGAGGCGCTGATCGTCCGCGCGGTCGGCGCAATCCGCAATATCGAAGACCTGCAATCGCTCGTCATCGCCAATCGTGACGGGCGCATCGTGCGGCTGGGCGACGTCGCCACAGTCGGCAGCGGCAGCCTTACCCGCTATGGCGCAGTGACCAAGAACGGTAAGGCCGAAGCGGTCGAAGGGCTGGTGATCGCACTGCGCGGGGCCGACGCCCGGCAGGTGGTGGACGGCGTTCGCACGCGCCTGGCGGAAGTCGAACGCAGCTTGCCCGCAGGCACGCATATCAATGTTTTTTATGATCGCTCCGACCTGATCGAACGGGCGGTAGGCACAGTCGAGAAGGCGCTGCTCGAAGCGACTGTCCTCGTCGTCGTGCTGCTGATCCTGTTCCTGGGCGACTGGCGCGCGGCCGCAATCGTTGCAGCGACCTTGCCGATGGCCGCGCTCATCACCTTCCTGTTCATGCGCGGCATGGGCCTTTCCGCCAATCTGATGAGCCTTGGCGGACTTGCAATCGCGATTGGAATGCTGGTCGATGGCGCGGTGGTGGTGGTCGAAAATGTGGTCGAGCGGCTCGGCCGCGATCACGATGGAGACACACCCCGGCTCAACCTTGTGTTTCGCGCGACCAGCGAGGTGATCGTCCCGGTCTCGGCCGGCATTCTCATCATCGCGCTGGTGTTCCTGCCGCTGCTTTCGTTGCAGGGACTGGAGGGCAAATTGTTCGCCCCCGTCGCACTCACTATCGTCTTCGCCCTTGCGGGTTCTCTCCTGCTGGCGCTGACGCTGGTGCCGGTACTGTCGTCCTTCGGCCTCAAAAGCGGCCACCATGGCGAACCATGGATCCTGCGGCAGCTTGGCCCACGCTACCGCGCGCTGCTGGACGGCGCCTTCGCGCGCAAGCGGCTGGTCTATGGTCTCTCCGCCCTGGGGCTGGCGCTGGCGGGCGTAGCCTATGGCGCGGTCGGCAAGACCTTCATGCCGACGATGGATGAAGGCTCGGTTATCGTCCAACTCACCAAACTCCCCTCGATCAATCTCGAGCAATCTGTCGCGGGCGATCTAGCCGCGCAACGCGCGCTTCGGGCCGTGCCCGAGGTCGAGGATGTGATCGCCCGCGTCGGCTCGGACGAGATCGGCCTCGATCCGATGGGCCTTAACGAGACCGACAGCTTCGTCCGATTGAAGCCCCGATCAGAATGGCGCGGCGACAAGGATTTTGTAGTCGAGGAAATCCGCAAGGCGCTGGATGGCCTGCCAGGTATCCAGCCCAGCTTCACCCAGCCGATTGAGATGCGTGTCTCCGAGATGCTGACCGGCGCACGCGGCGATCTCGCGATCAAGATCTTCGGCCCCGATCTCAACACGCTCGCCGACCTCGCAGGCCAAATCCAGCACACGCTGTCCGGCGTGCGCGGCGCGTCCGAAGTGCTGACGGTCGCCAACGACAGCGTGGATTATCTCCAGCTCGACATCGACCGCGCGGCGGCCGGGCGGTTCGGAATGCCGGTCGACCAGATGCAGGATGCCTTGCGCGCTCAGGTCGAGGGGATGCGCGCGGGTG
>CAYXMY010000038.1:0-23777 GCA_964466155.1 uncultured Caenibius sp. | reverse complement strand
GTAGATGCACTTGGTCATGTCGATGTCATAACGCGTGGTGCGCCGCGATCCGTCTTCGCGCGGCTCGGCCTCGATAGTGATCGCCTGGGCCGGGCACACCGCCTCGCACAGCTTGCAGGCGATGCAGCGTTCTTCCCCGTTGGGATAGCGGCGCAGCGCATGTTCGCCGCGAAAGCGCGGAGAAAGCGGGTTCTTTTCGAACGGATAATTGATCGTCGCCTTGGGACTGACGAAATATTTCAGCGTCAAGGCATGCGCTTTGACGAATTCCCAAAGCGTGAACGATTTGATGAGCTGGGCGACGCTCATGCCGCATACCTCGTAAGCATCAGATAACCGGAAACAAGCACCACGAAGAACAGGCTCAGCGGCAGGAAGATCTTCCAGCCCAGACGCATCAACTGGTCATAGCGGAACCGTGGAACGGTGGCCTTCACCCAGCTGAACACGAAGAAGAAGAATGCGATCTTCAACAGCAGCCAGATAAAGCCGGGAATGTAATAGAGCGGAGCCCACTCCACCGGCGGCAGCCAGCCACCGAAGAACAGCGTCGCATTGAGCGCGCACATCAGCAGCACGTTGGCGTATTCGCCCAGCCAGTAGAGCGCGAAGGCCATCGACGAATATTCGGTCTGATAACCGGCGACGAGTTCGGATTCCGCCTCGGTCAGGTCGAACGGCGTGCGTGCCGTTTCCGCCATGCTCGAAATCAGGAACATCACCCACATCGGGAACAGCAGCGGGTTGAACACGTAGCCGTTGAAGAAATGGAATACGTGGCCCTGCTGCAATTTTACGATGTCGTTGAGGTTGAAAGTCCCGGCCCACAACACCACGCAGATCAGGATGAAACCGATGGAGACTTCGTAAGAGATCATCTGCGCCGATGCGCGCATCGCGGAGAAGAACGGGTACTTCGAGTTCGACGACCACCCGGCCATGACCACGCCGTAAACCCCGAGAGAGCTGACCGCGAGAATATAGAGCAAGCCGACGTTGATATTGGCCAGGATCGCACCCGAATTGAACGGGATCACCGCCCAGGCGAGCAGCGCGACGGTAAAAGTCACGATGGGGGCGATGACGAACAGGCCCTTGTTCGCCGCGCTCGGGATAATGGTTTCCTGAAGGAAAACCTTCAAACCGTCGGCGAACGACTGAAGCAGACCGAAGGGACCGACCACATTGGGACCACGGCGCAAGGCCATGGCCGCCCAGATTTTGCGGTCGGCGTAGATGATCATGGCCACGCCGAGCATCAACGGCAGCGCGATCAGCAGAATCCCGCAGATCGTGGCGACAAACCACGCCCATTCGTAGGACATGCCGAGGTTCTGGAAGAAAGCGGTCATTCCGCAGCCTCCGCCATCGGAACGCCGTGCAGCAGTTCGGACGAGCAGCGCTGCATCGTCTCGCTGGCACGAGCGATCGGGTTGGTCATGTAGAAATCCTTGATCGGATAAGCTTCGATCACGCCCGAAGCCACACCGCCACCGGCCGGAAGCGCGCCGTAATCGGTCAGCCCTTCCTCACCCAGTGCGGGAACTTCGGCAATCATCGCGGCCTGCAGTTCGGCAAAGCTGTCGAAGCCCACCGAAACGCCCAGCGCATCCGCCAGCGCACGCAGGATAGTCCAGTCCTCGCGGGCATCGCCCGGCGCAAAGACGGCCTTCTCCGCATATTGCACGCGGCCTTCGGTGTTGACGTAAGTGCCGTCCTTCTCCGTGTAGGCGGCTGCGGGCAGAATGATATCCGCTGCATGCGCGCCCTTGTCACCATGGTGGCCGATATAGACCTTGAGCGAACCGGCGAAGGCGCCGAAATCGACTTCATCGGCGCCGAGCGCAAGCACGACCTTGGGCTGTGCCGCGACGATATCCTTGATCCCGCCCTTCTGCGCATAGCCGAGCATCAATCCGCCCATGCGGGATGCGGCCATATGCAGCACGTTGAAGCCGTTCCAGCCTTCACGGACCAGATTGAACTTCCCGGCCAGCGCCAGCAACGGCCCAAGCGCGCCCTTGCCAAGCCCGGCACCGCCCAGAATGACGGCGGGCCGTTCAGCCTTCTCGAACGCTTCAGTGCAATCCGCAGGCAGATTGCCGAGAACCGACAGATCGTTGCCGAGGAATTGCGCCGGATAGGTCGTTTCCCATTCGGGGCCGACGATGAACACCTTCGCGCCGCGCTTCACAGCCTTGCGCAAACGGACATTCACCAGCGGCGCTTCCCACCGGACCTGGCTGCCGACGATCAGGATCGCATCGGCAGTTTCGATCCCGGCGAAGGTGGAATTGAAATTCACCGCAGCCAGGTTGGAAACGTCATAGTCGAGGCCAGTCTGGCGGCCTTCGAGCAGATCGGAACCAAGCGCGCCGAGCAGCTTCTTCGCCGCGAACATGGTTTCGCAATCGAGCAGATCGCCCGCAATCGCGGCAATGCTCTTACCCGGCTGCGCGGCGGCGATTTTCTGGAACGCATCGTTCCAGCTCGCCTGCTCCAGCTTGCCGGCATCGTTACGAATCCACACCTTGTCGAGCCGGCGGCGAGTCAGGCCATCGACCTGATAGCGGCCCTTGTCGCTCAGCCATTCCTCGTTCACGTCATCGTTGATGCGCGGCAGGATGCGCAGGACTTCGCGGCCCCGGCTGTCGAGACGAATGTTCGATCCGACTGCATCCGACACATCGATGGACAGCGTCTTCTTCAATTCCCACGGGCGCGCTTCGAAAGCGTAAGGAGCGCTGGTGAGCGCGCCGACCGGACACAGATCAATCACATTGGCGGACAGCTCGTGCTTCGCCGCATGTTCCAGATACGTGCTGATCTGCATGTTTTCGCCGCGATAAAGCGCGCCGATTTCATCCACGCCTGCGATTTCTTCCGAAAAGCGGACGCAGCGCGTGCAGTGGATGCAGCGTGTCATCGTCGTGCGGATCAGCGGACCCATGTACTTTTCGGTCACGGCGCGCTTGTTCTCGTCATACCGTGACGAACCGCGCCCGTAGGCGACCGACTGGTCCTGCAAATCGCATTCGCCGCCCTGATCGCAGATCGGGCAATCGAGCGGGTGGTTGATGAGCAGGAATTCCATCACCCCTTCCCGCGCCTTCTTGACCATTTCGGAATCCGTACGGATTTCCTGGCCATCGGCGGCGGGCAGCGCGCAGCTTGCCTGCGGTTTGGGCGGTCCGGGCTTCACTTCGACCAGACACATGCGGCAATTGCCAGCAATCGACAGGCGCTCATGGTAACAGAAGCGCGGAATTTCCTTCCCCGCAAGCTCGCAAGCCTGCAAGACAGTCGCGCCCGCAGGAACCTCGATTTCCTGACCGTCTACGGTAACTTTAGGCATTACTCTGCGGCCTCCCGCACGTTTTCGGCAATCCGGCGTTCCAGTTCGGGACGGAAGTGACGGATCAAGCCCTGGATCGGCCACGCGGCGGCATCGCCCAGCGCGCAGATCGTGTGGCCTTCCACCTGCTTGGTCACCTGTTGCAGCATGTCGATTTCCTCGACAGCAGCATCGCCGGTGCGCAGGCGTTCCATCATTCGCCACATCCAGCCCGTGCCTTCACGGCACGGCGTGCACTGGCCACAGCTTTCATGCTTGTAGAAATAGCTGATCCGGCTGATCGCGCGGACGATATCGGTCGACTTGTCCATGACGATGACCGCCGCCGTGCCGAGGCCTGAACCCACTTCCTTGAGCCCGTCGAAATCCATCGGCGCATCCATGATCTGCGCCGCGGGCACCAGCGGAACCGACGAACCGCCGGGGATCACGGCCAGCAGGTTGTCCCATCCGCCGCGAATGCCGCCGCAGTGCTTTTCGATCAGTTCGCGGAACGGGATCGACATCGCTTCTTCGACCACGCACGGCTTTTCGACGTGGCCCGAAATCTGGAACAGCTTGGTGCCTTTGTTGTTGTCCCGCCCGAAGCTGGCAAACCATGCCGCGCCGCGCCGCATGATTGTGGGGGCAACGGCAATCGATTCCACATTGTTGACCGTTGTCGGGCAGCCATAGAGACCCGCACCCGCCGGAAACGGCGGCTTGAGGCGCGGCTGGCCCTTCTTACCTTCGATACTTTCGATCATCGCGGTTTCTTCGCCGCAGATGTAAGCGCCCGCGCCGCGATGGACGAAGACGTCGAAATCGTAGCCCGAACCCGAAGCGTTCTTGCCGATCAGGCCAGCATCGTAAGCTTCGCGTACCGCCGCGAACAGCGTTTCCGCCTCGCGGATATATTCACCACGGATATAGATGTAAGCCGCGCGCGCGCCCATCGCAAAACCGGCAACCAGCGCGCCTTCGATCAGCTTGTGCGGATCGTGGCGGATGATTTCGCGGTCCTTGCACGAACCCGGCTCGGATTCGTCGGCATTGATGACGAGGAAGCTCGGACGGCCATCCTTGCTTTCCTTCGGCATGAAGCTCCACTTCATCCCGGTCGGAAAACCCGCGCCGCCACGGCCGCGCAGGCCGGACGCCTTGATTTCCTCGATGATGGCATCCCGCCCCTTGGCGAGAATGTCCCTGGTGTTATCCCAATCGCCGCGCGCCTGGGCAGCGGGCAAATTCCACGGCTGATAACCGTAGAGATTGGTGAAAATGCGATCCTTGTCGGCGAGCATGGCTTACCACTCCCCCCGATAATCATGATTGGAAGCGACCATATCTTTCAAAGTCGTCGGTTCGCCCACCGGTTCCACCGTATGGCGGCCCGGCTCCTGCGTCCCCGGCTTGGGCGTTTCGCCGCGCGCCAACGCATCGAGTACCTTGTCGAGCCGTTCGGCGGTAAGGTCCTCGTAATTGTCGTCGTTGATCTGGACCATCGGTGCGGAAGCGCAGTTGCCCATGCATTCCACTTCGGTCAGCGTCCACATGCCATCGTCGGTGGTGTGACCCTTGTGCATACCGCGCGCCTTGCAGGCGCTGAGGATATCGTCGCTCCCCCGCAACATGCACGGCGTCGTGCCGCAGACCTGCACATGGAAACGGCCCACCGGCACAAGATTGTACATCGTGTAGAACGTCGCCACTTCGACCACGCGGATGATCGGCATGTCGAGATAGGACGCGACATATTCCATCACCGGGATCGGCAGCCAGCCTTGCGTGTTCGTTTCCGCACCGACCTGCCGCTGGGCAAGATCGAGCAGCGGCATCACTGCCGAACGCTGCCGCCCTTCGGGATAGCGGGCCACGACTTCCTTCGCCTTTTCCGCGTTTTCCGCGTCCCAGGCGAAATTGCCCCAGCGCGCCCGCAGTTCGGGCGTATCGGGTTCGAGATAACGGTCAGCCATTAGCGGACGAACTCCACGCGAGAGCACTTGTCGCCCTCGAAACTGTAGATCGCGATGACATCGAACGGCTCGGCATCTTTGGAGCGCCACACGCGCTCATGCAGGACGACATAATCACCCAGTTCATAACCGGCCTGAATTTCCGCGTGATTTTCGGGAAACTGCACGAACATGGCCTTGAGGCCTTCGCGCGTACCTTCCTTGCCTTCGCGCACGACCGCTCCGCGATAGCCCGCTTCGCAGGCATCCTGGGTCATCAGCGCGACATAGGCGTCGGCATCCTGCGCGTTATAATGGCCGATCATGGCCTTGGCGATTTCGAGCCTGCTCATGCGAAGACCCCTTTGCTGATTTCGTTCAACGATGCCGGTTGCCCCGCGATTGCGCTCATCACCGGTCACACTCCCCGAACACGATATCCATGGCGCCCAGAATGGCCGTCGCATCGGGCAGCATGTGGCCCTTGCTCATGAAATCCATCGCCTGAAGGTGGCTGAACGCGGTGGGCCGGATCTTGCAGCGATACGGTTTGTTGGAACCGTCGCTGACCAGATAGACGCCGAATTCACCCTTGGGGCTTTCCGTGGCGACATAGACTTCGCCTGCGGGAACGTGGAACCCTTCGGTGTAAAGCTTGAAGTGATGGATCAGGGCTTCCATCGACTGCTTCATTTCGCCGCGCTTGGGCGGAACCACCTTACGGTCGGTCGAGGAGACCGGTCCTTCGGGCATCTGCGCCAGACACTGCTTCATGATGATCGCGGACTGGCGCACTTCCTCGGCACGGACCATGAACCGGTCGTAGCAATCGCCGCTGGTGCCGATGGGTATTTCGAAATCCATACGATCGTAGACATCGTAAGGCTGCGCCTTGCGGATATCCCAGGCAATGCCCGAACCGCGGATCATCGGCCCCGAGAACCCCCAGCGCAGCGCATCTTCCTTGCTGACAACGGCGATATCGACGTTGCGCTGCTTGAAGATGCGGTTGTCGATCACGAGGCTGAGCGCGTCTTCGAGCAGACGGGGCAAACGCGTGTCGAGCCAATCGGCGATATCCGTCAGCAGCTTGAGCGGCACGTCCTGATGGACGCCGCCGGGGCGAAACCATGCGGCATGCATGCGCGCGCCCGAAGCACGCTCGAAGAAATTGAGGCAATCCTCACGAATTTCGAACAGCCACAGGTTCGGCGTCATCGCGCCGATATCCATGATATGGCTGCCGATATTCATCATGTGATTGCAGATGCGGGTCAGTTCCGCGAACAACACACGCAGATATTGGGCACGCAACGGCACTTCGAGATCGAGCAGCTTCTCGATGGCCAGCACGTAGCTGTGCTCCATCGCGAGCGGCGAACAATAATCGAGCCGGTCAAAATAGGGCAGCGCCTGCAGATAAGTCTTGTACTCGATCAGCTTTTCGGTGCCTCGGTGCAGCAGGCCGACATGCGGATCGATCCGCTCAATCGTTTCGCCGTCCAGTTCCATGACCATGCGCAACACACCGTGCGCTGCCGGATGCTGAGGGCCGAAGTTGATCGTGTAATTGGTGATGACTTCATCGCCGGTGGTCGGCGACTGTTCCAGCGTGAGGCCGCTCACTTCGCCTCTCCTTCAGCCTTTTCATCGCCCGGAAGGACGTATTCCGCCCCTTCCCACGGGCTCATGAAATCGAACTGGCGCAGGTCCTGGGGCAATTCGACCGGCTCATAGACGACGCGCTTGTCCTCTTCGGAATAACGCAGTTCGACATAGCCGGTGAGCGGGAAGTCCTTGCGGAAAGGATGCCCTTCGAAGCCGTAATCGGTAAGAATACGGCGCAGGTCGGTGTTGCCGCTGAACACCACGCCGTACATGTCGAACACTTCGCGTTCGAGCCAGCCTGCGTTGGGCCACAGCGTGGTCATCGTCGGCACCGGAGTCATTTCCGATGCGCTGACCTTGACCATCAGGCGGTGGTTCTTCGTCACCGACAGGAGCATGTAGACGACTTCGAACCGCTCTGCGCGCGACGGATAGTCGGCGCCGGCGATTTCCATCAACTGCTGGTATTCATGCTCATCGCGCAGCAGACGCAGAACATCTTCGATGCTCTCCCGCTTGACGGTGAGCACCGTTTCGAAATGCTCTTGCTTGAGCGCGAGCAGATTGGCGCCGACCGCTGCGGTCAGCGTTTCGGCCAATCCGTCAATCTGCACAATTTTCGGCGCGGGGTTCAGGGCCTGGACCATCTTAACGCTCCAACGTCCCTTCCCGGCGGATTTTCCGCTGCAACTGCATCACACCGTAAAGCAGCGCTTCGGAAGTCGGCGGGCAACCTGGGATGTAGATGTCCACGGGCACGATACGATCGCAGCCCCGGACCACCGAATAGCTATAATGGTAATAGCCGCCGCCATTGGCGCAGCTCCCCATCGAAATGACATATTTCGGATCGGACATCTGATCGTAGACGCGGCGCAATGCCGGAGCCATCTTGTTGCACAGCGTGCCCGCAACGATCATCACGTCGCTCTGACGCGGCGAAGCGCGCGGCGCGGCGCCGAAGCGTTCTAGATCGTAACGCGGCATGTTCGCATGGATCATTTCCACGGCGCAGCAGGCCAGGCCGAAAGTCATCCACCAGAGCGAGCCCGTGCGAGCCCACTGGAACAGTTCTTCCGTGGTGGTGACGAGAAAGCCCTTGTCGCTCACCTCGGCATTGAGGCTGTCGAAGAAAGCCTGATCGGGCAGGGTTTGAGCTGCCTTCGCGGGTTCGATCACTCCCATTCGAGCGCTCCCTTCTTCCAAGCATAGGCAAAGCCGATAATCAGTTCACCGAGGAAGATCATCATCGTGATCCAGCCCGGCCAGCCGGTCAGATCGAGGCTGACGGCCCAGGGAAACAGAAACGCGGCTTCGAGATCGAAAATAATGAACAAGATCGCAACGAGGTAGAAACGCACGTCGAACTGGCTGCGCGAATCCTCGAACGCGGGAAACCCGCACTCATACTCGGCCAGCTTATCCGTGGTCGGATTGTTCGTACCGGTGAGGTAGGAAACCCCGATGGGCAGGAACACGAACAGGGCTGACAAAAGCAGCGCAACGCCGAGGAATATGAGGATCGGCAGATATTGTGTGAGATCGAGCACTCTACAGTCCTTTTGGGGCTGACTCGTATGCAACCGGATATGGTGCGCCCCTAGTCCCCCCTTCCCGCAGGTGCAAGGGGGGGAACATCGCTTTTCTCCCTGCAAATCAGCCAGTTTTTGCGACACACTCTCAATTGCCAACTGACAAACGCAGCATTACACCTGTTTCGTCCGTAACACTCTCAAGACAGGCGAGGTTCCGATGCCCAAATTTTCCGCGCAAGATCCCGTCGTCATACTGTCTTACGCCCGGACGCCCATGGGGGGCATGCTCGGCGAACTGTCCGATGCCGGTGCCGCCGAACTTGGCGCTACCGCCGTTCGCGCCGCAGTCGATCGGGCCGGAATCCCCGATGAGCAGATCGATAGAGTGTATATGGGATGCGTTCTTCCCGCAGGCCTGGGCCAGGCACCCGCCCGGCAAGCGGCCTTGAAGGCGGGCCTGCCCAAGTCGGTGCAGGCGACAACTGTCAGCAAAGTCTGCGGTTCGGGCATGCAAGCGGTCATCATGGCGTCTGAAACGCTCGCAGCGGGGGCTGCCGATGCGATTGTGGCGGGCGGGATGGAGAGCATGACGAATGCCCCCTATCTCCTCAAGAAACACCGCGCGGGCGCCCGCGCCGGACACGATACCGTTTACGATCACATGTTTCTCGATGGGCTGGAAGATGCCTATCAGACCGGCACCGCCATGGGCGCACTCGCTCAGGAAATGGCGGACAAATATCAACTGACCCGTGAAGAGCAGGATGCTTATGCCATCGAATCGCTGCGGCGGGCGAACCAGGCCATCGCAAGCGGCGCCTTCACCGAAGAAATCGCTCCGGTTACCGTAAAGAGCCGCAAGGGCGAAACCGTGGTCGACACCGACGAGCAACCAGGCAAGGGGCGGCCGGACAAGATTCCCACGCTCAAGCCCGCGTTCGCAAAAGATGGAACCATCACTGCTGCCAGTTCCAGTTCGATTTCAGATGGTGCGGCGGCGGTCGTGCTCGTTCGGGAAAGTACCGCCAAGGCAGAAGGGCTAACGCCGGTCGCCAGGATCGTCGGCCTTGCCGCACATTCCCAGGAACCGGCAGCCTTCAGTACCGCTCCTATCGGGGCAATCGCCAAAGTGCTTGATCAGGCGGGGTGGAAGGTGGAGGACGTCGATCTGTTCGAGATCAACGAAGCTTTCGCCTGCGTCACGATGTTTGCCATGCGCGATCTCGCCATCCCGCACGACAAGGTCAATGTCCACGGCGGGGCAACCGCATTGGGGCACCCCATTGGCGCGAGCGGCGCGCGCATCATCGTGACCCTGATCGGCGCCTTGAAGGCGCAAGGCAAAAAGCGCGGCGTGGCCAGCCTGTGCATTGGCGGCGGTGAAGCCACGGCAATCGCAATAGAAATAGTTTAATCCTGATGGGAGCCTTGCGCGCCGGATGCGCTCAGGGCTCTCCTGCCCCCCACAGGCGGTTTTGCGGAATCCAGCCCTTACGGCCGGTCACATCGAACCGACACCACCCATCGTCGCACTTGCCCAGCTTGCCGACCACGCCCGGCTGCACATTCCACAACAGCTTGCCGTCCGCTTCAGGGTCCGCACGCATCGGCGCCAAGCCCTTGCCAACCACAACCGCCGTGCGCGCGGGGTTCAGGAAACGGGCGATGACCCAGCCTTTGGCCCCGTCCATGTCCTCCACCAGACGCCAGCCTTCCTTGAGCCGCAGCACTTTCAGCGGAAGCTGCGCCCGTTTGTACACCCATTCGATATTGTAGGATTCGCTCGGCCCGACCCGCATGTTCACGCGTTCCACGCGAATAGACGCCCAATAAGGCGTTTCCCGGTCCTGCGCCGACGCAGGCACCCCATGCGCAAACGCAGCGGCAGCCAGAGCGAACAAGGCTGATTTCATACGAAAGGGCAGCATTCTACAGGCCATAGACTCGAGCCGGAGCGGACTTCAAGCCGCCTTCTCCAACATTCCACCGTTGCGAAGCGGAGGCACGGCAAATGCCAGCGCTTGACCGCGCGGCCCCGCCAAGCCTAGCGCATCACGCTATGACCGATGCAGCGCCCCAATCCGCCACATCCCGCGAACCGAGTCGGCGCGTTACCGGCAAACCCCGGGTCATCGTTACACGCCGCCTGTTGCCCTCGGTCGAAGCGCGCATGAGCGAACTTTACGATGCGGTTTTCAACCTTGAAGACCGGATCATGTCACGCGACGAACTGGTTGCAGCCATGCAGCAATGCGATGTCCTCGTCCCCACCGTAACCGACCGGATCGACCGGCAAATGATCGAAGCTGCCGGAGACAGGATCGGACTTATCGCCAGTTTCGGGGCCGGCACCGATCATATCGACGTGGCGGCGGCGTGGCAGAAGCGTATCATCGTCACCAATACGCCCGGCGTTTTCACCGAAGACACAGCCGACACGGCAATGGCGCTGATCCTCACCGGGCCTCGCCGTTTTGCGGAAGGCATTGCCACGCTGCGACAGGGCCAATGGCCAGGGTGGGGACCGTCCTTCATGCTGGGCCATCGCATTGGCGGGAAACGCCTGGGCATTCTCGGCATGGGGCGGATTGGGCAGGCCGTTGCGCACCGGGCTCGCGCCTTCGGCCTGGATATCGTTTACCACAATCGCCATCGCCTGCCCGATGCGGTCGAGAACATGCTCGGCGCGCGTTACGAACCTGAACTGGATCGCCTGCTGGCGGAAGCGGATATTCTCACGGTGCATTGCCCCGCCACGCCCGAAACCCGCCACCTGCTCGATGCCCGGCGCATCGCCTTGATGAAACCCACCGCGTTCCTGGTGAACACCGCGCGCGGCAGTATCATCGATGAAGAAGCTTTGCTTGCCGCCCTATCGACCAAACAGATCGGCGGAGCCGGGCTCGACGTTTACACTGGCGAGCCGAACATCGATCCACGCTTCGTCGCCCTGCCCAATGTCCTTGCCTTGCCGCACATGGCCAGCGCCACCATCGAAGGGCGCGAAGCATCGGGTGAAAAGGTCATCACCAATATCCGGTTCTGGATCGACGGGCACCGCCCCCCCGATCAGGTTCTCGAAGGACTGGTCTAAGCGCTGTTTTCATCGATTCCCATGCTTGCTCCAATTCATTAAGCTTGTTTAGGTAACGGAGGATCAGGTGCCCCTGTTCGGGCGCAAGCAGGGGGAATGCCATGTTACGCAAATCCGGGCTCGCAGCCGCAGCACTGCTGACAAGCTGGGCCAGCGCCGCCGCCGCACAGAATCCCTATGCCGCCGCAAATGACAGCGGGGACACCGCATGGGTGCTGTTCGCCGCACTGCTCGTTCTGCTGCTGGCCCTGCCGGGGCTCGCAATCGCGTATTGCGGCAGCGTGAAGGCAAAGAACGCTGTGTCGCCCATCCTGCAAATTGCTGCCACGACGGCTGCCGTTTCGCTGTTGTGGATCGTTCTCGGTTATACTCTTGCCTTCGGGCCTGTGGCCAATGGCTGGATCGGCGCGGGAAATGCGTGGATGCTCAACAATCTGGGCAATTTCCGCCCTGGGTTGACCATTCCGGAAAGCACATTCGCCCTGTTCGAGATCGCCCTTGCGGTGTTCGCTACCGCCCTGATGATCGGCGCATGGGTTGAACGGGCACGGTTTGGCTGGGTAGTCACCTTCTGCGCTCTATGGAGCGTGCTGATCTACGCCCCGGTGGCGCACTGGCTGTGGGGTGGCGGCCTGATCGCGGCAAAGCTCGGTACGCTCGATTTTGCGGGCGGTATTGTCCTCCAGACTTCCGCCGGGGTTTCCGCATTGGTGGTTGCCTTGCTTCTGGGGCGGCGAACGGATTTCCCGCAAGCGCCTACGAATATCCACGCTCCATGGCTGTCGCTGATCGGCGGATTGCTTGTCTGGATCGGCTGGCTGGCCCTCAACGGCGGTGCGGCGATGGCGGCGACCGACGATGCTTCCGCCGCAATCATCAACACCCATGTCGCAGCCTGCGCCGCTGCGCTGACGTTCCTTCTCATCGAACGGTTCACCACCAGGAAAACCACCGCCACCGGCTTCCTGAAAGGGGCTCTCGCCGGACTTGCGGCCATTTCCGCGGCAGCGGGATGGGTGTCTCCCGGTGCAGCCATCCTGTTCGGCATCGCCGCCGCGCTGGTCAGCCAAGGCGCGCTATATCTTGTGAGGAATATCCTTCACATTGATGATTCCATGGACGTTTTTTCCATCCATGGAGCAAGCGGTATCGTGGGTGCCATTCTGTTGGGTGTTTTCCTGTCCCCGCAACTCGGCGGTACAGGCTACGCAGCCCATATGACAATGCTCGATCAACTGGGCATGCAAGCGGCAGGCGTTGCAGTCGTCGCCGTGTGGAGCGCTGTCGGTTCCGTCATTCTGGCGCTGGGCATTTCGCTGTTCATTCCCATGCGTGTAACCGAAGCGCAGGAAAGCGAAGGGCTGGATGCCAGCTTTCACATCGATCAAATCGCCGCTGCCGAAGAGCAATAACGCTTCACCGGTATTGCACGCAAAAAGGGCGGCGCTGTCTGACAGAACCGCCCTTTCATGAATCGGCCGTTTACCATTCGACCGCCGGTTCCGACGATCGAAGCCGTTCGATCAATCCCCAGTCAAAATCCTGTCGACCAGTTCCTTCACCGTCGGGGTGAAGTTGTTCGAATAGAACGGGTCCTGCTTGAAGCGATAGGCCGCGTGCCCCGCAAACATCAGGTTTTGTTCCATATCGTCCCCGTGGGCGATATCCTGCAGCGTCTTCTGAATGCAGAAGCTGCGCGGATCGGCCAGGCGCCCGGTGGTATAATCGTCATAGTCCTTCCATGACGAAAATCCGCAGTGGGACAGGCATCCCATGCAAGCGGCCTGATCTTCCCGAATAATATTCCGCTCTTCCGGCGCAACGAAGACAACCGTGTCATCGGGCGTGCGCAGCGCTTCGGTAAAGCCTTGGGCGGCCCATTCACGCGCGCGCTGCAAATCGGCGGGAGCGACCCAGAAGTTCTTCCCCTTCACCCCGACATCGAGCTGCACCGTATGTTCCCCGGCTTCAACGCGCGAGTAGGGAATCTGGCGTTCGCTACGCGCTTCGAGATTGCGCAGGAACTCGTTCCTGACCGCCGAACTGTAAAAACCGGTCGGCGAGAAGCGGTGCAGCAGAACATCGCCCGGCTCCAACGTGCGCAAGCGATCTTTCCAGCCCTGGGGGATCGGGCTTTCCTGCGTCAACAATGGCCGTGTGCCGAACTGGAATGCGATCTGCCCCAGTTCAGGATTGCCGATCCAGTTCTCCCATTCGCGCAGGAACCATACGCCGCCAGCCATAACAATCGGTACGGCGTCAGAAATGCCTTCCGCACGCATCGTATCGCGCAGAGCCTTCACACGCGGATAGGGATCTTCCGGCTTGGTCGGATCTTCCGCGTTGGAAAGGCCATTGTGCCCCCCGGCCAGCCACGGATCTTCGTAGACCACTGCCGCCATCAGCTCGGCGACTTTGCTGTACGAGCGTTTCCACAACGCGCGGAACGCACGGGCGGAACTGACAATCGGAAGATAGGCGACATCATGCCGGGCCGCGATTTCCGCCAATTTGTATGGCATACCCGCCCCGCAGGTGACGCCGGTAACGAGCCCGCGCGTCTGCTCGAGAATACCTTCGAGCACGGCTTGCGCGCCGCCCATTTCCCACAGCACGTTGATGTTGATCGCGCCCTTGCCGCCGGCAATATCGTAGGCGCGCTTCACCTGTTCCACCCCGCCATCGATGGCGTAGCGGAGCAGTTGCTGATGGCGTTCGCGGCGGGTCAATTGTTCATAAATCTGCGGAACGATCTTCCCTTCCGCGTCGTAGCTGTCGGCGTTGACGGCACTGACCGTGCCAATGCCGCCCGCCGCGGCCCAGGCCCCCGAGCTTGTATGATTGGTCGCGGATACGCCCTTGCCGCCTTCAATCAGCGGCCAGACTTCGCGACCGCGATATACAATCGGCTGCAACCCCTTGAATGACATTCTCTTTCCTAACCAAACATGCCGCTTTAGGCGGCTGTAGTTTTTTTCACGACGCCAGATTGACGACAGGGGACGATATCCTTGGGCGCAGGCCGTTTACCCACTGCTTCGAACTGCGCATAATACCCTGCTAGTTCCGGCTTACGAACAAATTCGACAAGGCGAAAGCCCACACTTCCGAACTCGCAAAACAACATGTGCGGGTCGATTCCATGCTGATCGGCCGGCCGGTCGACATCCACCACGACCACTTGTCCGCCTACGCGCAGCGAGGGACGCAAGTGCCAGAGGAATGCGTAAGGTTCGGCTACCTCATGATACATATGCACGAGGAAAATCCGGTCGAAGCTATTCTGCGGCAATTGCGGGTCGTCCGGCTGCCCATGCTTGATCGATACGTTATCGAGCCGCTCGCGCTCGACACGCGCGCCCAGCCTTTTCAAGGCTTCAGGATCGATGTCCTGCGCCAGCACGCGGCCATGCGCCCCCACGCGATCGGCAAGGCGGACGGTATAATATCCTTCCCCCGCGCCGATATCGGCAACGCTCATACCCTTGGATATACGCGCCAGATCCATGACTGTGGTCGCTTCGCGCCGGTCATCGCGCGCCTGCTCCGATGTCGCGCCCGCATCGATTCTGGAAACCGGACGGTCGGCACGGGGAAAATCGCGTGCCGTTTCCGCGCGGCCGGCATTGTCGTCCGCCGGTTGACAAGCAACCAGGGAGAACAACGCCACCGCACCGAAAAGGGCACGCATGCCTGTCATTCGACGTCCTCAACCTCAACGGTTTCGCCGGTCACGCGCTGGGCAAGCGCGGCGGCCATGAATTCATCCAGTTTGCCGTCCAGCACATCGTCCGGGCTGGTCGAAGTTACACCCGTGCGCAAATCCTTGACCATCTGATAAGGCTGCAGAACGTAGGAGCGGATCTGGTGCCCCCACCCGATATCTGTCTTCGAAGCATGTTCCGCGCTGGCCGCTTCTTCGCGCTTGCGCATTTCTTCTTCGAACAGGCGCGCTTTCAGCATGTTCATCGCGATTTCGCGGTTCTTGTGTTGCGAACGGTCGATCTGGCTGGCCACGATGATACCGCTCGGCGCGTGCGTGATGCGAACCGCGGAGTCTGTCGTGTTGACGTGCTGCCCGCCCGCGCCCGATGCACGGTAGGTATCGATTTTGAGATCCGCCGGATTGATATCGATATCGATATCGTCGTCGATAACAGGATAAACCCAGATCGAGCTGAAACTCGTATGGCGGCGCGCGGAACTGTCATAAGGGCTGATCCGCACCAGACGATGCACCCCGCTTTCCGTCTTGGCATAGCCGTAGGCGTTTTCGCCTTTCAGCATCAGCGTCGCCGACTTGATGCCCGCCTGTTCACCCGCATGATAATCGACCAGTTCGACCTTGTAGCCGCGCCGTTCCGCCCAACGGGTGTACATGCGTTGCAGCATTTCCGCCCAGTCCTGGCTTTCCGTTCCGCCAGCACCCGCATGAATTTCGAGATAAGTGTCGTTGCTGTCCGCTTCCCCTGACAGCAGCGCCTGGACCTTGTCGGCATCCGCCCGTCCGGCGAGCCTTTCCAAGGTTTCGAGCCCTTCCGCGACGATGGCCCCGTCACCTTCGGCCTCACCCATTTCGATAAACTCGACCGCATCGGCCATTTCCTGGCCAATCTCGTTCACCGTACCTATCGATCCTTCGAGCCGCCGCCGTTCGCGCATGATGGCCTCGGCCTGCTTGGGGTCGTCCCACAGGGTCGGATCTTCCACGCGCGCGTTCAGTTCATCGAGGCGGCGCAGTGCACGTTCCCAATCCAGCGACCGGCGAACCAACGCCAAAGCCGCTTCGATACGATCTATATGGGCCTGCCCTTCGGCACGCATGGCTCTTCAACTCCGTAATGTCGAGGCCCGCTTAGCTGAGGCGCGGGATTTCGAAAGTGGGTGCGGCAATCAGTCGCCCCCTGCCCGCCACCGCAGACCGATGCAAGCGCCTATTTGGACTTGAGCGCCTTCACCGCGGCAAGCGTCAGTTTTACGTGCTCCCGCCAGTCCATATCGGAATGGACCATGACGATACGCCCGTCCTTGCCGATCACATAAGACGTGCGCTCCGTAAGGCCGGTATTCACGCCATCCCGATTCAAAGCGACATCGTAGGCCTTGATAGTGGGAGCACTGGCCACCGCCACGGGGAAGGCATTGCGGCACGCTTCTGTGGAGAAGCGGCGCAACGCCGGCAGATCGTCAGCGGAAAGCCCGATCACACTGGCCCCCGCCGCGCGAAATTCCGGCATAGCCTCGGCAAAGGCATGGGCTTCGAGCGTGCAGCCCTGCGTAAACGCCTTGGGATAGAAGTAGAGCACCACCGGCCCCTTGGCGAGCGCGGCCTTGAGATCGAAGGTGAAATCCTTGCCCGCAAGCGCGCCCTTGGTCACAAGAGCGGGTGCTTTGGCGCCGACCGGAAGCGCAGCCATCGCGGGGGAGGCGAGAAATCCGAAGGCACAAGCCAAGGCAAACAGACGTTTCATTTGCATCACCATGACTCCTCTAAAGACCTCTGTCCAGATCGTTGAAATGTCCGCTCAGTAAAGTCCGCCATGCTGTTCGGCGAAATTCCCCGGTTGCGCCGTTACCGGACGCGCAGCACGCTGCGCATCCTCAGCCTGGCGTCCGCGGCGAATGAGAGTGAGAATTTCTTCCCGCATTGCATCCACTTCATCCTGGCGGGTGCTGCGGCGCGGTTCGGTATCCGGCTTGAACGCTTCCCAAATGACAGCAGCCTTGGGATCGTCGCTCGGCCACCCGCCGAAGACGCGCTTGCCGGAACGCCGATCGATCCGCACCATGCGCACACCGGCGGGGGCAGGCACCGGCTCGTCCTTCCAGCGATCGCGGGTTTCCTGCACGAACTGCTTGAAGATCGGTGCGGCATGCCGCCCGCCCTGCGCACCGCCGCCAAGGCTGCGAGGACGATCATATCCAAGATAAACCCCGGCTACGATATCCGGCGATCCGCCCATGAACCACACATCGGTCGGTCCGGAAGTCGTCCCGGTCTTGCCGAACAGCGGCAGATTGAGATCGCGCAAGGTCACCGCCGTGCCGCGCTGAACCACACCTTCCAGCATATGCACCACCTGATAGGCCGTGCGCGGATCGAGCACCTGCCGCCCACGCTCGGGGAAGCGCGGCATCGGTTTGCCGTCCCATTCCCGCATGCTGCAGCCGGTGCATTTGCGCTTGTCCGCCCGCCAGATGACCTTGCCCCTGCGATCCTGGACATAGTCCACCAACGTCGGATCGAACTGGCGCCCCTGATTGGCGAGCGCGGCATAGGCGTTGACCATTCTCTGAACGGTCGTTTCCCCCGCCCCGAGAGCGAAGGACAAATATGGCTTGTATTTGCCGATGCCAACTTTGTCGAACGTGCGGACGACATTGTTCATGCCCGCATCGTTGGCGATATGAATGGTCATCAGGTTGCGGGACTGTTCAAGCCCCCAGCGCATCGTGTGTTCACCGCCACCGCCGCCACTGAAGTTGCGGAAGCACTTTTCCCCGCGCGCCGCGCCCTGAAAGACGCAGAACGAGCTATCGGACACCATCGAAGCTGGCGTCTGACCGTGGTCCAGCCCTGTCGCATAGACGAATGGCTTGATCGTCGAACCGGGCTGACGCATCGCTTGGGTCGCACGGTTGAATGCCCCCAAACGAGAGTCGAAACCGCCCTGCATCGCCATCACGCGGCCACTATTGGGATCTTCCGCCAGAAATCCGCCGGAAACCTCCGGAATGGTACGGACCCGGAAAGCGTTGCCTTCAGGCGATGCCACGATCACATCGCCCGCACGCAACGCATCCGGCAAACCGGTCAAAGGATATTCCTTACCATCCACAAGACCGAGCTGGGCCGAATTGCCGTTGCGGCTGGTGACAACTCCCACCCGCCAATTCTCGTAACTGATGCCGAGATTGGAGCTGACCAGTTGCCCCTGCCAACTTCCGCGATTGAGATCGATCTTCGCAATCGGCCCCGTCCACCCGCGCCCGCCCTGAAAACGCAGCAGACCGGCACGCAGAGCATCGCGCGCAGCATTCTGCAATTGCGGATCGAGCGAAGTGCGCACCCACAGGCCACCGCCATAGACGCTGTTCGGACCGTCTTCCGGCTTTTCACCGAAATCCTTGATCAGTTGGCGGCGTACTTCTTCGAGGAAATATCCGGCATCGACGGTCTTGGTCACGGCCCGGCGCGGAATAACGCCTAAAGGCTGCGCTTTGGCGACGGCTGCCTCTTCATGGGTTATGAAGGCGTTTTTAGCCATCTGATCGAGCACGAAATTGCGGCGCCGCAAGGCCTGATCCGCATACTTCGCCCGGCCGTAACGTTCCGGCGCCTTGGGCAGGATGGCGAGGAAAGCCGCCTCATGCAGTTGCAGATCGCCGATATCCTTGTCGAAATAAGCACGCGATGCCGCCTGAACGCCGAAGCTTTGCCGCCCCAGCGGAATCTCGTTGAGATAGAGTTCGAGAATCTGCTGCTTGGTGAGCACGCTTTCGATCCGGCGTGCGAGGACCATTTCCTTCAGCTTGCGGGTGATCGAATACTCATCGCCGACCAAGATGTTCTTGGCCACCTGCTGGGTAATGGTCGAACCGCCTTTGGCGCGCTGCCCCGATCCGAATTTCCGGGCATAGTCGAACACGGCACCGGCGAAACCGGTGTAGTCGATCCCGCCATGCGTCCAGAACGTCTTGTCTTCCGCCGCGAGAAAGGCGTTGATCAAGGGACGCGGAAAATCGACGAACTGCAATTGCACGCGCCGTTCACGCGCATAGGAATCGACGATCTCCCCATCGATTCCCCGCACCATGGTCGGCAGCGGCGGCTGATAATCGATCAGCATCTTTGCATCGGGCAGATTGCGCGCCAGCACGAACCATGCCGCCAGCCACAGCACCAGCAGAATACCTACGGCAACGGACACCCAGCGAAAAAGCCTGCTTTCGCGCCACTTCGCCCTTGCCTTGCCCTGAACTTCATGAACCCAGGCGAACGCGCCTCTTGCGTCACGGCGCACCCGGTAATGGGCAGTTTCGGAATTGCTCTCATCGGCCATCGTGGGCCGCCCTTAGCACGCCCGGTTCACGCTATGCCAGCAGGAAGCGATGCAATTCACCGGGCAATCCCCGTCAACCTGTCAGTTGCCCCGCTGCCGCGCAAAATAGACGCGAATGGCCTTGTCGACGATTTCCGCGAATTGCGCCCGGCCTTCGGGCGAAGCAAGGCGCTGCGCTTCATCGGGATTGGAAATATAACCCGCCTCGAACAGGACCGAAGGCACATCCGGCGATTTCAGCACGGCAAAAGCCGCTGAGCGGCGCGGATTGGGATGGAATGCCATTCGCCCTTCCCCTTCCCGGACGATCAGGCCGGTCAGTTCCCCGGCTTCTTCCCGCGCATGCCGCTGGGAGAGATCGACCAGAATCGCGCTCACGGCATCGCTTTGCCCATCCAGCATCACCCCGTTTATGCTGTCGGCATGGTTTTCACGCGCCGCGAGGCTTGCGGCCGCGGCGTCAGACGCCTTTGCCGCCAGCGTGTACAGGCTGGCCCCTGCGACCTGTTGATCCTCGCCCGCCGAATCCGCGTGGATCGAGAGAAACAGACTGGCCCCCAGCGCCCGCGCGATTTCCCGCCGCTCGGCCAAGGCCAGAAACCGGTCGTCATCGCGTGTCATGGCCACCCGGATGCCGCCGCCAGCAAGCAATCGGTCGCGCAAGGCGCGCGCCAATCCCAGTGTAAGCGTTTTTTCCGGAAGATCGGCCGCTCCGGCCCCGGGATCGTGTCCGCCGTGCCCGGCATCGATCACCACCAGGGGCCGCGATGCGTCCAATGGCCCCTTGATAGGCGGAAGTCCGATCTTATTTCCTGCTTGCGGCAATTCGAGGCGGACAACGTAACCCTGTCCCGAAAATTGCTGCAATCCGTGCCCGCCGAATGCCCACAGCGCACCGCCGAGCATCAGGATCGCAACAAGGATCAGGGAAAGCCGGAAACGCGATGACATCGGAAACGGGGTTAATCGCCCCTAACCATATTGGACAAGAGCAATTTCGCCTTATCCCGCAATAAGGTTGCCGATATTTGTTGCCGGTGCTAGCAACGAGCCACGGGGCGAGCCAGCCTTGATCCAGAATCGTTCAGGCACACGCTTGCCAGCGCGAAATCTCCCGGATCTGCGGCAGCGGTTCGCTCCATTTATCGCAACCGGCGTTATTCGGCGCCGGTTTCACACAGGTTGATGCCCGAATGAGAAGCCCGTACCAATTCCGACCGCTGCAGCCCGCCATCGGTGCTGCTGATGCGGCGGATCGGGCAGCGCACAGCACCCTTCGAAACGCCAAGGGCCTGCGCAATCGCATTGGGGCAGACACATCCCTCATATCCAGTTCGTTTGACCGGACTGGCCGTCAATTCCTTTTCAATAGCCTGCCCCGCCACGTTTATGCGGCTGGTGGGCCATCTACTAGTGCGCGCGCAGCCTCCGGAACAACTCTAGCATGGGTCGCAGGCCCGCCGCGCGCCCGGAGAATCCACAATGACAACGCGCATGCTTATCGATGCGCGCCATCCGGAAGAAACCCGGGTGGCGGTGCTCAAAGGCAACCGTATTGAAGAATTCGACTTTGAATCCGCAGATAAAAAGCAGATCAAAGGCAATATCTATCTCGCCAAAGTTACCCGGGTAGAACCCTCGCTTCAGGCTGCGTTCGTCGATTTCGGCGGCAACCGTCACGGCTTTCTGGCCTTCAGCGAAATTCATCCCGATTATTACCAAATTCCTCGGGAAGACCGCGAAGCCCTGCTGGCGGAAGAAGCTGCGGCCGCTGAGGAAGAAGCGCGTCTGCGCGCCGCCGAAGAGGATGGCGGGGAAGATGAAGATTTCGATGAAAACGGCTCCCTGATCGACGATTTCGCCGGTGACGATGGCGTTGAAGAAATCGACACATCCGAAAAAGACGATGTCGCGACCATCGAAGGCGGCTTCGTCGAAGGCGATAACGGCGATGGCGCGGCGGATGCGAACGACGATACCCAGGCAGAAGATGCCGGCGAGGAACGAGGCCACAATCGCGGCCGCGGCCGGCGCCAGGGTCGAGCCCGTTCGAAGGAAGCGGAAGAAGTGCGCGCCCGGCGCATGGCTCTGCGCCGCCGCTACAAGATTCAGGACGTCATCCAGCGCCGCCAGGTTCTGCTGGTGCAGGTCGTCAAGGAAGAACGCGGCAACAAGGGGGCCGCGCTGACCACGTACCTCAGCCTTGCCGGGCGCTACACGGTCCTCATGCCGAACAGCAGCCATGGCGGCGGCATTTCGCGGAAGATTTCCAGTTCCGCCGACCGCAAGCGGCTCAAGCAGATCGTTTCGGAACTCAAGCTGCCCAAGTCGATGGGCTGTATCATCCGCACTGCCGGGCTTCAGCGCACCAAGACCGAGATCAAGCGCGATTTCGATTATCTCGCCCGCCTGTGGGACGAAATTCGCGAAAAGACGCTAACCTCCACCGCTCCGGCGATGATCCATTCGGATAGCGACCTCATCAAGCGCGCGATCCGCGATATCTACAATCGCGATATCGAAGAAGTCATCGTTGAAGGCGAAGAAGGCTACAAGGCTGCCCGGCAGTTCATGAAGCTGCTCATGCCCAGCCATGCCCGCAAAGTGAAGCAGTACGCCGACCCGGTTCCGCTGTTCCAACGCTTCGGCGCGGAAGACCAGCTTTCCGCGATGTACGATCCGGTGGTGCAGTTGAAATCCGGCGGCTACCTCGTCATCAATCCGACCGAAGCGCTCGTCTCAATCGATATCAACTCGGGCCGTTCGACCAAGGAACATGGCATCGAGGCGACGGCTCTCAGCACCAATCTCGAAGCGGCCAGGGAAATCGCCCGCCAGCTCCGCCTGCGCGATATGGCGGGTCTGGTCGTGATCGATTTCATCGACATGGAATACAGCTCGAACGTCCGCAAGGTCGAACGGGCGATGAAGGATGCGCTCAAGCACGATCGCGCGCGCATCCAGGTGGGCCGCATTTCCAGCTTCGGACTGATGGAAATGAGCCGTCAGCGCCTGCGCACCGGGGTGCTTGAGGCCACCACCCGCTCCTGTCCCCACTGCGACGGCACGGGTCTTGTCCGCACGGCATCGAGCGCGGGCCTCTCCGCCCTGCGCCTGATCGAAGACGAAGCGGCCAAGGGCAAGGGCACGATCATCTCGCTCTATGCCTCCACCGAGGCGGCGATCTACCTGCTCAACCAGAAACGTGCCGACCTCGCGGAAATCGAGGATCGTTATGGCGTAATCGTCGAAGTTCTGCCCGAGGGTGAGAACGAAGGCGCGAAAATGCGCGCCACCAGCGCCGGGCCGCGCCCGCTCGACACGCCGAAATTCGAACCCCTCGTCCTCGAAGACGATCTCGACGATATCGTTGAGGACGAAGAGGACGAAATCGAAGCGCAGGACGATGGCGAAGATCGCGATGAACCGCGCAAGAAGCGCCGCCGCCGCCGTGGTGGCCGCAATCGCAAACGCCGCGATCAGGATGGCGAAGGCGCTGAGGCATTCGATGACGACGATGCCGTCGATAACGATAGCGACAGCGAGCCTGGCGATGAAACCTCCAGCGAAGACCTCGATGCGGAAGATGCGCTGGATGGCGAAGAACGGCCCAAGCGCCGCCGCCGCCGTGGTGGCCGCCGCCGCAAAAAGCGGATGGACGGCGATGAAAGCCCGTCGGCTGACGACGATGCAGAAGAAGACGATGCTTCCAAATCTGCCGATGAAGGTGGCGAGATTGCCGAAGTCGCGCAGCCGGTGGATACCGCAGAGCCGGTAGCGGCAGAGGAAGCCGAAGCGGCAGAAGCCGTTGAAGCTGCACCGGCCAAGCCGAAGCGCCGCACCACGCGCCGTAAGAAAGCCGAACCGGCCGCAGAAGAAGCCGTTGCCATATCGGCAGAAGGCGAAGCGGCAGAGGCAGTCCCCGAAGCATCGGCAGACGAAGCAGCACCCGCCAAGCCGAAACGCCGCACCACACGCCGCAAGAAGGCCGATGTGGAAGCTTCGGAAGCTGACGCCTCAACCGCCAATGCCGAACCGGTAGCGGTGGAGGAGGAAGCGGCTCCTGCCAAGCCGAAGCGCCGCACCACACGCCGCAAGAAGGCCGATGAGGAAGCGCCGGTAGCGGAAATCGAACCCGCCGTTCCGCAGGCAGAAGCAGTTGCGATTATCGCGGATGCCGCACCCGAT
>CAYXMY010000037.1:0-24584 GCA_964466155.1 uncultured Caenibius sp. | reverse complement strand
CTTTTCTGATCGTCCGCCGCTGCGGTTTGCGTATCGGCGGCCCTTGCGGGGATGGAAGCGAGAGCGGCCCCTGCCGCCCCCGCGAGTAGAATAACACGGAATAACATCGTAAATTCCCAAGGTTGAGTTTACGATGCCTCCGGTTGACCGGTCAGCACCTTGTAATGGTGGAAGGATTTTTCTTTTCCCGGCGTGTCAGCCGGACTGGAGCCGTTTCTTTTCTGTCACATCGATCTGCACGATCCGGTCCTCGTGGACAGTGATGGCAATCGATCCGAACCGCAGCCCCAGCAGCGCCTCGCGAATATTGGCGAGGCTCTGGTCGATATGCTGAGACTTCTCCGGCTTGATGCTGCCGGCAGGTCTGTTGGCAATCATGGTTTTACCTCCGAAAGCTGAAACAGTTTGGCACGTTCCACCTTGATCGCCAGCCGCTGGCCGATGGCCGGGGCTGGCCGGTTGGCGTCCAGATTGATCTCTATCGGGCGGTCGACGCCGGTCAGTTCGCCTTCGACCCGCCAATCGCCGCCGCGCCGATAGACGCCCGTCACCAGCAGCGGCAGGCAACCGGGCTGACCGTCGCACACCGTCACATCGTGCGGCCGGAAATCGAGCCGCGCCGCGCCATCGGGCACGCGCTGCGCACCGATGTCGATGGGCCGGTCGAGATAGAGGGTTTCCCCCGCCCGCACGGAAACGGGCAGGCTGTTGGTTTCACCGACGAAGTTGGAAACGAACGAACTGCGCGGCGCCATATAGACATCTTCGGGCGTGCCGATCTGTTCGATCACGCCATGGTCCATCACGACCACCCGGTCCGCCAGTTCCAGCGCTTCTTCCTGATCGTGCGTGACGAAGATCGAGGTCAGCCCCATCTGATCGTGCAGGTGGCGCAGCCAGCGGCGCAGTTCCTTGCGCACTTGCGCATCCAGCGCGCCGAACGGTTCATCCAGCAGCAGCAGTTGCGGCTCCACCGCCAGCGCGCGCGCCAGCGCCACACGCTGCCGCTGCCCGCCCGAAAGCTGTGCCGGATAACGATCGCCCAGCCCGCGCAACTGCACGAGATCGAGCAGTTCTTCCGCCCGCGCGCGGATCGCCGCCTTGGACGGGCGTTCGCGGCGTTTGCGCACCGACAAGCCGAAACCGACGTTGTCCGCCACGGTCATATGCTTGAACAGCGCGTAATGCTGAAACACGAAGCCGACCTTGCGCTCCGCCACTTTGAGGCCAGTCACGTCCTCGCCGTTGAAAAGCACCGAACCTTCGTCGGGGAAGGCCAGTCCCGCCACGATCCGCAGCAGTGTCGTCTTGCCGGACCCCGAGGGACCGAGCAGCGCAAGGAATTCGCCATCGCGGACATCGAGATCGATGTTCCCCAACGCCTGATAGCTGCCATAGCGCTTGGAAATGTTATCCAGCCTGATCAATGTCCTGCACTCCCGCGTTGGTAGGCGAACCGCCATTCGACAATCGATTTGAGAACCAGCGTCACCAGCGCCAGCAGGGCCAGCAGCGAAGCGACGGCAAAGGCGGCGACGAAATTGTATTCGTTGTAGAGAATCTCGACATGCAGCGGCATCGTGTTGGTGAGACCGCGCAAATGGCCGGAGACGACCGAAACCGCGCCGAATTCCCCCATGGCCCGCGCATTGCACAGCAGCACGCCGTACAGCAGGCCCCAGCGGATATTGGGCAGAGTGACACGCAGGAACGTCTGGAACCCGCTTGCCCCCAGCGACAGCGCCGCTTCCTCGTCATCCCGTCCCTGTTCCGCCATCAGCGGGATCAGTTCCCGCGCGACGAAGGGGAACGTGACGAAGATCGTCGCCAGCACGATGCCCGGCACGGCGAAGATGATCTGGATATCGTGGTCACGCAGCCACGGCCCCAGCCAGCCCTGCATCCCGAACAGCAGCACATAGATCAGGCCAGCCACAACGGGCGAGACCGAGAACGGCAGGTCGATGAACGTAATCAGCAGGCTCTTGCCGGGAAAATCGAATTTGGCGATGGCCCAGGCGGCCACGATCCCGAAGACGATATTCACCGGCACCGCAATCGCTGCGACCAGCAGAGTGAGCTTGATCGCGGACAGGGCATCCGGCTCTATCAGCGCCGCGCCATAGGCCGCAAACCCCTTCGACAACGCTTCGGTGAAGACCGAGGCGAGCGGCAGGACAAGGAACAGGGCGATAAACGCCAGCATCGAGCCGATCAGCAGATGGCGCGCCTTCAGCCCGCCTGACAGGGCGAGAATACCGTTCATGCCGCAATCCTCCTCCGGCTCCAGGCCTGGATGCAATTGATGCCCAGCAGGATCGCGAACGACGCGATCAGCATGACCGTGGCAATCGCGGTGGCCGCGGCATAATCGTACTGTTCCAACTGGGTGACGATCAGCAGCGGGGCGATTTCGGATTTGTAGGGCATATTGCCCGCGATGAAGATCACCGAACCGTATTCCCCCACCCCACGCGCGAAGGCGAGCGCGAAGCCGGTCAGCAGGGCGGGCAAGATCGCGGGCATGACCACGCGCAGGAACACCTGCCACGGCCGCGCGCCGAGCGAGAGCGCCGCTTCTTCCAGTTCCGGGCCGAAGTCTTCCAGCACCGGCTCCACTTGCCGGACCACGAAGGGCAGGCCGATGAAAACCAGCGCCATGACGATGCCGAGCGGGGTATAGGCGATCTTCACGCCCAGCGGTGCGAAGATCTGCCCCACCCAGCCGTTACCGGCATAGATCGCGGTCAGCGCGATACCGGCCACCGCCGTCGGCAGGGCGAACGGCAGATCGACCAGCGCGTTGACGATGCGCTTGCCCGGAAAATCGTACCGCACCAGCACCCACGCGGTCAGCAGGCCGAACGTACCGTTGACCACGGCGGCGAAGAACGCCGTGCCGAAGCTGACCCTGTAGGCCGCCAGCGCGCGGGGGGAAAATCCGGCGGCCAGGAAATCGTGCCAGCCCATCCCCGCCGAACGGATGAACACCGTGCTGAGCGGGATCAGAACGACGAGCGAAAGCCAGGCCAGCGTCAACCCCATGGTCAGGCCGAAACCGGGAATGATCGACCGGTTCTTGCGCCGCAGGCGCGGCAACGGGGCCGTTTGGCGATGGGTGTCCGGCACCTGCAGAGGACTGCTCAATGCGATATCCATGGCACTTTATCGCTTGGCCGCGGCGAAGATTGTGTCGAACACGCCGCCTTCGTTGAAAAATTTCTGCTGCGCCGCCTGCCAGCCGCCGAAATCCTTATCGACCGTCACGAGTTCCAGCTTGGGGAACACGTCGGCATATTTCGCCGCGACTGCCGGATCGATGGGGCGATAGTAATTGCGGGCAATCACATCCTGCGCTTCGGGCGTGTAGAGGTATTTGAGATAGGCTTCGGCCACCTTTTCCGTGCCATGGCGCTGCGCATTCTTGCTGACGACAGCCACCGGCGGTTCGGCCAGGATGGAAATCGACGGGACGACGATATCGAACTTGCCCTTGCCCAGTTCTTTCTGGGCAAGGAACGCCTCGTTCTCCCACGCCAGCAGCACATCGCCGATGCCGCGTTCCACGAATGTGGTGGTCGCCCCGCGCGCACCGCTGTCCAGCACCGGCACATTGGCGAAGAGCTTGCGCACGTAATCCTGCGCCGCCGCGTCGGACCCATACGCCTTGCGGCCATAGGCCCAGGCAGCGAGGAAGTTCCACCGCGCGCCGCCGCTGGTCTTGGGATTGGGCGTGATGACCGCCACCCCCGGCTTCACCAGATCGCCCCAGTCCTTGATCCCCTTGGGATTGCCGTGGCGGACAAGGAACACGATCGTCGATCTGTAGGGCGCGCTGTTATCGCCGAGTTGCGATTGCCAGGTCTTGGGCAGAAGCTGCGCCTTGCTGGCGATCTCGTCGATGTCATAGGCCAGCGCCAGCGTCACCACATCCGCGTCCAGCCCATCGATCACGGCGCGGGCCTGCTTGCCCGATCCGCCATGGCTCATCTTGATAGCGACATCCTGCCCCGTCTTCGCCTTCCATTCGGCGGCGAAACCGGGATTGATCGCGCTGTAGAGTTCCCGTGTCGGATCGTAGGAGACGTTGAGCAGTTCGACCTTGCCCGTGCCATCCGCAGCGTTCTTCGCAGGCGAACAGGCAACCAGACTGGCGACACTGGCCGCCGTCAGCGCCAGCAACCCCCATTTACGGACGGCTTTGAGTCCACGCATTCCGTCATTCTCCCCACAGCCCGTGACCGGCCTTTCAAGGGGCGACGAATCAGGGCGCGTTCAACACACCCTATTATCTCTATCTTTCTAGTGGGGATTAGCAAGCCACTATTTTGGCACCCGCAACCGGATCACCCCGCCAACCGTTCATCGTAGCGAATCTCCGGGGTGACGCTGCTATCGTTCAAGGCATCGGCAATCGTCCGCGAATCGAGCACCTGACGGCTCGCATCGTAAGCGCGGGCGAATTCGCGGCGGATGGCGCAGCGCGCCTCGCTCTCACAATCCTCGCATCGGCGGTAGGACTGGCGGGAAAGGCATGGCAAAGGCGCGAGCGGCCCTTCGAACAGGCGCAAAACCTCCCCGAAACTGATCGTATCGGCGGGCCTAAGCATCACATATCCGCCACTTTTCCCGCGCCGGCTGTCGAGAATGCCGGCTTTCTTGAGATCGAGCAGAATCTGTTCGAGGAACTTGTGCGGGATGGAATGTCTGCGCGCGATTTCCGCGCTGGTGAGCGATTCCCCTTCCGGCGCGGCGGCAATCGCAAGCACCGCCCGGAACGCATATTTGGCCTTGTTCGAAATCATAATGGCAGTGCCGATTTTTCCCTATTTGCAAACTAGACTTTAAGGCAGCCAACAAATTGTTGCAAGGCTGAGGGCGCCCCGCTTCGCTCCACCGGTCAGAACAGGGTGAAACAGGCAATCGCAACGCACAGGCAAATCACCAGTAACGGCCCGCCCAGACGCGGAAAATCCCGGAAACGATAACCCGCCGCTCCCATGACCACGGCGTTGTTGTGATGGCCGAAGGGGGTGAGGAAATCGAGCGAGGCACCGATCGCCACGGCGATCAGCAACGGCTCGATCGCAATCCCGGTCCGCGCGGAAACGCCCGCCGCAATCGGGCTGAGCACCACGGCGGTCGAAACGTTGTCGATGAACGTCGTGATCGCCGCCGCCAGCAGCAGGACCATCGTCACCACGGCGAGCGGCTGGGTCGAAGGCAGGTAGTCCGTCAGCGCATTGGCGATCACCCGTGCGGTGCCCGTATCCTCCACCGCCAGCCCCAGCGGCATCATGCAGGCCAGCAGGATGACGATATTCCAGTTCATTTCCTGCAACGCACCGCGCAAATTGAGGCTGCCGAGCACGGCCATGGCGATCACCACCGCGCCGAAAGCGATTTCCGTGGGCACAATGTCGAAAGCGGAAAGCACGATGCCGAGAGCGAACACCGCCACGCTAGGCCATGCGCCCCGTGCCCTGCGCGGCGCACGGCGCGCGGATAGCGGCAGGACGCTGCAATCGGCGGCCACTTCGCGCATCGCGCCGCGCTCCCCCGCCAGCAGCAGCACATCGCCCACGCCGATCTGCAAATCTTCGAACCGCCCTTCGATCCGCCTGCGGCGGCTGGCAATCGCCACCACGCGCACGCCGCGTTCCGTAAAGGCGATGGCATCGCCGATGCGGCTCCCCTGCAGAAGACTGTCGGGCATCACCACGGCTTCCATCCGGTCCGCGCCGGCTTCTCCTGCGTCATCGGGATCGGTGCTGTCGAGCAGGCCCTCTTCGGCGAGATCCTGCAAATGGCCCAGTTCCGCTTCCAGCAGCAGAGTGTCGCCGGGGGCGATAACGATATCGCCCCGGCGGGCAAAGACATGGGCTCCATGGCGCAGCACGCCGTGGATCGCGATTTCGAAACGCTCTTCCGCATCCGGCAGATGCATCCCGGCTATGTCCGATCCGGCGGGCACCGCCATCTCAGCCAGGAAATCGGCAGGCCCCGCCTCGAACGGCGTTTCGTGCATTACGATATGGCGAAAGACACGCGGCGCGGCAAAGACGATCCACGCCAGCCCCGCGAGCGTGACCGGCCCACCGACCAGCCCAAGCTCGAAATAGCCGAAGCCCGCCCCCGTTTCAGCGATCTTCCACTGGTTGACCACCAGATTGGCGGGCGTTCCCGTCAGCGAACAGGTGCCACCCAGCAGCGTGGCGAAGGACAACGGCATCAGCGCCCGCCCCGGCGGAATCCGGAGCCGCGAACACACCGATAAAGTCACGGGAAACATCAGCGCCAATGCGCCGATATTGTTCATGAAAACCGAAATAAATGCCCCTGTGCCGCACAACATGGCCAGCACGGCGGTTTCGCTGCGGGTGCGCACGGCGATCCGCCGGGCAAAATCGTCGATCACGCGCGTCGCGGACAGGGCCGAGACGATCAGCAGGACTTCGGCAACGGTAATGACCGCCGGACTGGAGAAGCCGCTGAAGACGTTCTGCACCGGCACCACGCCTGCCAGATAGGCGGCGGCCAAACCCGCCATCGCAACCAGTTCGACCCGGAACCGCTCCGTCGCATAGACGACGAGCATGGCCAGCAGGATGGCAATGATCGCCCATTGATCGAAAGTCATGCAGCGTCCCGGACCGTGATTCTCCGAAACTAGGTAGCCGGACGAGAGCCGCGCGTCATTCCCTATGCTGGCAGGAAAACGCTCGCCGTCCCACCCCCCGATACGCTCCCCAAACGAAAAACCTCGCCAGGGCCGGAATCCTGGCGAGGTGTAAAAAGCGACGGGGAGGCCGCAGGGCAGCCTTGCCGTTTTCCGTCAGTCGATGGAACGGCCCAGTTCGGCGTTCAACCACAGGGCGACCAGCGTCACGATCGCGCCCGACAGCAGGTAACCGCCCGCCGCGAGAAGGCCGAATTCGCTCGACAGCCACAGGGCTACCATCGGGGCGAAGCCCGCGCCGAACAGCCACGCCAGATCGGACGTCAGCGCCGATCCGGTGTAGCGGTGGTGGCGCAGGAAGCTGGAGGACAGCGCGCCCGAAGACTGGCCGAAGGACAGACCCAGCAACAGGAAGCCGGTGATCATGAACACCAGTTCGCCCGCTTCGCCCGCATCCAGCAATTGCGGCGCGAAGCCGCTGAACGCCGCGATCCCGGCGGCGGTGACGCCGAGCACGGTACGACGGCCGAAACGGTCGGCCAGGGCACCCGAAGCGATGATTGCCAGCACACCCACGGCCGCCGCGATGGCTTCGATCACCAGGAAGCGCGCGGGCATTTCCTTGGTGAACAGGAACACCCAGGACAGCGGAAACACGGTGACCATGTGGAACATGGCGAAGCTGGCGAGCGGCGCGACCGCGCCCGCGGCGATCACACGCCATTCCGCACGAAGCGTGTCCACCACCGAGCCGGGCTTGAGCGCAATGCGGTCGAACAGGCGCGCGTATTCCGGCGTCACCACGATACGCAGGCGCGCGAACAGCGCCACCACGTTGATCGCGAACGCCACGAAGAACGGATAGCGCCAGCCCCAATCGAGGAAATCTTCCGCCGAAAGCGAGGACACGAGGAACGTGAACAGCAGGCTGGCGACGATCAGGCCGAGCGGCGCGCCCAACTGCGGGATCATCGCGTACCAGCCGCGCCGGCCTTCTGGCGCGTTGATCGCCAGCAGCGACGCAAGACCGTCCCACGAACCGCCCAGCGCCACACCCTGCCCCATGCGGAACAGCGCCAGCAGCGCGACCGAAGCTATGCCGATGGAGGTATAACCCGGCAGGAAGGCGATGGCGGCAGTCGACCCGCCGAGCAGGAACAGCGCGACCGTCAGCTTCGCGCCCCGGCCATATGCCCGGTCGACCGCGGTGAAGATTGCCGTCCCGAAGGGGCGGGCGAGGAACGCCAGCGCGAACAGCCCGAAGGAATAGAGAGTGCCGGTCAGCGGATCGACGAAGGGGAAGAACACCTTCGGAAAAACCAGAACCGAAGCAATGGCATAAACGAAGAAATCGAAAAATTCCGAAGTACGGCCAATAATCACGCCGAT
Organism: uncultured Caenibius sp.; assembly: GCA_964466155.1. Classification (GTDB taxonomy): domain Bacteria; phylum Pseudomonadota; class Alphaproteobacteria; order Sphingomonadales; family Sphingomonadaceae; genus Caenibius. The sequence continues at coordinate 16,516 of CAYXMY010000037.1, read as the reverse complement.
GGCGATCTCACCGGGCGCGATGCGGTGCCCATCGGCATGCGAGGCACGGGAATCGCGTTCGGCCTGAACGGTTGGCACAGTGTCGGCGCTCATGGACAAATCCTGTAGCAGTAGGCCGTTTTCACGGCACGAATCTCTATCGTGCGGACTTCGCGCCCGCAACATGAATGTCCCCCTGCGTCATCGGGAGCCATCAAGGGATTGGACAAAATGTCCTATGTGCGGTGCAGCATACCTTGGCCTAGGCGCGCGGCATGCCGACGCCACTTTCTCGACTCGCCGCACGGCTCCGGCCGTTGCCCATGCTTACTCTGCTGCCGCTGCTTGCCGGTTGCAACATGGTAGTGCTCGACCCTGCCGGAGACATTGCCCGCCAGCAGGGCGATCTCATCGTCATCTCGACGGCGCTGATGCTGCTGGTCATCGTGCCGGTGATGGTGCTGACCGTGCTGTTCGCCTGGCGCTATCGCGCAGGCAACAAGGACGCCACGTACAAGCCGGACTGGGATCACTCGACCCAGTTGGAGCTGGTCATCTGGGCCGCGCCGCTGCTGATTATCATCTGCCTGGGCGCCATCACCTGGGTCGCCACTCACCTGCTCGATCCCTATCGCCCGCTGGCAGGCAACAAGGCCAAGGCGGAAATCGCCGCCGAGGCCAAGCCGCTCGACGTGGATGTCGTGGCGCTCGACTGGAAATGGCTGTTCATCTACCCCCAACAGGGCATCGCCACGGTGAACGAACTGGCCGTGCCGATCAATCGCCAGATCCGGTTCCGCATCTCCTCCTCGTCGGTGATGAACTCGTTCTATATTCCCGCGATGGCCGGCCAGATCTACGCCATGCCCGGCATGGAAACCCGCCTGCACGGCGAACTGGACCGGACCGGCACATTCGAAGGCTTCTCGGCCAACTACAGCGGCGCAGGCTTCTCCAACATGCGCTTTGCGGTGAAGAGCCTGACCGATGCCGATTTCGACAAGTGGGTTGCCGATGCCAAGGGCACGGGCGGTTCGATGGACCGCGCGGCCTATCTGCAACTCGAACGCCCGAGCGAAAAGGAGCCCGCGCGCCGCTTTGCCGCGGTCGAGCCGGGGCTGTTCGATCTGGTCGTCAACCTCTGCGTCGAACCCGGCAAGATGTGCATGCATGACATGATGGCCATCGACAAGCGCGGCGGCATGGGCATGGCTGGCGTCCACAACGTGCAGCAGGTCACTTACGACAAGAACGGCGCGCGCGGCACCGCCCAGCCGGGCAATGCCGGCCCGATTGCCACGCTCCCTTCCAAGCGGTACGTCGCCTCCGTCTGCACCACGCCGCAAAAACCGAACCTTCAGGCAGGGCCTGCCCCGATCGACCCGCAACCGCTGACCGGCGCCGGCCTTCGCCGCCCCGGCCAGACGGCCAGGGGAGAGACGCTCGCCCTGTTTGAAAACCGCGGCCCCGTGTCGCGTCCTGCATCCTGATTGCGCCCGAGACCCTTATGACTCCGCATCCCATACCTGAAACCGGACCGATCCTCGGCCGTCTCTCGCTAGACGCGATTCCGCTGCACGAGCCGATCCTGATCGCCACTTTCATTGCCGTAGCGCTGGGCGGGATCGCCCTTCTGGCGTTGCTGACCAAGTTCCGCCTGTGGGGCTATCTCTGGAAAGAGTGGTTCACCACGGTCGATCACAAGCGCATCGGGATCATGTATATGATCCTCGGCCTCATCATGTTCCTGCGTGGCTTTGCCGACGCGGTCATGATGCGTTTGCAGCAGGTCCTGGCTTTCGACGGGTCCGAAGGTTACCTGACCGCGCACCACTACGATCAGGTCTTCACCGCGCATGGCGTAATCATGATCTTCTTCGTGGCGATGCCGTTCATCACCGGCCTGATGAACTACATCGTGCCGTTGCAGATCGGCGCGCGTGACGTGTCCTTCCCCTTCCTCAACAACTTCAGCTTCTGGATGACCACGGCGGGCGCGGTGCTCACCATGGTTTCGCTGTTCGTCGGGGAATTCGCGCAGACCGGCTGGCTGGCCTATCCGCCGCTTTCCGGCATCGCCTATAGCCCCAATGTCGGGGTGGATTACTACATCTGGGCACTGCAGATAGCCGGGGTCGGGACAACCTTATCCGGCATCAACCTGATCGTGACGATCCTCAAGCTGCGCGCGCCGGGCATGAACCTGATGAAGATGCCTGTCTTCACCTGGACCTCGCTCTGCTCCAACATCCTGATCGTCGCGTCTTTCCCGGTTCTGACGGCCTGCCTCGTGCTGCTCAGCCTCGACCGTTACGTCGGCACCAACTTCTTCACGAACGATTTCGGCGGCAGCCCGATGATGTACGTGAACCTGATCTGGATCTGGGGCCACCCCGAAGTGTACATCCTGATCCTGCCGCTGTTCGGCGTCTTCTCCGAAGTCACCTCGACTTTCTCGGGCAAGAAGCTGTTCGGCTACACCTCGATGGTTTACGCCACCGTCTGCATCACCATCCTCAGCTATCTCGTGTGGCTGCACCACTTCTTCACGATGGGTTCGGGCGCCAGCGTCAACAGCTTCTTCGGCATCACCACCATGGTGATCTCGATCCCGACGGGCGCCAAGATCTTCAACTGGCTGTTCACGATGTACCGCGGCCGCATCCGGTATGACCTGCCGATGATGTGGACCGTCGCCTTCATGCTGACTTTCGTGATCGGCGGGATGACGGGCGTGCTGCTGGCCGTGCCGCCGGCGGACTTCGTCCTCCACAACTCGCTGTTCCTCATCGCCCACTTCCACAATGTGATCATCGGCGGCGTCGTGTTCGGCGTGTTCGCGGCGATCAACTACTGGTGGCCCAAGGCCTTCGGCTACAAGCTGAACGAGTTCTGGGGCAAGATCAGCTTCTGGTGCTGGGTGGTCGGCTTCTGGATGGCCTTCACGCCGCTCTATATCCTCGGCCTGATGGGCGTGACGCGCCGCATGCGGGTGTTCGACGATCCGAGCCTGCACATATGGTTCATCATCGCCGCCATCGGCGCCGCAATCATCGCGGCGGGCATTGGCGCCATGCTGGTCCAGTTTGCCGTCAGCATCTGGAAACGCAACGAACTGCGCGATGAAACGGGCGATCCGTGGCATGGCCGCACTCTGGAATGGGCGACCAGTTCGCCGCCGCCGGATTACAACTTCGCCTTCACGCCCGTGATCCACAATATCGATGCGTGGCAGGATATGAAGGATCACGGCATCCAGCGTCCACTGACCGGGTTCCGCGACATCCACATGCCCAGCAACACCGGCGCGGGCATCATCCTCGCAGGAATCAGCCTGGTCTGCGGTTTCGCCCTGGTGTGGCACATCTGGTGGCTGGCCGGTCTGAGCTTCCTTGGCCTGGTCGGCAGCGCCATCGCCCATACGTTCAACTACAAGCGCGATTTCGACATCCCGGCCGCCACGGTGACCGCGACGGAAGAAGCGCGCACCCGCCAGTTGGCCGCTGCCGGAGCGCAATGACATGAGCACAGCAACTCTCAACACCGCTGGCGATCAGCTCCAGTTCTACGATCTGGACGAACACGCCCACCCCGAAGGCCACAGCACGATGCTGGGCTTCTGGATCTACCTGATGAGCGACTGTCTCATCTTCGCGATCCTGTTTGCCTGCTTCGCCGTGCTCGGCGACAATTATGCCGCCGGGCCTGGCCCGAAAGACCTGTTCGACCTGCCGCTGGTGGCGGTGAACACGGCCATGCTGCTGTTCTCCTCCATCACTTACGGCTTCGCCATGCTGGCGATGCAGCAGGACCGGCTGAACCAGACCCGGATCTGGCTGGTCATCACGCTGCTGTTCGGCGCGTGCTTCCTCGGGATCGAGCTCTACGAGTTCCATCACATGATCCACGAAGGCGCCACGCCGCAGCGCAGCGCGTTCCTTTCGGCGTTCTTCACGCTGGTCGGCACGCACGGCCTGCACGTGACGTTCGGCTCGATCTGGCTGATCACGCTGCTGGTGCAGATCAGCCGCCGCGGCCTGATCCAGGCCAACAAGCGCCGCCTGATGTGCCTCAGCCTGTTCTGGCACTTCCTCGACGTCATCTGGATTGGCGTCTTCACTTTCGTCTATCTCATGGGAATGCTGTGATGAGCCACGATCCCCACCATTCCGCTCACGGCGATGCCGTGCCCCACGGTTCGATGCGCGATTACGTGACCGGCTTCGTCCTGTCCGTCATCCTCACCGCAATCCCCTTCTGGCTGGTGATGGCCCGCCCGCTGGGCGCCGGCGCCACCGCTGCCCTCATCGTGGCCTTCGCCGTGGTTCAGATCGTGGTGCACATGGTGTACTTCCTGCACATGAGCCCGAAGAGCGACGACGGCTGGACCCTGACTTCGCTGGTCTTCACGATCATCGTCGTGGTCATCATGCTCGCCGGGTCCCTGTGGGTCATGCATCACCTGAACACCAACATGATGCCGGCCATGCCGCAAGACATGGGCCAATTGCCTTGACGGAAGAGCGCCGCCCGCGATCGCCGCGCACCCGCGCGGTTATCGCCGGGGCGGCGCTGCTTCTCGCCGCCGGGCTGGCCGCACTGGGCGTGTGGCAGTTGGAACGGCGCGAATGGAAACATACCCTGATCGCCGCCGTTGCGGAACGATCCCATGCCCGGCCCACCCCCGCCCCAGGGCCAGCCACATGGCCCGAAATTTCCGCCGCAACCGATGCTTACCGCCGTGTCACCGCGACCGGCCACTTCCTGCACAGCCGCGAAACGCTGGTGCAGGCCGTCACCGATCTCGGCAGCGGGTTCTGGGTCGTCACCCCCTTGCAGACGCCCCGTTTCACCATCCTCGTCAATCGCGGCTTCGTGCCCCCGGACAAGCGCGATCCGGCAACGCGCGCCGCGGGCAATACGCCCGGCCCCGTCACCGTTACCGGGCTGCTGCGCATCACGGAACCGGGCGGCGGCTTCCTGCGCGCCAACGATCCCGCCGCCAATCGCTGGTATTCGCGCGACGTGGCCGCCATCGCCGCCGCCCGCCACATCGCAGATGCGGCCCCTTATTTCATCGATGCGGACAAGGCCGCCAATCCCGGCGGCTATCCCGTAGGCGGCCTCACCGTAGTGAGGTTCCCGGACAACCATATGGTCTATGCCCTGACCTGGTTTGCACTGGCGTTGCTCGCTTGCTGGAGTGCATGGTACATCTTGCGCCATCCCGCCTCCGACGATTGAGCCTCCATCCCGATGTCCGCGCCCGCTTCCCATCCAGCGCCCATGCCCGAAACCGATGCCAGCGGCCGCAATCTGCGGCTGCTGATGCTGCTGCGCTGGCTGGCGGTCGGCGGGCAATTGCTGACGATCGAGCTGGTGCACAATTTCATGGGCATCAAGCTGCCGCTGGAGCCGATGCTCGCCGCCATCGCGCTGGTTTCCGCAATCAACATCGCGGGCCTGCCGCTAATGCGGCACCGCACGGAAGTGACCAACAGCGAACTTACCAGCATGCTGCTGGTCGATGTGGCGGTGCTGACCTGGCAGCTTCATTTTTCCGGCGGCCTCACCAACCCCTTCACTTCGCTGTTCCTGCTTCAGGTGGCGCTGGGGGCGATCCTGCTCAAACCCGCGTCGTCCTGGGCGATACTGATCGCGACCCTGTTCGCGATGATCGTGCTCACCATCGATCCGGTGCCGCTGGCGCTGCCCGATGCCTATCGCGCCGATCCGCTTTCGCTCTATCTCAAAGGCAGCCTGGTCTGCTTCGTCATGATCGCGGTGCTGCTGGTTGTCTTCCTCACCCGGGTGAACCGCAATCTGCGCAACAGCGATGCGGTACTCGCCGCGATCCGCCAACGCGCGGCGGAAGACGATCACATCGTGCGCATGGGGCTGCTCGCATCGGGGGCGGCGCACGAACTGGGCACTCCGCTCGCCTCGCTTTCCGTGCTGATCGGCGACTGGCGGCATCTGCCGCAATTGGCCGGCGACCATGAATTGCAGGAAGACCTGGCCGACATGAACGCGGCGGTCCAGCGCTGCAAGACAATCGTCAGCGATATCCTGATGTCCGCGGGCGAAGCGCGCGGGATCGCGCCCGAAATCACCACGATGCGCACGTTTCTCGATGGCATCGTCAGCGATTGCCGGACAGCATGGCGCAACGTCACGCTCGATTATAACGACCGGTTCGGCACCGATACCCCCATCGTTGCCGATCCCGCGCTGCGCAAGGTCATCGGCAACGTGATCGACAATGCCGCCGAGGCATCCCCCCAATGGATCGGCATCGGGGCCACGCGCGTGGAGGAGAAGCTGGTACTCGAAGTATCGGACCGGGGGCCGGGCTTCGCACCCGAAATGCTGGAACGCTTCGGCCAACCCTATCGTTCGACCAAGGGGCAATCCGGCCGGGGGCTCGGGCTGTTCCTGCTGGTCAACGTGCTTCGCCAGATGGGGGGGCAGGTCGAAGCCAGCAATCGTCTCGCCGGAGGGGCGACGGTGCGCATCGTCCTGCCCTTGTCCACTCTCGCCTATGAAGGAGCGCCGAAGAAATGAGCAGCGAACGCCTGCTGGTGATCGTGGAAGACGATGCCGCCTTTGCCCGCACGCTGGCGCGCTCGTTCGAACGGCGCGGCTATGCGGTGCTGACGGCGGACAGCCACGATGCGCTGCTAGTCCTGCTGGAAGATCACCGGCCCGCCTATGCCGTGGTCGATCTGAAGCTGGGCGGTGCGTCGTCCGGTCTCACCTGCGTGCAGACGTTGCGCGCGCTGGACGAAGATATGAAGATCGTCGTGCTGACCGGTTTCGCCAGCATCGCCACCGCCGTGGAAGCAATCAAGCTCGGCGCTTCCCATTATCTCGCCAAGCCTTCCAACACCGACGATATCGAAGCCGCCTTCGCCAAGGCAGCGGGCGATCCCGATGCGCCGGTCGATGGGCGGCAATCGTCGATCAAGACGCTGGAATGGGAACATATCCATCAGACACTGGTGGAAACCGATTTCAACATTTCGGAAGCGGCGCGCCGCCTTGGCATGCATCGGCGCACGCTCGCCCGGAAACTGGAAAAACGCCAGTTGAAATAAACGCGCGGGGCACAGGGGAACGGCGGCTGGCTCGCTGCCTCCAGCCGCCGTTCTTTCCGGCTTATCCGAACAGCTTCTTCGCCGTTTCGGCGACGCGGCGGCCGAGATAGCGCGCGCCTTCCAGTTCGGTTTCACTGGGCTGGCGGCTGCCGTCGCCATTGGCAATCGTGGTCGCACCGTAAGGCGCGCCACCCACCACTTCATCGTTGCGCATCTGCCCCGCGAAGCCGTAGTCGAGCCCGACGACCGTCATCCCGAAATGCAACAGATTGGTGATGATCGAGAAGAGCGTGGTTTCCTGCCCGCCATGCTGGGTAGCGGTGGAAGTGAAGGCCGCGCCGACCTTGCCATTGAGCGCGCCACGCGCCCACAGGCCGCCCGCCTGATCGAGAAATGCCGCCATCTGCGAGGACATGCGGCCGAAGCGGGTGCCCGTCCCCACGACGATACCGTCGTAGCTTTCCAGTTCAGCGACAGTCGCCACCGGCGCCTGCTGATCGAGCTTGTAATGGCTCGCACGCGCAACCTCTTCAGGGACCGTTTCCGGCACCCGGCGGATATCGACTTCCGCCCCGGCCGCGCGCGCGCCTTCCGCAATGGCTTGCGCCATCGTTTCGATGTGGCCGTAGCTGGAATAGTAGAGAACCAGAATCTTGCTCATCGCCTGTATCCTTCATGAAATCCGGTGCTTAACGCCGTCAGCCACCAGTTTATTCATGCAGAAACGCATTGAAATAGACGATATTGACTATCAGCCATACGTTTTTGCATACTATTCCGATGCAATGGGACGATCTGCAAACCTTCCTCGCCATCGCCCGCCATGGCACCTTGTCCGCCGCCGCGCGCGATCTGGGCGTAACCCAGCCGACCATGGGCAGGCGGCTTGCCGCGATGGAGCAGCGCATGGGCGCGCGCCTGTTGCAGCGCCTACCGGGCCGCTATGCCTTGACCGCACTGGGCGAAAGCGTGCTCGCCAATGCCGAGCGGATCGATGCCGAAGCCCATGCCGCCGAACGGACGATCGTGGGCCGCGATATCGCGCTCGAAGGCATTGTCCGGGTGACGACGGTCGACGCACTCGCCGACCGTGTCGTCACCCCTGCGCTTGCCCGTTTGCAGCAGGCGCATCCCGGCATTTTCGTCGAACTCATCCCCAATGAAAGGGCGCTCAGCCTATCCAAACGCGAAGCGGATATCGCGTTGCGCATGAGCCGCTTCGAAGGCCACGAAATTTTCGCGCGCAAGGCAGGCTCACTCGCACTCGGCATCTATGCCACCGCCGAATGGCGCAACCGGGAAGGCGCGCAAGCCCGCTTGATTACCGTACTCGACGATCAGGAACACCTGCCCGAAGCCCGATGGTTGCGGGAACTTTACCCCGAAGCGCCCGCCGGTTTCCGCTCCAACAGCCGCGAAGTCATGCTGGCGGCAGCGATAAGCGGCGCCGGCATCGCCGTGCTGCCACGTTTTCGTGCCGACAGCGAACCGGGTCTAGTCCAGTTGCATCCGGAAAGCCCGGACCGCGTGCGGGATGTCTGGCTGGGGGTCCATGCCGATATGCGGCATATGCCCCGCATTCGCGCGGTCATGGATGCCATCCTGGCGCAATTCAACGCCATGGCCAGCGTGATGCGACCGGCCTAGAACCACATGGAGCCGCTGCCCCGGGCTCCTTCCCGCTGCTTCTGTGGGGCGAATGGCTGACGCAGCACGAGGTTGGGCACCTCTGCCGCGGCAAGGGCGCTGGCATAGAGATAGCCCTGCCCCATATCGCACCCGATTCCGATCAGATGCCGTTCCTGATCGACGGTTTCGATCCCTTCGGCAATCACGCCCATGCCCAGACAGTGGCCCAGATTGATCACCGCCGCACAGATCGCGGATGCATCGGCACTGGTGCCGATCTGCTCTATGAAAGAGCGGTCGATCTTCAACAGGTCGACCGGATACTGGTTCAGGTACGACAGGGAAGCGTAACCGGTGCCGAAATCGTCCAGCGCAATGCGGATGCCGTGATCGCTCAACAGATGCAGCGCTTCCCCGACGTTCTCGCAGCCGCGCCCCAGAAATGCCGTTTCGGTGATTTCGATCTGGATGCACGACGGCGGCACGCCCCGGGCCTGCAACTGTTCGATCAGCGTTTCGGCAAAGCCCCCGCCACGGAAATCGACCGCGGCAACATTGATCGCGACATGCCCGAACGCCACGCCGCCTGCAATCCAGGCGCCAACATCGTCCAGCACCTTTTCCAGCATTCGCTGGCCCAGCAGATGGCCGAGCCGGGGGTCTTCGAAAGCGTCGCCCAAGGTATCGGGGCCGCACAGTGCCCCGTTACCATCCCGCCAGCGAAGCAGGGCTTCGAAGCCGTTCACCAGACCGCTGTCCAGCGTGATCTTGGGTTGATAGTGCGGCGTGATCGTGTCGAGCTTCAACGCCTCGCGCGCGGCGGCGATCATGGATTGATGGCGCTCGACCTCTTCCATCATCGCGGGTTCGAACACCTTGAGCTGCGCCCTGCCCCCGGTTTTCGCGGCGTAGAGGGCCACGTCCGACGCCTTGAGAATGGCGGAGCGGGTCATCCCGTCGCGCGGAATGAGGCTGGCCCCCACGCTCGCGCTGCATTCCAGCATGCGGCCCTGGTAGATGAACGGTTCGCGCAGGTGCGCAAAGATGCGACCGACCGCCTCGTGAACTTCCTGCTCGCTTTCCGCGGCGAGAATCGCGGCGAATTCATCGCCGCCCGTCCGCGCAATCAGATCCTCTGCCGACAACGCCGCCCGCAAACGGTCCGCGAAAGTGTTGAGCAGCATATCGCCCGCATCGTGGCCCAGCGTGTCGTTAATGATCTTGAAGTTATCGACATCGAGGATCAGCAGGGCGCCCGTCATTTCCTGACCGGCGCGATCCAGCATGCCATCCAGCCGTTCCTCCAGCATGGATCGGTTGGGAAGCCCGGTCAGCGCATCGTGATGCGCCATCCACAGCGCCTTTTCCTCCGACCGTTTCTGATGGGAGATATCGCGTGCGACGACGACCATGTGGCCGGTTCCATCCGCAATCGTGTTGGCGATCACTTCGAACCAATGCATCTGTCCCATCGCGTCATGCTCGGAAACGACGAAGCTGCCGGTCTGTCCCGCGCGGATGCTTTGCAGGGCCTTTTTCCCGATCGGGCGATGCCAGGGCTGGAAATGCTCCAGCCATTCATCACCCTGCAGCGCTTCCGTGGAACCGCCGGGAGAATAGGGGCTGTTGCAGAAAACGACGTCGAAATTCCGATTGAGGACCAGCGTATAATCCGGGCTGAATTGCAGAATCGTACGGTTGAAGGATTCGCTGTATTTGAGATCGCGCAGCGCGATCATGCGCGAAATCATCATCTTGTGCAGCGCGAACGTCACCGAACCGATGGCCAGCATGTAAACCGGCAATTGCAGGCCGATAATCGACACCAACGGTTCGGGCACCAGCACGCCCGCGACGGCACAAGGCGTCAACGCCAGAAATACCATGCCCACCGCCAGACGCGGTGTCCCGAAATTGCGCAGGCAGATGCCGCACACCATCGCCGAAGCCGAAAGGCAGGCAATCGTTGCCAGCACCCAATCGCTGCTCATCACGCAAATGAATGCGCCGTAACCGACCGACGCGGCCCACATGCATGACAGCGTGGCCGCGAACAGGAGCATGGGCGGTTCTTTGCCCGCCGCAATCGCGCGGCGCCCGCTTAGCAACGTCACGAGCCGGATCAGGCCGAGGACTATTTCGAATGTGAACCAGGCGACGAACGGTGGAGTTGGGTGGCGCCAGGCAGCGACGCCAGCCACCGCGATGGAGTTGAGAACGCCGCCAAGGAAGATGGACAAGGTGGAATACAACCCGCTCATCAACGGCTCCGACAAATCGAGCGGAACCTTGATTCGCGAGCCAAGCAGCCAGTGCGTCAGTCTATCCAGCGGAGCGCGCCACCCGTTCATCGTCACTACAATCCGTTTTTCACTCCGCCTTTCCTAGAACCTATTGGTTAACAACAAGATCGCTTCCATTACGTTTGCCATACGCAAAATCGGAAAAAGAGCGTTTTCGGATAACGATTCAATTTTCCGCTCGCTTGCTGCTGCGGCCCGGTGGGGAGATGGCGGCATATCTCTGCCACCGCCCTCTGCAAATCGAAAACAGCGGAAAAACCGAATCTTATCGCAAAGCGCAGGCCGGACGACCCACCGTGCGTCGCTCCGTTTCCTGCACCCCCTCGATCCTTGCGGCGAACATCGGCCCCTTTACCGTGGCGATCATGCCGCTTACGAACCCCGGCAAGGAACGAAGACACGGCCGATGTGCCGCCTTCCCCTTTGGAACAACACCTTGCCCGGAGAGGCCAGCATGTATCCCGCAGTCCAGTTTCTGATTAACGGCGTTTGGCGCGATGGCGAAGGCCATGGCGAACCGGTTCTCAACCCCGCGACGGGCGCCCCCTTGGGCGATTGCCCTTTCGCCACCGAAGCCGTCCTGGACGAAGCCCTGGCCGCCGCCGAAACCGCGTTCAAGACATGGCGCAAGACAATCCCTGTCGAACGCGCGCGGATCATGCGCAAGACCGCCGATCTCATCCGCGAACGGATCGAACAGATTGCCCCGGTCCTGACGCTGGAACAGGGCAAGCCGCTGGCCGAAAGCCGGATCGAACTGACTTATGCCGCCGATATCGTCGAATGGTACGGGGAAGAATGCAAGCGCGCCTATGGCCGGATCATTCCCAGCCGCAATCCGGCGGTGCGCCAGTTGGTGACGCATGAACCGGTGGGCGTGGTTGCGGCCTTTTCGCCTTGGAATTTCCCCGCCGTCACCCCCATCCGCAAGATGGCGGGGGCCATCGCGGCAGGCTGCTCGATCGTCATCAAACCTTCGGAAGAAACGCCTGCCACTTGCGCCGAACTGGCCCGGTGTTTCGTCGATGCCGGGGTTCCCGCAGGCGTGCTGAATGTCGTCTATGGCCAGCCCGCATTCGTTTCGGAATATATCATGCGCGCTGAATCGGTGCGCAAGATTTCCTTCACCGGCTCCGTCCCGGTCGGCAGGCTGCTGATGAAGCAGGCCGCCGAAACGCTGAAGCGCACCACCATGGAACTGGGCGGCCATTCGCCGGTGATCGTGTTCGACGATGCCGACATCGATCAGGTGGCGCAGACACTGGCCGCGGGCAAGTTCCGCAACGCGGGCCAGGTCTGCGTCGCGCCGACGCGCTTTTACGTCCAGCAGGATTCCTACGAGCGTTTCGTCACCCGCTTTGCCGAACTCACTTCCGCCATCAAGGTCGGGCCGGGCATGGAACAGGGCAGCCAGATGGGTCCCCTCATCAATCCACGCCGGGTGGAAACCATCGAAGGTTTCGTGCGCGATGCGCGCGAAGCGGGCGGCAAGGTGGTGGCCGGCGGGGAGAAGATCGGCAATCAGGGCTTCTTCTTCCAGCCGACCGTGATCCGCGATGTGCCCGATACCTGCCGCGTGATGACGGAAGAACCGTTCGGCCCCATCGCCCCCATCGTTCCGTTCAAGAGCTTCGATGAAGTGGTGGAGCGTGCCAATTCGCTGGAATTCGGGCTTGCATCCTATGCGTTCACCTCGTCCGAACGCACGGCGCATGCCATTTCGGAAGCCATCGAGGCCGGTATGGTCGGGGTCAATTCTCTGGCGATTTCCACCCCCGAAACACCGTTCGGCGGGATCAAGCACAGCGGCCACGGCCACGAAGGCGGGGTCGAAGGGCTGGACGCCTATACCAATATCAAATTCATCTCAGCGGGCTGATCCACCCACCTGCCGGATCGCGATGCCGCCACGATTGCGGCATCGCGCCACAAAAGCGGCCCCGCCATTTGCCTTCTGCATGGCGCGTGTGATCCTTCTGCACCCCGCAGCGAGGATCGCACGCCCTGCGCGGAAGGAGAGAGGCAATGGACAAGCTCGCCGATGAATGGACCGCATTCTGCCACCGCCTGGCCGAAGCGGGCAGTATACTCAATCGCGCATCCGTGCCCGGAACCCCGCTCGATCAGGCGGAAGGGCTGCGTTACCTCACCCGGCTGACCCGTGCAGCTTTCCTCTCCATCGTCGAAGGCGGCGATGCGGAATTTCCACGCTTCTATCGCCTCACCAGCGATACGATGAAGATCGGTGGCGATAATCCGGACAATCTCTATCTCAATGCCACCATCAGGGGGGACCGCACTTACGTCATCAGCGGGCAGCGCGGAACCGTCTCCTATCTCAGCTTCGGCACCAAGGCGAACCGCTTCGCCATCGATGGGCGCATGGCCTCCACCGGCGAATTAGAAGATAGTGCCATGGATATCGCACCCGATGGCACGTTCACCGTCACTGTAAGCCAGACACCGCAAGCGGGTAACTGGCTGCCGATGCAGCCCGATACGTCCATGCTGCTGGTACGGCAGACATTTCTCGACCGCGAAAACGAAGAAGCGGCGCAACTGGCCATCGCATGCAGCGACGGCCCGGCTCATTCTGCGCGGCTGTCCCCCGAAGCGATGCAGAAGGCGTTGAGCGCCACCGCCGCGTTCGTCACCCAGACCGCACGATCCTTCGCCGGGTGGACAGAGATGTTCATGGCCCGCCCCAACGAATTGCTGCCATGGGACCAGAGCGTGTTTCAAAATGTCGGCGGCGACCCGAATATCCACTATCTGCACGGATATTGGGAATTAGGCCCCGATGAGGCATGGCTGATCGAAACCGAAGTGCCTCAATGCCGGTTCTGGAATTTCGTCTTGCAGAACTGGTGGATGGAATCGGCCGATTATACGGTCATCCCCCACGCCTATCTCACCAAGCGCAAGGCGCGGATCGATGCCGATGGCATGCTGCGGATTGTCGTCGCCCCCCGCGATCCCGGCATCGGGAACTGGATCGATACCACAGGTCATCGCAGCGGCACTGCCTTGCTGCGCTGGATCAGCGCGGACCGCCATCCCGTCCCACGCTGCCGCATTGTCCCTTTCGACAGTCTGCGCGCTTGACCGCGCGGGCGCGCCGTCCAATGATCGTTTCATGACATTGCCCGCTATCTTGCCGGACCGCATGCCCCCGGCTGTTTCGCGCTTTCGCAGCGGCGCCTGCCCCGGATTCCGGGCTATATGAGCGCATCATCGGCGGAACCCGGCGCCGGAACGGGCGAACGTTTGACGCGCGGCCATTTCGTCACGCTCGCGCTGCTGGCGGTGGTGGTGATGTTCGAAGGCTTCGACATCAGCGCCACCAGCGTGGTGCTGCCCTATCTCAGCCACGATTTTAACACGCCGACGCAGCGGTTGGGCGATGCGCTGGCGCTGATCGCATTGGGTTCCATGGCGGCGTGGGTCTTGCTCCGGCTGGCCGACCGGTTCGGCCGCCGTCCGCTGCTGCTGCTCGCCGCCACAGGGTTTTCGCTGGGATCGCTGGCAACCGTCCTGTCGTGGAATGTGGCGAGCTACACCGCGATCCAGTTCGCGACCCGCGCCCTGCTCGTCAGCCAGGTGGCGCTCGCGTACCTCATCGTCAGCGAATCCCTGCCACCCAAGCTGCGCGGCCGCGCCAATGGCCTGTTGGGGGCGATGGGCAGCTTCGGCGCGGCGCTGCCTTTCCTCGCCATCGGGCCTGCGCTGGAAACTTCGCTGGGCTGGCGGCTTCTGTTCGTCATCGGGGCCGCTCCCTTGCTGATGATGCCGCTGTTGCTGTGGCGGCTGCGTGAAACGCCCATCTGGCTTGCCGCACAGGCGCAAGGCCTGCCCCGCCCTTCCGCCATTGCCGAATTACGGCATCTCCTCGCCCCCGGCCGGCGCAGTGCCTTCTTCGCGATGAGCGCGCTGTGGTTCATCGTCAACTTCGCCAGTTCCGTCGGCGGGCTGTTCTTCACGCTCTATGTCGTCAAGGAACGGCATTGGCCCGCCAGCGATCTCGCCATGATTGCCCCGCTGGGCCTGATCGGCGCATTCGTCGGCTACATGGGGGCCGGTCTCCTTTCCGATGCTATTGGCAGGCGATGGACGGCGTGCCTGTTTTCCGGGCTGCTCGGCCTGCTGACCATGTTCTGCTACGCCTCGACCGAACATTCCGTCATCACCGCGTCGTTCGTCGGCTTGCAGACGATGCTCGGCATCTGGACGGTTGCCTACACGCTCAACAGCGAACTGTTTCCCACCGAATTGCGCGGCGCAGCCAATGGCTGGTGCAACAACCTCCTCGGCCGTTGGGGTGTAGTGATCGCCCCTGCCGTAATGGGCCATCTGGGGGCAGAACTCGGCGGAATCGGGCCCGCCGCCACTGTCCTTGCCGCCACGGCGTGGCTTGCCATTCCGCTGGTTATCTTCGCGATTCCGGAAACGCGCGGGCAAAAGCTGGATCGGGCGGGCGGTTAAATCCTGCGTACGGTGTCAAACCCCTAGCCCGCCCCTGCGACGCGATGACATGTGAGAAGTATTGCGATCCGCCCGAATTGCTGTGACAAGCCCTGCCTTCAATATCGCGGTAAAAAAATAGAATGCGTTCGGGGGCCGCACCGGATCGGGAAGGTGTCAATTTGGCCATGCAATACCATCGTTTTCTAGGCCCGCGCATGGTCTTGCTGGCTTTCCTGATCTTCAATCTTTCTATCGGTCTGACTTATGGCGCTTTCGGGGTTCTCGTGACTCCCATGGAAGCCCGCATGCACACCGAACGGTCGGTGGTCTCGCTCGGCATTTCGCTGATTATTCTGGCGAACGGCCTGCTTTCCCCGGCCATCGGCTGGCTGATAGCGCGCTTTTCCATCCGCAAGCTCATGCTGTTCGGGGCAGTGCTGACAGCGGTTGGCTATGCCGGTCTGGCGTTTGCCGGAAATGGGCCGGAAATGCTGGCCTGCTATGGTCTCTTCATCGGCCCCGGCATCACGTTGATGGGGCCGATTCCCTGCTATACGCTCGTTTCCAACTGGTATCGGGAAGGCCAGGGCCGCGCGCTCGGGCTGGTCAACATGCCCATTCTGGCCATGGCGGTGCCGCTGGCGGTGGTTCAGCTTCTGCCCGCGCTGGGCTTCCGCGATCTCTGCCTCCTGCTGGGCTTCTGCTATCTTGCGGCGATCCCCATCATATGGGGCGTGGTGGACAGTCCGGCACAGGCCAGCCAGAAAGCGCGCGGGCAGGTTGACGATGCCGAAACGCCCAAGGCGCAGATGCGGACAGAGGAATCCTCTTCCGCCTGGACGCTGCTTCGCTCGCCTGATTTCTTGTTGCTGGTGGCCGGTTCCGGCCTTCTGGTCGGGGCCGGGGTCGGCAAGACCGCCCATATGGTCCCGCTGCTGACGGAAGCAGGCTGGGACGCTGGCCGCGCGGCGCTGCTGCTTGCCATATCCGCCGGAACCGGGATTATCGGCTCGGTCGTTTTCGGCTGGCTGGCCGACCGGCTCA
>CAYXMY010000036.1:0-24724 GCA_964466155.1 uncultured Caenibius sp. | reverse complement strand
CCGGATTCGTTGAGCGCTCCGGCGAGGGGATTTATTGAAGAGGGGAGCCCTCGGGGCAAGGGGGCGGGGTGAAAAAAATATGAAATAAATCGATTGACTCTGGGGGACCCCAGTAACTGCGTACAAATGGCTGTTTTCCGCCATTTTTCGAATGCACCATGCGCGAATCGCGGGATTGCCTGCGCTTTTTAGCGGGGGGTGAAAATGGCTTCGCGTACGCACAACGGATCGTGCAAATGCACAAAGGGCCAGCACCATCGGTGCTGGCCCTTGAAAGGGTGCGAAGGGGGGCGAATCGCCCCCGAGGCAATCGTCTCAGAGCGAGGCGACGGCCTTGGTCAGGCGCGAGAACTTCCGCGAGGCGGTGTTCTTGTGCAGCACGCCCCGGGCAACGCCGCGGGCCAGCTCGGGCTGGGCTGCCTTGAGAGCGTCGGCAGCGGCGGTCTTGTCGCCGCCGGCAATGGCCGCTTCCACCTTCTTCACGAAAGTGCGGATGCGGCTGAGGCGCGCACCGTTGATTTCGGCGCGGCGTTCATTGCGGCGGATGCGCTTACGGGCTTGCGGCGTATTGGCCATATCAGTCCTTCATTTGCGCCGCCTGACATGCGGCACTGTCTATCCAAAAGAATCTTGTAAAAACGCGGGGATCGGCCAGACCGCCCCGCATCGAAGCGCCGCCCTTAGCGAGAGAGTCCCGAATCGTCAACTATTCCCAGACAGGGCGCGCTCGCGCCGCTCACTTCTGGCATCGCGGGCAATACCATGTGCTGCGCCCGCCTTGCACGATCCGGCGGATCGCGGCGCCGCAGTGGCAGGGTTCCCCTTCGCGGCCATAAACCAGGAAGCGTGTCGCGAAATAGCCGAGTTCCCCATCCGGCTGGGCAAAGTCCCGCAGTGTGGAGCCTCCATCGGCAATCGATTCTTCCAGCACTTGCCGGATGGTGGGGACGAGCCGCTTGAGCGCGGGGAGCGTGATCGCGCCGCCTGCCTTTTCCGGGCTGATCCCGGCGCGGAACAGAGCTTCGCAAACATAGATATTGCCGAGCCCGGCGACGATCCGCTGATCGAGCAGCAGCAGCTTGATCGCCTGCTTGCGCCCGGCGAAAGCGGCCTTGAGATGGGCGGCGGTCAGATCTTCGCCGAGGGGTTCCGGCCCCATCGCGGCGAATTGCGGCCACGCGCCAAGCGAATCGGTATCCACCAGATCGAGCGAGCCGAACCGGCGCGGATCGTTGAGTGCCAGCACATGGCCCGATTCGGTTTCGAGCACGACATGATCGTGCTTGTCGGCTTCCTGCGGATCGATCCGCCAGCGCCCGCTCATCCCCAGATGGAAGATCAGCGTCTGCCCGCGGTCGGTGTGGATGAGGCCATATTTCGCCCTGCGGCCGAGGCCGGATATCCGCGCGCCGGTCAACGCTTGGACCAGACCGGGCGGAAACGGGCGGCGCAAGTCCGCGCGATGGGTTTGCGCGCGGGTGAGGCGTTGCCCGTCCAGCACTTTGGCCAGGCCCCTGACGGTGGTTTCGACTTCGGGTAGTTCAGGCATGAAAAGCGTTCATCCATTGGGGGCGGGACAGGCCATCGGACCGGTCGATACGTCCCATGCTCCTAACACCCTTTGCCCCGGCGGCAATTCCCCCTAAAGCGCCAAGCCATGAACGACACCGTTTCCTTCGGCTATGAAGAGATCGCTCCTGAGGGCGAGGCTGCGCGCGTGGGCGCCGTGTTCTCCAGCGTGGCCAAGAAGTACGACATCATGAACGATGCCATGTCCGGCGGCATGCACCGTTTGTGGAAGGACAAGTTCGTGCGCCGGGTGAAGCCCCAGCCGGGCGAGGATATCCTCGACATGGCGGGCGGCACCGGCGACATCGCTTTCCGGATGGAGGAACACGGCGCGCGCGTCACCGTGTCGGACATCAATCAGGACATGCTGGACGTGGGCATCGAACGCGCGATGAAGCGCGGGATCGATACGCTCGTCTGGTCGCGGCAGAACGCCGAGGAACTGAATTTCGCCAGCCGCACCTTCGATGCCTATACGATCGCTTTCGGTATCCGCAACGTGACGCGGATCGACAAGGCGCTGGCCGAAGCGCACCGCGTGCTGAAATACGGCGGGCGGTTTTACTGTCTCGAATTCTCGACCACCGAATGGCCGGGCTTCAAGGAAGTCTACGATCTCTATTCGCACAAGCTGGTGCCGCAGATCGGCAAGGCGGTCGCACACGATGCGGACAGCTACCGCTATCTGATCGAATCGATCCGCCGCTTCCCGCCGATGCCCGAATTCGAACGGATGATCCGGGAAGCCGGTTTCGTCCGCACGCGGGTGGAACCGATTCTGGGCGGGCTGGTCGCGATTCACTCAGGCTGGAAGGTCTGACGATGGTGGCAGCGATGCGGGCGATTGCGGCGGGGCGGAGCATGCCTGCGGCGCTGCCGGGAAGCTGGCGCGCCGGATGACCAGCCCCGCCACGCATATCCGCCGCCTGCTCGGCTGGGGGCGCACTCTGGCCCGCCACGGGGCGCTGCGCGGGATCGAGCATGATCCCAACACCCCGCCGCCGGTGCGGCGGCTGTGCCGTATCGCCCGCTTCGGCACGATCCAGCCACGCCAGCCGGACTATGCCGGGGCTTTCCTGGCCATCGGTCCGGCGGCGATCAAGCTGGGGCAGACGCTCGCCACCCGCCCCGATCTGGTGGGGGACGAAGCCGCCGTCAATCTGCTGAGCCTGCAGGACAGCCTGGCCCCCTTGCCGTTCGCCCTGATCCGCAGCGCGGTGGAATCGAGCTTCGGACAGCCGCTTGAAAGCCTGTTCGCCGAATTCGAACCCGAACCGGTGGGATCGGCGTCCATCGCGCAGGTCCACCGCGCGGTGACGACCGAAGGCCGCACCGTGGCGGTCAAAGTGCTGCGGCCGGGCATCCGCGAACGGTTCGAGCGCGATATCGACACATACGAATGGGCCGCTGCCCATCTCGAAGGGCTGGGCGGGGAGCCTGCGCGCCTGCGCCCGCGTCTCGTGATCGCCAATTTCAAGCGCTGGACCAATCGCGAACTCGATCTGCGGCGTGAGGCGGCTTCCGCCAGCGAACTGGCGCAGGCGATGAAGGGCTTTTCCGGCTATAGCGTCCCCGAAGTGGACTGGGACCGCACCAATGGCCGGGTGATGACCATCGAATGGATCGATGGGATCAAGATCAGCGATGTGGACGCGCTCCGGGCTGCCGGGCACGATCTGCCCGATATCGCGAAGCGGCTGGTGCTGGCCTTCCTGACGCAGGCGATCAGCGCCGGATTCTTCCATGCCGACATGCATCAGGGCAATCTGTTCGTGCGGCCCGATGGCGCCATCGGCGCGATCGATTTCGGGATCATGGGCCGGATCGACCGGCGCGCCCGGCAATGGCTGGCGGAAATCCTCTATGGCCTGACCACGGGCAATTACCGCCGCGTCGCCGAAATCCACTTCGAAGCCCAATACGTGCCGAGCTACCATTCGGTCGACGAATTCGCGACCGCGCTGCGCGCCGTGGGCGAGCCGATGCGCGGCAAGCCGGTGAGCGAACTCAGCGTTGGGCAGATGCTCGACGGGCTGTTCGCGATCACGCGCGATTTCGACATGCAGACCCAGCCGCACCTGCTGCTGCTGCAGAAGACCATGGTCATGGTCGAAGGGATCGCCACCCAGCTCGATCCCGCGATCAACATGTGGGATGTCGCCGCACCGTATGTCAGCGGCTGGATCAGGGACGAACTGGGGCCTGAATCGCTGGTGGCGGAACGGGTGCGGGAAGACACTGCCACGCTCCTGCGCATTCCCGAACTCGTCCGCCGGATCGAGGAACGCTTTCCGCCCAAGGGCGGCGCGCCGGAACAACCGCCATTGCCCGATGTCGAACTGATGTGGGAACGCCGCCGCGGCCGCAAGGCATCGGCCGCATGGGGCTATCTCCTGGCGGCGGCAGTGGGCGGTGCGGCCACGTGGGCCGCTGCCGCCATGCACTGGATCGGGTAAGGTTTACCTTTCGGTTATTCTCCCACGTCTTCCACGCGGCGATGCGGGAGGATTGCGCGGGCGAATAGCAGCAGGGCGGCGATCACCGCTTCGATTGCGGCGCTGCTGACGAAAGTGGGGCTCATCCCGTCCATCGCCACGCTCACTACCCGGGCGATCACGGCCAGGATCAGCGCCACGGCGGGCAGCAGCAGCAGATCGCCCCGCCGTTTCCATGCGCCCCAGATCATGCTCACACCGAGCAGGGCGAAGAAGGCGAAGAAATCGGCCCGCAGAGTGGCGAGGCCGGTGGTGCCGTTGGGCGCCAGGCCCAGGCTCGATCCAATCGATTGCGGCTGGAGCAGAAACGACAGCCCGGACATGATGAAGAACAATCCGGCCAGAAAAACGAGCGCGGTGATAATAAGGCGCATGCAGACCCCCCTCCTTTGTTTGCGTTCTTCTCGCCCCATCGCGGGATGAAGTAAAGCGGTTGCGCCGCTCGGCATTGCACTGCACAAGCCGCATGTATGACACAGCCACGCATTCTCTTGATCGTCGGGGGCGGCATCGCGGCCTACAAGGCGTGCGAACTGGTGCGCCTGATCCGCAAGGGCGGCGGTTCGGTGACGTGCGTGCTGACCGAAGGCGGCGCGCAGTTCGTAACCGGTATGACCCTCGCCGCGCTGAGCGAAAATCCCGTCCACACCACGTTGTGGGATTTGAAGAACGAAGCCGAGATGGGCCATATCCAGCTCAGCCGGGAAGCCGACCTGGTGGTGGTGTGCCCGGCAACGGCCGATCTGCTGGCGCGGATGAGCGCGGGGCTGGCCGATGATCTGGCGAGCACACTGCTGCTGGCGACGGACAAGCCGGTGCTCGCCGTGCCCGCGATGAACGTGCGCATGTGGCTGCACAAGGCGACGCAGCGCAATGTCGCCTGGCTGCGTGAATCCGGCGTGGCGGTGATGGAGCCGGACGAAGGCGCGATGGCTTGCGGCGAGTACGGCCCGGGGCGCCTGCCCGAGCCGGAACGGATCTGGCAGACCATTCAGGCCATGGTGGCGGGCGATGCGCGCCCCGGCATGGCTTTGACGGGGGAGGCGCTGGCCGATCCGTTGGCAGGGCAACCCGATTTCGACAACGCGCCGGACCGTCGCCCGCTTTTCGGCAAGCACGTGCTGGTGACGGCAGGGCCGACGCATGAACCGATCGATCCGGTGCGCTATATCGCCAACCGCTCTTCCGGGCGGCAGGGCTTTGCCATCGCGGGCTGGGCGGTGGCGCTGGGCGCGCGGGTGACGCTGGTCGCGGGGCCGGTGACGCTTGCCACCCCGCCGGGCGTGGACCGGGTGGACGTCGAAACCGCTGTCGAGATGGAACGGGCGGTCAAGGCCGCGCTGCCCGCCGATGCAGCGGTCATGGTGGCGGCGGTGGCCGATTGGCGCGTGGACGGTGCCGCCGATGTGAAGATGAAGAAGCAAGGGAATGGACCGCCCGCGCTGCGGCTGATGGAAAATCCTGATATCCTCGCCGGATTGGGCCATGGCGCCGCACGCCCCCGGCTGCTGATCGGCTTCGCTGCCGAAACCAACGATGTGATCGTCTATGCCCAAGGCAAGCGTGAGCGCAAAGGGGCGGACTGGATCGTGGCCAACGATGTATCGGGCGATGTGATGGGCGGCACGCGCAACCGCGTGCATATCGTCACTGCACAAGGAGTGGAAAGCTGGGACGACATGCCCAAGGGCGACGTCGCGCGCCGGCTGGTGGAACGGATTGCCGATGAACTCGCGAAATGATGTGCCCGTCAGGGTAAGGCGCCTGACACATGGGGAAGGGCTGGCCTTGCCGCATTACGCCACCGATGGCGCGGCCGGGATGGATGTGCTGGCGGCGGAAGATGTCACGCTGCCGCCGGGTGGCCGCCACGCGGTGGCGACCGGGCTGGCGATGGCGATTCCGGATGGGTACGAAATTCAGGTCCGTCCGCGTTCAGGCCTCGCGTTGAAGCACGGGATCAGCTTGCCCAACACACCGGGCACGATCGATTCCGATTATCGCGGGGAACTCAAGATCATCATGATCAATCTCGGCGATGCGGATTTCGCTATCAACCGGGGGGACCGGATCGCACAGCTCGTGCTTGCGCCGGTCGTGCGCGCCATATGGGAAGAAGCCGCCGATCTGGACGATACTGCGCGGGGGCAGGGGGGCTTCGGTTCTACCGGGGGGCATGCGGGCCTCTGACCCCCCATCGTTTCCTGATTCGCCGCTTCCTCGATCCGCTGTTGGGCTCAGCCGCGGGTTGCCATCACTTCTGCAGCGCGGCGAGCTGGAGATTGTCGATGTTGAGCATCGGCGGAGCGCTATCGGCATAGATGAAGCCGAATGTCGGGTTCACGCGTAAGCCCAGGCCGTTGCTGGGAGCATACCACACGCGGACCGAGCTCCAGTCCCCCTGGGACGATACATCCACCGCCATGGCGGAGCGTTCGATCATGCCGGGGCGCGACCAGTTGGCGTGGTTCAGGATGATCGTGCGGTCATCCACGACTTTCGCCACGGTGGCGACATGGCCGTAAGGCATGGAGCGGGTGCCACGGAACGCGAGCACGGCGCCGACTTCGGGCCGGTTGCCGCGGCGATAGACGCCTTCGGCCTGGCCCCACCAGGTTTCGGCATTGCCACGGATATCGATCTTGGAGACTTCGCGGGCATAGGGTGCGCATTGCAGGATACCGGCGATGGCGGGGGTGGAAATTCCGCTGCCCAGCGATGCGACCAAGGCGGCCACGATCAGCGCGGACTTCGTACCCATCTGCGATTTCGTCGCGATTTTGCGTAGAAAACGTCGGGACAAATCCCGCAAATCTTCAACTAGCACGCCGGACCCTCATTACCGTTCCCGTTGAGATGCTGGCTATTCGATCAAGACGGAAAAGGCACTCCCCCCACCGGTCAACGCGCCGTATCTGACAAACGGTTCATCTCTAAGATACGGGATAACCTCCCCGCGATGGGGGCGGGATGCGAAAAATGTTACAAAAAACCGGTCCCGCCGGCGCAGGCATGGCTTTAGCTGATCGGGTTATGAAAACCGGAAACGATTCCCATTCCCCGCTCCGCCCGCTGCCTCTGCTGATCTTCAGTTCGCGCTGGCTGCAATTGCCGCTCTATCTCGGCCTGATTGTCGCGCAGGTGGTCTATGTGTTCCTGTTCCTGAAGGAACTGCTGCATCTGGTGACGCACGCCGCCGAATTCGGCGAACAGCAGATCATGCTGGTCGTGCTCGGCCTGATCGACGTGGTGATGATTTCCAACCTTTTGGTGATGGTGATCGTCGGCGGTTACGAAACCTTCGTTTCGCGGCTCGGCCTGCAGGGCCATCCCGATCAGCCCGAATGGTTGAGCCATGTGAACGCCGGGGTACTCAAGGTGAAGCTGGCGATGGCGATCATCGGCATTTCGTCGATCCACCTGCTGCGCACTTTTATCGAGGCCAGCCGTCTCGGCACGCCGGGGGCGACGATCACCAGCGAAGGCGTGTTGTGGCAGACCATCATCCACAGCGTCTTCATTCTTTCGGCGCTGGGCATCGCGCTGGTCGACCGCATGGCGCAACCCCGCCATCCCGAGGCGGGCGAGGCGGGCAGCGCACACGGCTGATCCCCGCCATCAGGGCAACCTTCTGGAAGGGCACGATAATCGGTATGCCGCGCCCTTCCCACATCCGGACCCAACCCGCTTCCCGCCTGTTCCGCTTTGGCGTTAGACACACCCGTGCAGGGGGCGCTGGCAAGCAGGAGAGAGGTTGTGAGTGCACTTTCGACGCCCGCCGATGCCGAACGGCTGAGGGATCATGCGGTGGCGGGCTATGGCGACAATCCGGGCGGGGCCTTGTCGCTCGCTCTGCAATTCTGCCGGGCCAATGCCCTGTCGCTGGCGCGCCTGCAACTGGCGCTGAAAAGCGGCGACAGGCAATGCGCGCTGGAGGCGATGGATCGCCTGCATGCTCTGGATAGCGAGATCGAACGCCTGGTCCGGCGTCTGCCGCGCGCGCATGGCGATGAGGCGGAGTGGGGCACGCTGGAGCAGCACCTCGCCGATCAGAAGCTGGCCATCGCGTTTGAAAAGCTGGTGCTGGTGAGCGATGTCAGCGGGCCGGGCATGGTTTCGCCGCCCACCGCGCTGCCGCCTTCCGCCGGGGAGTTGCCCGAATCGCTGACTGCCCCTCTCTACGCGGAGATGGACGAACCGGGACGCAAACCGATTTCGATGGGGGCGATCATCGGGTTGCTGCTGGCGCTGCTGACCATGGCGGCCATAGCTGCCGTGGCAATGATCGTCACTTCGCTCTGACCTGGCGGCGCGATTTACCGGCGCCAACGGTTCAGAGCCGCCGGAAGCGGAAATACCACACTTCGTGCCCCTGCCGCCGGGCTTTCGCCTCATAGCGGGTTTCGGGCCAGCCGCCGGGGCGCTGCTGCCAGTTTTGCGGGCCGGTCGCTTGCCATTCGAACTGATCGGTATGGCGGCGCATGATCATCAGCGCATGACGCAGATAGACCGGATGATCGGTGCCGAAGCGGAATTCGCCGCCGGGGCGCAGCTTGGCCGCGAACATGTCGACCGGGCCATCGTTCATCATCCGCCGCTTGGCATGGCGGGCCTCGGGCCAGGGATCGGGGTGCAGCAGATAAAGGAACGACAGCCCCCCGTCAGGTACCCGGCGCAGCACTGCCAGGGCGTCGCCATGCTGGATGCGGACATTGCCGATGGGCGGATGCGCCCCGTTGTCGCCGCTGACATGCGTCAGAGCCTGCGCCACGCCGTTGATGAACGGTTCGCACCCGATGAAGCCGTGATCGGGCAGCATGTTGGCGCGGTTCGCCATGTGTTCGCCGCCGCCGAAGCCGATTTCGAAATGAAGCGGGCAATCCTGCCCGAACAACCGCTCCGCCGTGACCGGGCCTTCTTCGGGCACCGCGATCTGCGGGAGGAGCGTGTCGACCAGAGTCTGCTGGCCGGCGCGCAGGGCCTTGCCCTTGGCGCGGCCGTAAAGGCGGTTGAGCGTGGTGGGATCGCCGGGTTTATGTGCCGTCATGGCGCGGGCGTTTAGGGGGCTTGCCCCGCACAGGCAATGCCTTGTGCGCCCGGTTTGCAGGCATGAAAAAGGCGGGCCAGTGCAAAGCCCGCCTTTTTCGTATGATGCGGTGTTTACTTGTCGGTGCGGCGTGCCGGCCGATCTTCCGGTTTGATCGTGATGCGCACGGTGTCGCCCGAATGGCCGGGGAAGTCGGTGAACATCGCTTCCACCAGATTGGGCACCAGATATTGCAGGCGATTGGATGTCGATACCGCTTCGGCGCGGCCTTCGAACAGGCGGGTGCCATCTGCCGTACGATCGATCTTTACATCGATATCGCTGGTATAGATGGTGTAGCTTTCGATGCCGTTATCGAACCACGGATCGTTCCAGCCATAGCTCCAGGCCGGGCTGAAATAGCCGCGACGGCCCCAGCCGCCCCAATACGGACGATAGCCGTACCACGGAGAAAAGAAAGGATCGCGCCCGAAACCGGTGGAGCGAATCCGTTCCCGCCCACGATCCACGCCGTAGTCGAGCCGCACGATCATCGACGCATCCTGCGGCGAGGACGGGCGATAGCCGATCTTGGCCATCTGGTTTTCCACGAGGTGGGCATACTGGGCGAATTCGAGCCCGCCGGCGAGCGAGGGATTGTCGGCGATAACGGCGAACGTCTGCCCTTGCGGCGCGGGCAGTTGCGACTGGAAGCGCGACACATCCGCCTTGAACGGCGTGGCGCAGGCGGAAACCGCCAGCAGCAACAGACCGGCAGCGCCCAGCTTGAACAGACGACCCGATCCGGACTTATTGTTCTTCATCTGTATGTCTCCATGGGCCGGGTCCCGGCCCGCCAAATCCCTACACGCGAAAGCCGCAGCTCGTCGATGCATAGCATCAGTTTGCCGCTTTGCGAGTGAATGGACGTTGAATGGCCCGTTCCGGGACTCCCGGTACGGATCGTCAGCGTCCCCGCACCAGCCCCAGCGCCTTGTAAGCGGTATCGAGCGTCGGGCGGGCCAGTTCACCGGCGCGCAACGCCCCGCGGGCGAGAATGGCGTCGAGCGATTCGCGATCCGCCTTCAGCTCGGTAAAGCGGGCGTTGATCGGCGCCAGTTTCTCCACCAGCAGTTCGCCCAGCGCGGGCTTGAACTTGCCGAACCCTTCGCCGCCGAAATCGCGCAGCACCGCTTCCTTGCTGATGCCTGCCATCACGGCATAGATGCCCACCAGATTGGCCGCTTCCGCGCGCCCTTCTAGCCCGGCCGGTTCGGACGGCAACGGTTCGGGATCGGTCTTGGCCTTGCGCACTTTCTGCATGATCGTGTCGGCATCGTCGATCAGGTTGATGCGCGCCATGTCCGAAGGATCGGACTTGCTCATTTTCGCAGTCCCATCGCGCAGAGACATGATCCGCGCCGCTTCGGGCGGGATGATCGGTTCGGGCAGAGTGAACAGCGGAGCGTCTTCGGTGCAGAAATCGTTGTTGAACTTCTGCGCCACGTCGCGCGCCAGTTCGAGATGCTGCTTCTGGTCTTCGCCCACCGGCACATGCGTCGCCTGATAGAGCAGTACGTCCGCCGCCTGCAGCACCGGATAGGTGAACAGTGCGACGGAGGCGCCCTCGCGGTTCTTGCCCGATTTGTCCTTGAACTGGGTCATGCGGTTCAGCCAGCCCATGCGGGCCGTGCCGTTCAGCAGCCATTGCAGTTCGGCATGGGCGGGCACTTGCGCCTGATTGAACAGGATCGAACGGTCCGGATCGATCCCGCAAGCCACCAGCGCTGCCGCCATTTCCAGCGTCGCGGCGTGCAGTTCCGCCGGGACATGCGGCATCGAAATGGCGTGGAGATCGGCCAGGAAGAACAGGCACTGGCTGCCTTCCTGCATCTGATCCTGCATCAGCACCCAGTTGCGGATCGCGCCCAGGTAATTGCCGAGGTGGAGATTGCCTGTGGGCTGGATACCGGAAACGATACGCATGGTGGATACCTTCATTGGTTTGGTTATGTCAGGAATTTCACGAAGTGCGCCCCGCTTGTGAGGGCGCAGGAGACAGGGCCGGTCAGCGCGCGCGGCGCGATACGGCACGCCATCGCCAGGCCGCGGTGGCGTGGCCGGTCAGCTTTGCGAAGCTGGCAAGAGCGAATTGGCGAGTCATCGAAGGCGCGCATATCACAATTCGCGCCTCATGAAAGCCTCACTCGTCTTCGTTTGTTTCGGCGGCGGGCTTTGGCGGGCGGCGGCGGCGGAGCTGCCCGATCAGTTCCTTGTCGAGCGCACCTGTCAGCCATGCCATGCCGAAGAAAGCGGCCAGCCCGATGCCGACCAGCGTACAGAGCGACCAGATTCGTTCGAGCACATTGCCGCCATAGTGCCCGGCCAGCAGCGGCATCACGAAGGCGAGCGCCGCCGCCATGACGGCGGTGGCGGCGATCTGACGCAGCACGATCCCGCCAAGGCGCGGGGTCGCATGATACCAGCCGCGCACATGGAGAACGCTATAAAGCAGCAGGACATTGAGAGTTGCCGTGAACGCGGTCGCCCCGGCAAGGCCGACGATGCCGAAACGCGGCACGACATAGAAATTGATGCCGATGTTCACCAGCAGCGCGAACGCGGCGATCCATACCGGGGTGCGGGTATCCTCCCGGCTGAAGAACGCAGGCTGGAGTACTTTGACCAGCACATAGGCAGGCAGGCCCGCAACCAGCGAGCAGACGATCTGCGCCATCACCGCGCCATCGGCCAGGGTCATCTTGCCGCCGACGAAGAACGCGGTAACGAAAGCGGGTGCGCAGATGGCGAGCGCCACGGCGGCGGGCAGGGTGAGCAGTAGCGCCATCGATACGGCATTGGTCTGGAGCCGCTGCGCCTCGGCGGCGTTGTCGGTCTGGATGTGGCGGGCCAGCATCGGCAGGATCGCGGTGCCCAGCGCAATGCCGACGATGCCCAGCGGCATCTGGTTCAACCGGTCGGCGTATTTGAGCAGCGTAAGCGAACCCTGCGGCAGTGAGGTGGCGAAGAACGTGTCGACGAACTGGCTGATTTGGTAAATGCCCGCGCCGAACGTGGCGGGCAGGATCAGCTTGCCGAGCTTCTTCACTTCGGGCGTCAGGTGCGGCACGTGGATATGCAGGCGCACCCCGGTATGCCGGGCGGACCACCACAGGTAAGCGAGTTGGGCGATCCCCGCGACCGTGACCGAACAGGCGAGCGCGATGGCCACGATCCGGTCATCCCCGCCTTCGCCGCGCAGGAACCAACCGATCACGATACCGGTAATCAGCACGATATTGAGCAGGACCGGGGCGAATGCGCCCGGCCCGAAATGCGAACGCGCGTTGAGCAGGCCGGACAGCATCGCCACCAGGCTGATCAGCATCAGGTAGGGGAACGTGATCCGGCTGAGCAGGACGGAAAGTTCGAACTTGCCCGGAACCTGGGTGAAATCGCTCGCCAGCAGCCAGACGATCAGGGGCATCGCGATCATGGCGACGGCGCTGAACGCCAGCAACACCCAGACAAACACCGCCAGCACATCGTCAGCGAACTTGCGGGCCGCGTCTTCCCCGCCTTCGCCATGCAGCGCGCGCGAATACATCGGCACGAAAGCGACCGAGAAGGCCCCTTCGGCGAACAGGCGGCGGAACGTGTTGGGCAGAATGAAGGAAAGCTGGAACGCATCGGCCGCGAGGCCCGCGCCCAGCACGCGCGCCATCAGCATGTCCCGAACGAAGCCGAAGACACGGCTGATGGCGGTCAGCCCGCCAATGGTGCCGACATTCTTGACGAGGCTCAATTCAAGCCCCTGCTTTCCTGCGCGTCATCCGCCCGGCGGTTCCGTAGCGAGGCTCAGGCTTCGCCGGCGGGCGTTTCGCCTGCGGCTGCCTGTTCGTCCGCGAAACGCTGCTGGATCTGCTGGATGTAGAGGCCGTTGAAATCGATGGGATCGAGCAGCAGCGGTGCGAAACCGGCATCGCGCACGGCGTCGGAGATGACGCGGCGGGCGAAGG
This sequence comes from uncultured Caenibius sp., assembly GCA_964466155.1. Taxonomy (GTDB): domain Bacteria; phylum Pseudomonadota; class Alphaproteobacteria; order Sphingomonadales; family Sphingomonadaceae; genus Caenibius. Next base: position 11,615 of record CAYXMY010000036.1, on the reverse strand, counting down.
GGAACAGGATGCGCGGCGCTTCGGCATAGATGAAGGCGTGCGCCTGTTCGTCGGGCAGGTTGCGCATGCCGATCAGACCGCAATAGGCCAGCTCGACGAGAAACGCGGTGCCGCGTTCGGTCTTGCTCGAAACCGAAATCTTCAGTTCGACTTCGTGAAGCTCGTCATTGACCTGCTGCGAACCGATGTTGAACTGTACATCCAGCGTCGGCTGGTCCTGCCATTGCAGCGATTCCGGGGCGTTCGGGTTTTCGACCGAAAGGTCCTTCACGTACTGGGCGACAAGGCCGGCGGCGGGCTCGTTATCGGCGCCATTGGGAACGGAATTGAGATCGGTCAGGACGTCGCCTTGTTCGGCCATGATGGAAACTTTCTTTTCGCTTGAGGCGGCCGATGAGCCGCCGGATTGTTTCGGCAGGGCGCGTAGCATCCCCTGCGCCATGCCGCAACGGCGCGTGAAACGGACACAACCGATGCTTTTTGCCGGTTCCTCCGATGAGGCAGGATGTGGTTCTGCGGCGACGCTTTTCCGTGTTTCTTGCCCGGCAATCGGTTGTTCATTTGAAATTGGCCCTTATTTAAGGCACTCTGGAAAAATGATTGGGGCATTGTCCGCCCCCCGAATTGTACGAACGGGACATCTCGTGGTTATAGAAATCGTAATCCTCGCCATGATCGCGGCATTTCTCGGCCTGCGGCTTTATTCGGTGCTCGGCCGCCGTGCGGAGCATGAAGAGGAAGTGGTCCCGACCCGGTTCGACAATCCGGAACGGGACAGCGGCGCCCGCAACCTGCCCCCCCTGCAACCGGCAAGCGCATCTTCCCGTCCGGCGGAACTGGCCGGAGTGGCGACGCCTGTCGAACAGGCGATTCGTGCGATTGCGGCGGCGGACCGGACATTCGATTTTCAGGCGTTCCTGCAGGGTGCACGCGGCGCTTACCAGGCCATTCTCGAAGCCTTCTGGCGCGGAGACAAGGACGAGCTGCGCATGCTGTGCACGCCGGAAGTCCAGGCCAGCTTCGAAGCTGCCATCGATGCGCGCGAAGCGGCGGGCGAAGCGCTCGACAACCGGCTCGTGCGGATCGAGGAAGTGCTGATCCAGTCGGCCGCGCTCGAAGGGCGCACGGCGCGAATCGCGGTGCGGTTCACGGCGGATATCGCCGCTGTCACGCGCGACCGGGACGGTAACGTGATCGCGGGTTCGCTCGACGATGCGATCGAAAGCCGGGATGTCTGGACGTTCGCCCGGTCGGTCGATGCCGCTGGCCCGGACTGGTTGCTCGAAGAAACCGACGAGGCCTGAAACGCATGGCAATGTGGGGTGCGGGGCGCGGGCTGAGCGCTGTGTTCGCGCTTTCCTTGCTTGGCGCCTGTGTGCGGCTGGTTCCCGGAGGGGGACCGCCGCATTCGTCCGTAACCCCGCCGCCCACGCCGCCGGTCACGGGCACGGCCCTGACGGCGGGGGTGAAGCGCGGCCCCGCCATCGGTTCGCTCGGCCTCACGCAGACGGGGGCGGGGCAGGTGCTGGCTTCTTTCGTCGAAAGCTGCCCCCGGCTGCTCGCCCGTAACGACGCCAGTGGCCTCACCCGCAAGGAAGACTGGCGAGAGCCATGCTCCGCCGCGAACACCTGGGGCAAGGGCAACGCGGCATCGTTCTTCACGACCTATTTCGAAACCGCCCGGATCGGCGATGGGGCGGCCTATGCCACGGGCTATTACGAGCCTGAGATCGCGGGCGTGCGCACGAAATCCGCCGGGTACGATGTGCCGGTCTATGCCATGCCGCCCGATCTGGTGCGCGGCTGGTATGACGGCATGGCGCAAACGGAGCGGACGGGGAAGCAGCCGCTTGGCCGCTACGATTCCTCCGGCCGGTTCGTGCCTTATTTCGAGCGGGCGGAAATCGAAAACGGCGCCTTGGGGGGCAAGGGGCTGGAAATCGCCTGGGCGAAGGACCCGGTTGAATTCTTCTTCCTGCAAATTCAAGGCTCCGGCCGTCTGCGTGCACCCGATGGCAGCGTGTTGCGGATCGGCTATGCCGGGCAGAACGGCCGCGAATATGCGGGGCTCGGTTCCCTGATGCGCGACCGGGGGCTGATCGGCAGCGGCCCCGGCCAATATCCCGGCTCGATGCAGGGCATCATGGCCTACTTGCGCGATCACCCGGAAGAAGGGCGCGCCCTGATGCGCAAAAACAAGAGCTGGGTGTTCTTCCGCGTGTTGAACGGCGATGGCCCGCTGGGTGCGCTCAGCGTGCCGGTGCGGCGCAGGGTTTCAGTGGCGGCGGACCCCGCGTTTGTGCCGCTTGGCGCGCCCGTGTGGCTCGATCTTGATCGCAAGGATGCCAATGGCCTGTGGGTCGCACAGGATACCGGCGGGGCGATCAAGGGGGCGAACCGCTTCGATACCTTCTGGGGGGTGGGCGACAATGCCCGGCAAGTCGCCGGCGGGATGAGCGGGCGCGGGCAGGCGCTGATTCTCCTGCCGCGAGGAGTGCTGTCGCGCATCGGCGCGAAATGAGCGCGCCGCGCGGGCTGACTCCCGAAGAAGCCGCCTTATGGGAAAAACTGGCGGCCACGGTTCAGCCCTTGCCCGGCAAGCGCAGGCCTGTGGCGCCCGCTGCGGGTATGCCGCAAGCGCCCGAAGCGGCGGGTACAAAGGCATCGAAAACGCGCAAACCGGCCCAAGGCCGCATCCCCGCGCCCAAAGCACCCGCAAAAACTCCCGCCCCATCGCCGGTTCCGCTCGATCGCCAGGGGCTCGATTCGAGCTGGGAACGGAAACTGTCGCGCGGGGTGACCGTGCCCGATTTTACACTCGATCTGCACGGGGCCTCGCTCGATGCCGCTTATGTCCGGCTCGACCACGGGCTGATCCAGGCCAAGGCGATGGGCGCGCGGGTGGTGCTGGTGGTGACGGGCAAGCCGCGCGGCGCAGCCTCGGCGGATCGCGGCAACACACGCGGGGCGATCCGGGCCAAGGTGCTGGACTGGCTCGCCGCCGGTTCCCACGGCTCCGACATCGCCGCTATCCGCACAGCCCACCGCCGCCACGGGGGCGATGGAGCGCTCTATCTGATCCTGCGGAGAAGGCGCTGAGCGTGTTTGCGGAGGCGCGTAAATACCAAAGTGCCGCACGCTGGACGGATCGCAGCCCTTCAAGCGGCAAGTGTAGCGGGCAGCCGTCGATAGGCTCTGGTTGAGCGGGAAGCAGAACGGCGGGGCAATCGGGAGTAAGCCCCCGGGTTGCCTCGCCGTCCGCGCTGCCTGTCGCGATCAGGCGGCCTGCGCGATTTCGTCCGCGGGTTCGGTGCGGATGATGTAGTCGAAGGCCGACAGCGCCGCCTTGGCCCCTTCGCCCATCGCGATCACGATCTGCTTGTAGGGCACGGTGGTGACATCGCCCGCGGCGAAAATGCCGGGGATCGAGGTCGCCGCGCGATCGTCGATCACGATTTCGCCGCGCGGGCTCAGTTCCAATCCCGAATCCTTCAGCCATTCGGTGTTGGGCACCAGCCCGATCTGGACGAAGACGCCTTCCAGTTCCACGGTATGGTCCGCACCGCTTGCGCGATCCTTGTAGGCCAGACCCGTGACCTGCTCGCCATCGCCGAGCACTTCGGTGGTCTGCGCGGATACGATGATGTCCACATTGGCCATCGAACGCAGCTTGTCCTGCAAGACCTGATCGGCGCGCAGTTGCGGATCGAATTCGATCAGCGTGACATGGCCGACGATGTTGGCGAGGTCGATCGCCGCCTCGACGCCAGAGTTGCCGCCGCCGATCACCGCCACGCGCTTGCCCTTGAACAGCGGGCCATCGCAGTGCGGGCAATAGGCGACGCCGCGGGTGCGGTATTCGAACTCGCCCGGCACACCGAGATTGCGCCAGCGGGCACCGGTCGTCAGCACGAGGCTGCGGGCTTTAAGCGATGCACCATTGGCCAGCACCACTTCGTGCAGGCCGCCGGGCTGCTTCGCCGGGATCAGCTTTTCCGCCAGTTGCAGGTTCATCACGTCGATTTCGTATTCGCCGACATGCTGTTCCAACTGGGCGGCCAGCTTTGGCCCTTCGGTGTAGGGCACGGAGATGAAGTTCTCGATCCCCATGGTGTCGAGCACCTGCCCGCCGAAGCGTTCGGCCGCGACGCCGGTGCGGAAGCCCTTGCGCGCGGTGTAGATCGCCGCAGCCGCCCCGGCGGGGCCGCCGCCGACCACCAGCACTTCGAACGGCTCCTTGCCCGCGATCTTCTCGGCCGCCTTCGCCCCGGCGTTGCTGTCCAGCTTGGTGAGGATCTCGGCGATTTCCATGCGCCCGTTGGCGAAGGGTTCGCCGTTCAGGAACACGGCGGGCACCGCCATGACCTTGCGGTCTTCCACTTCATCCTTGAACGCGCCGCCTTCGATCAGCGTGGCCGTGATGCGCGGGTTGTAGATCGCCATCAGCGTCAGCGCCTGCACCACGTCGGGGCAGTTGTGGCACGACAGCGAGAAATACATCTCGAAAGCGTAGTCGCCATCCAGTTCGCGAATCTGATCGATCACATCCTGTTCCACCTTGGGCGGGTGGCCGCCTGCCCACAGCAGCGCGAGCACCAGCGAAGTGAATTCGTGGCCCAGCGGCAGCCCGGCGAACGTCACCGAAGCGGCGTGATCGCTGGCGCGGCGGATCGCGAAGCTCGGCTTGCGGGCATCGTTGCCGTCGAAGCTGGCGGTCACCTTGTCCGAAAGACCGGCGATGGTGGAGAGCAGCTCGCGCGTTTCGGCCGACTTGGGATCGTCACCCAGCGAGGCGACGAGCTCAATCGGTTCGCGCAGCATGCCGAGATATTGCTGGAGCTGTTGCTTCAAATTGGCGTCGAGCATGGCATCTTTCCTGATTTGTTGCGGATGGCGGACGCAAAACGGCCCGGGGCTGAGAATATGTGAGCCCCGGGCCGCTGAGACTGCCCGCCGGAAGGCGGGCAATCGGGCTGGTTATCGGGGATCAGATCTTGCCGACGAGATCCAGCGAGGGGGCGAGGGTTTCAGCGCCTTCTTCCCACTTCGCCGGGCAGACCTGGCCGGGGTGAGCGCGGACGTACTGGGCAGCCTTGATCTTGCGGACCAGTTCCGACGCGTTACGGCCGACGCCTTCGCAGGTGATTTCCATGACCTGGATCACGCCGTCGGGATCGACCACGAAAGTGGCGCGGTCCGAGAGGCCCATGGTTTCACGCAGCACGCCGAAGTTGTTCGAGATCGTGTGGAGCTGATCGCCGAGCATCGGGAACTTGATCTTGCTGATCGCCGGGGAGCTGTCATGCCAGGCCTTGTGGCTGAAATGCGTGTCGGTCGACACGGCATAGACTTCCACGCCCATACCCTGCAGTTCGCCGTACTGGTCGGCCATGTCTTCGAGTTCGGTCGGGCAGACGAAAGTGAAGTCGGCGGGGTAGAAGAAGAAGACGGCCCACTTGCCCTTCACATCGGCGTCGCTGACGTCGAAGAAGCCTTTGCCTTCCTGGAATGCGGTTGCGTTGAACGGCTTAATTTCGCTTCCGATAATACCCATCGTGTGCTCCGTTGTTTTGGATTGAAATTCGGTGAGCCCCAAATAGGCCCTGCGCCCGCCAAACCCAAGCGGTAAATGCCGATAAGTTTGATTGAGTAAATCAATCAGTCAGAAAAGATCGATTTTTGCGATAAATCAATGCGGCGCGCGCGAGGGTGCGTGGCCTTGGCCCAGTCACAACGCGTCATGCCCGCGCAGGCAGGAATGACGAGGTATCGGGGCAGGTTTCCGTTAAGGGCGTGTCACCCGCACTGCGCGCGGTGGAGCAGCTTGTGATCGGCCAGCACCAGCGCCATCATCGCTTCGACCACCGGGACGCCGCGAATGCCGACACAGGGATCGTGGCGGCCCTTGGTGAAAATTTCCGCCGCCTCGCCTTCGCGGTTGATCGTTTCCACGGGTGTCAGGATCGAACTGGTCGGCTTGAACGCCACCCGCACCGTGACCGGTTGCCCGGTGGAAATGCCGCCCGCGATGCCGCCTGCGTGATTGTCGAGGAACTCTGGCTTGCCGTCCGCGCCGGGGCGCATCGGATCGGCGTTCTGTTCGCCGGTCAGCCGCGCGGCATCGAAGCCATCGCCGATTTCCACGCCTTTCACCGCGTTGATGCCCATCATCGCAGCGGCGAGATCGGCGTCGAGCTTACCATAGAGCGGGGCGCCCCAACCGGCGGGAACGCCGGTGGCCACGCATTCCACCACCGCGCCCAACGAGGAACCGGCCTTGCGCGCGGCATCGACCAGCGCTTCCCACCGCACCGCCGCCGCCGGATCGGGGCAGAAGAACGGGTTGTTGCCGATTTCGGCGAGATCAATCGCGGCGCGGTCGATTGCATCGCCGCCGATTTCGCTGACATAGGCTACGATCCGCACTTCGGGTACGATCAGCCGAGCCACGCCGCCCGCGGCCACGCGCGCCGCGGTTTCGCGCGCGCTGCTGCGCCCGCCGCCGCGATAGTCGCGAAAACCGTACTTGGCGTCATAGGCATAGTCCGCATGGCCGGGGCGGTATGCCTTGGCGACTTCGGAATAGTCTTTGGAGCGCTGATCGACATTCTCGATCATCAGGCTGATCGGTGTGCCGGTGGTCCGGCCTTCGAACGTGCCCGACAGGATGCGGACCTGATCGGGTTCCTGCCGCTGCGTGGTGAAGCGCGACTGGCCGGGGCGGCGCGCATCGAGGAAGGGCTGGATCAGGCTCTCGTCGATGGCGAGACCCGGCGGGCAGCCGTCCACCACGGCGCCCAGGGCGGGGCCATGGCTTTCCCCCCAGGTCGTAAAGCGAAGGACGCGGCCGAATGTGTTCACGCTCATGGCCGCGCTATTGTCGGAAAATCGCCGTATGTCCACGCCCAAACGGCATGGGGTGGCGGCACGGCGTGCAAGGCGGCGGGGATTTCTTTTCGCTCACTCTGGTATATTTCGCCAGGTTAGGGCAGGAACAGAACATGACCATGAGGCGCTTCCCATGATTGCCAAGCTCAAGGGCCTGTTGGACGAAACCGGAACCGACTGGGCGATTATCGACGTGCAGGGGGTGGGCTATCTCGTCCATTGCTCGGCGCGCACGCTTTCGGCGCTCGGCAATGTGGGCGAAGGGGTGACGGTGTTCACCGATCTGCAGGTGTCGGAAAACGACATGCGCCTGCTCGGCTTCGCCACCAGCGCGGAACGGGACTGGTTTCGCCTGCTGACACTGGTGCAGGGCGTGGGCAGCAAGGTGGCGCTGGCGATCCTCTCCGCACTGTCGGCCGACGAATTGCGCGCGGCCTGCGCGGCGGGCGATGCGGCGATGGTGGCGCGGGCCAACGGCGTGGGGCCGAAACTGGCGGGCCGGATCGTCAACGAATTGAAGGAAAAGGCAGGCGGTATGCCCGGCGGCGGCGCGCTTGGCGGCGGTGCCGTGGGTGGCATGGTGATTCATCAGGCAGGCTCCGCCAGTGCCGATGCTGTCTCCGCGCTCGAAAACCTCGGGTTCAAACCGGCCGTGGCCGCCTCCGCCGTCGCTCATGCGCAGGGCGAACTGGGCGAAAATGCGGGGCTGAACGATCTGGTGCGCGTGGCGTTGAAGAAGGCGGCGGGATGAGCGTGATGCGGATCGCCGTGGCCTTGGCCCGCGACACGCAGGGGCGCGTTCTGCTGGTGCGCAAGCACTGCACGGCGGCGTTCATGCAGCCGGGCGGCAAGATCGAACCGGGCGAGAAGCCTGCCGCCGCGCTGGTGCGGGAATTGGCTGAGGAATTGGGGTTGCGCATTTCTACTGCTGATCTGGCATATCTCGGACAAGCGACCGCTCCGGCGGCGAATGAACCGGGCGTGATGGTTGAAGCGGACATATTCGGGGTGACGATTACGGCCTCGTTCACAGTGCAAGCCGAACTGGCGGAAGCCGTGTGGGTCGATCCGCTTCATCCGGGCAAGCTGACGCTGGCTCCTTTGACGCGCGATTGTGTTCTTCCTTTGGCGGTGCCCGCGTCATGACCGACAACCCCATCCTTTCCGCGCATCGCCAGATCGAGGATCAGGACGCGGCCTTGCGGCCGAAGTCGCTGACCGAATTCGTCGGGCAGGCGGCGGCGCGGGACAATTTGCGTGTGTTTATCGAATCCGCCCGTTCACGCGGGGAAGCGATGGACCATGTGCTGTTTTTCGGTCCGCCGGGCCTCGGCAAGACGACGCTGGCGCAGATCGTGGCCAAGGAACTGGGCGTTGGCTTCCGCGCCACCAGCGGCCCGGTGATCGCCAAGGCGGGCGATCTGGCGGCCTTGCTGACCAATCTCGAACCGCATGATGTGCTGTTCATCGATGAAATCCACCGGCTCAATCCGGTGGTGGAAGAAGTGCTTTATCCGGCGATGGAGGACCGTGCGCTGGACCTCATCATCGGGGAAGGGCCATCGGCCCGTTCGGTGCGGATCGATCTGCCGCCGTTCACTCTGGTCGGGGCGACCACGCGCCAGGGGCTGCTGACCACGCCGCTGCGTGACCGGTTCGGTATTCCTGTCCGGCTCAATTTCTACACCGTGCCCGAACTGGAAAGCGTGGTTACGCGTGGGGCTCGGTTGCTGGGCATGGGCATCGATCCGGGCGGGGCGCAGGAAATCGCCCGCCGTGCGCGCGGCACGCCGCGTGTGGCGGGGCGCCTGCTGCGCCGGGTGCGCGATTTCGCCCATGTCGCGGGCAGCGATGTGGTGACGGCACGGATTGCGGATGAAGCGCTGACCCGGCTGGAAGTCGATTCGCTCGGCCTCGATGCGATGGACCGGCGCTATCTCACCATGATCGCGGATATCTACAAGGGCGGCCCGGTGGGGGTGGAAACGCTGGCTGCGGGCCTCGCCGAACCGCGTGACACGGTGGAGGAAGTGGTTGAGCCGTACCTGATCCAGCTCGGCCTCGTCGCCCGCACCGCGCGCGGGCGGATGCTGAACGACCGGGGCTGGAAGCATTTGGGGCTGGCGCCGCCTGTGGGCGATCAATCGGGGCTGTTCGATTGACCTTCGCATGGGCTTTGGCCCCTGTTTGGCGGCAGGAATCGTCGCTTCGCCTGCGTTTGCAAATCCCCCCAGACTGGTTCCAAATCGGGACAGCTTGCTTTCCGCGCGCACGAACGCGTCAAAACATGGCATCTGCATGATGGAATCACTTTCGGAACTCGGGTCTCCCTCATTCCCGGGGGCCGAAAGTGAGATCGAGAATCGCCGTTGGCTGCGGATGCAGCCGGTGAGGCACACCTGTTGGGGAAGGTACGAAGCCCATGTCGGTTAAGATGGCACTTGCAAAATTGTCTGCGGCGGCAGCGGGCGGTACGTTGCTCGTTGGCGGGGCAGTGCACGTTGCCGAACCGCAGGCCGCTACGGTCGATTACAAATCCATCAAGCCGGTAAAGCATGACAAGCGCATCCGGCTGGTCAAGCAGAAGAAGCCCGCTCTCCGCAAGGTGAAGCGGATTCGCCGTCTGGTCGAACGGCCGTTCGAATGCGGTCCGGGGCAGCAGATCGGCCCTGACGGAAGAAGCTGCTACGCCATGGCGCTGGCTCCGGTTCCCTATCTGCCGCCGCAACCGATGCCTACCGGTGGGGGCGGGGGAGAACCCGTCGTCCTTGGCGGTTCCGGCGGCTGGGGCGGTGGCTCCAGCGGCGGCTTTTTTGGCGGTTTCTTCGGGGGCGGCTCCAGCGGTGGAAACGTCAATATCAGCATCACCACCTCCGGCGGCACCAGCAGCGACGGCACCACGAGCAGTTCGGGAAGCAGTTCGAGCTCCAGCTCCAGTTCGAGCAGCAGCTCAAGCTCCAGCAGTTCCAGCTCGGGCGGCGGTGGCAGTACCACAACCACGACGACGACTTCGGGCAATGTGACTTCGACGACGACATCGGGCAACGTCTCGACCAGCACGACGTCGACCACGTCCGGCAACAATACCACCAGTACGTCGACCACATCGGGCAATATCTCGACCAGCACGTCGACCACTTCGGGCAACATTTCGACGAGCACGACCTCGACCACCACATCGACGAGCAGCACGTCCGGCAACAACACGACTAGCACGACGACAAGCACATCGGGCAACAATACGACGAGCACCACGACCACCAGCACGTCCGGTAACAATACGACCAGCACGACGTCGACCAGTTCGGGCACGGAAGTCCCCGCGCCGCCGATGCTGCTGCTGTTCGGCGCGGCAGCGGCTGCACTGATGGGCCGTCGCGGTTTCCAGCGTAAGAAGCTGGCCTGATCCGGGGGACGCCCGCTCCTCTTTCGAGCGGGCGCCGCCAAATCCTTTCATCAATCCGTGGATGTGCGGCGTATGGCGCTGCAATGTACCATGGCGTCCGTTATGCGAACGGCGCGGGAGCGGGCAGGCGTAGCCCCTAGTCTTTCGCGCGGGAGCGTCTGCGGCGGCGGAGCCAGAGCGCGCCCATACCCACTGACAGGGCGCAGAGACCGGCTATGGCCGCGCCGACGGTTGCCATCGTCATCAGCAGTCCACCGCCCAGCATCCAGATAATTTCCCAGAAAGCGCGCAGCGCGACTACTCCCTATGCGCGATGGCGGTCATCGCTTGCTGGCCGCTATCATCGCCGGTTTTTCCGCAAGGGCCAGCCCAATGTGCGCGGCGGCAGATTTCGCGTCGATCCTGTTGCGATCCGGCGGCAGGCAATGGGTAATCATTGACCTGCCGCTTCCCAGGCCACGCCGGGATCGTCTGAGCCGATCACATCGGCCAGTTCCCATATGTTGCGGTAGCCGTAACCGTAGAGGTTGATGAAGGTCGGGATATTCAGGGCGAGCGGGGCGCTTTTCAGCGGAACCGGCGGGCGGTGATCGCGGAAATTGTTGTTGCAGTAGATGTAGATCGGGCGGTCGGGATCGTCGCCCAGCACGGTGCGTAACGCGTCTGCGGTAAAATCGGTGAAAGGCAGGTTGACCGCCCCTATCAGATGGCCGCGCGCAAACGCATCGGCCGAACGCGCATCCAGCAGGATGGCATTGCCATGCGCCGCGCGCGTGGCGAATTCGTTCCATGGCAGCCGCCGCGCATCGCGCACGGGACCGAGTTCGCGCACGAGCCGGGCGAAGGCCGTGTAATCGATCTGTGGATTTTCGATTGGCGCAGCCGGGTGGGACGCGGCCGTTTCGGCCAGAGCCGGCGCAGCGGTCAGGATCAGTGGGGCCAGCAGGAAAAACGCCTGGCGCATGGAACATTCCCCTTGAAGCAGGGGCAAAAGCTGTCGCGCCGTGGGTTAATCCGGAGTGAATAGCGCGCCCCGGCCATTATTGCCGGGGCGCGCTTATTCGATCAGGCTGCGAGCTTGCGCAGCACGTATTGCAGGATGCCGCCGTTCATGAAGTATTCGACTTCGTTGGCGGTATCGATGCGGCACAGGGCGGTGAAGGTGAACTTCGAACCGTCCTTGCGGGTCACTTCGACTTCCACGTCCTGGCGCGGCTGGAGCGCGGCAACGCCCTTGATGGTGAAGCTGTCGTCACCCGTCAGCCCCAGGGTTTCGCGGGTTTCGCCGTCCTTGAACTGCAGCGGCAGCACACCCATGCCG
>CAYXMY010000035.1:0-24854 GCA_964466155.1 uncultured Caenibius sp. | reverse complement strand
GAAGATTTCCGCACCAATTTCAAACAAGATGACGACGCGCGATATTTCGTACCGGGCAGGGCAGGGCATTATCAATTCGATCTTGCCGCGTATGTTTGTGCCCAATTGCGCCATGCGGGCGTGGAAACGGCGGATTCGCTGGATCTCGATACCTATGGCGATGCACAAAGGTTCTTTTCTTTTCGCCGCGCGACGCATCTGAAAGAGGAAAATTACGGCCGGCAATTTTCGCTAATTGGCTTGCCGCAGTAATTTTGCGGTTGCGAAACGGAAAATGCCTGTTGGCAAGTTCTTTGATCCTGTTTATCAGCCAGCATAACCGGCAAAGGCAGCGCTCTGCGAAAGGACGCGCCTTTTGTGCGGCTAGGGGGGATCCTTAACGCACATCCGGCAAAGTTTTGATTGGGTTCACTGCGTCTTGCTGCGGTGTATCCGAATGGCAAGGCAGGGCTGATGGCAGAAAATACTGGCACCGCGGATTTGCATACCGCCTACGACGAAGCGGATGGCGTCCGGCGGCGTGATTTCATCAATATTGCAGCCGTCGCGGCGGCCGGTGTCGGCGGTATCGCCACCCTGGTTCCGCTGATCAGCCAGATGGCGCCTTCGGCCGACGTGCTTGCGGAAAGCTCCACCGAAATGGACATCAGCGCGATCAAGCCGGGGCAGGCGATCAAGGGCGTGTTCCGCAAACAGCCGGTTTTCGTCCGCAATCTGACGCCGAAGGAAATCGCCGAAGCCAACGCGGTGCCGATTTCCTCGCTGCGCGATCCGCAGACTCTGGCCGAACGCACCAAGCCCGGCCATGAAAACTGGCTGATCACCATGGGCGTTTGCACCCATCTCGGCTGTGTGCCGCTGGGCGCCGGGGAAGGAGAAACCCGGGGCGAATTCGGCGGTTATTTCTGTCCGTGCCACGGTTCGTCGTACGACACCGCCGCACGCATCCGCAAAGGTCCGGCACCGAAAAACCTCGAAGTGCCGAATTATGAGTTCACCAGCGACACCGTCGTGAAGATCGGCTGAGGCGAAAGAGGACAACCATGAGCTTTCCCTGGGCAAACGAATACACGCCGTCCCATCCCCTGATGAAGTGGGTGGATGAAAAGCTGCCGCTTCCGCGGCTGGTCTACAATGCGGTGGGCAGCGGCTATCCTGTGCCGCGCAATCTCAACTATTTCTGGAATTTCGGCGTTCTGGCGGGTTTCTGCCTCGCGCTCCAGATCGTTACCGGCGTTATCCTGGCGATGCATTATGCGCCCAATGCGCTGGTCGCCTTCGATTCGACCGAACACATCATGCGCGATGTGAACTGGGGCTGGATGCTGCGCTATGCGCATGCCAACGGCGCCAGCGCGTTCTTCGTGGTGGTCTATCTCCACATCTTCCGCGGCTTCTATTTCGGCTCCTACAAGGCGCCTCGTGAAATGGTGTGGCTGCTGGGCGTGGTGATCTTCCTGCTGATGATGGCCACCGCTTTCATGGGCTATGTGCTTCCCTGGGGGCAGATGAGCTTCTGGGGCGCGAAGGTGATCACCGGCCTGTTCGGCGCGATCCCCGTGGTGGGCGAACCGCTGCAGATCTGGCTGCTGGGCGGTTATGCGCCGGATAATGCCGCGCTCAACCGCTTCTTCTCGCTGCACTTCCTGCTGCCCTTCGTGATTGCCGCCGTGGTGATCCTGCATATCTGGGCGCTGCATATTCCCGGCTCGTCGAACCCGACCGGCGTGGAAGTGAAGAGCGAAAGCGACACGGTGCCGTTCCACCCGTATTACACGGCGAAGGACGGTTTCGGGCTGGGCATCTTCCTGATCCTCTATTGCGCGATGCTGTTCTTCCTGCCGAACGCGCTGGGCCACCCGGACAACTACGTGCCGGCCAACCCGATGAGCACGCCCGCGCACATCGTGCCCGAATGGTATTTCTGGCCGTTTTACGCGATCCTGCGTGCGTTCACCGCGAACTTCCTGTTCATCCCGGCCAAGCTGATGGGCGTGCTGGCGATGTTCTCGGCGATCCTGGTGTGGTTCTTCCTGCCCTGGCTCGACAAGTCGCCGGTGCGTTCGGGGACTTACCGTCCGCTGTTCCGCAAGTTCTTCTACCTGCTCGTGATCGACGTGCTGATCCTCGGCTATTGCGGCGGCGCGGCGGCGGAAGAACCCTATGTGATGATCAGCCAGATCGCGACGGCATACTATTTCCTCCACTTCATGGTGATCCTGCCGATCGTCTCGCAGATCGAAAAGCCCGATCCGCTGCCCTTCTCGATTACCGAAGCCGTGCTCGGCTCGGACGAGCAGGCGGCGCTCAAGGCAGCCAGCTGATAGAACGGACCTGAGAGAAAGTACCGGATATGGCGCGTATTATAAGTATCTGTGTCGGCCTGTTCTTCACGGTCGGAGTTCTGTGGGCCTTCGTCAGCGGTGCGGCCACCGTTATCAGCGAAGGGGAACTCAAGCCGCTCACGGCGGAGCATGAATTCCATCGGGCTCCCAAGGAGCTGCACCTTGCCAGCGACGGGCCGTTCGGCCGGTTCGACAAGCAGCAGCTCCAGCGCGGTTTCCAGGTTTACAAGGAAGTCTGCTCGGCCTGCCATTCGCTCAGCCATGTTGCGTTCCGCGATCTCTCTGCGCTCGGCTACAACGAGGCGGAGATCAAGGCGATTGCCAAGGGCTTCCAGGTGCCCGGCGTCGATCCCAACACGGGTGAGGCGACGACGCGTCCGGGCTTGCCGACGGATTACTTCCCCAAGCCGTTCGCGAACGACATCGCGGCGCGTGCCGCCAACAACAACGCGGTGCCGCCGGATCTTTCGCTGATGACCAAGGCCCGCCATGATGGTCCGGCTTACGTCTATTCGCTGCTCACCGGTTTCCAGAAGCAGCCGGCCGAACTGCTCAAGCGCTTCCCCGATGCGAAGACGCCTCCGGGGCTGCATTACAACCCCTATTTCGCCAACCTCAATCTGGCGATGGCTCCGCCGCTGACTTCGACCGATCAGGTCAGCTACGGTGACGGGACCAAGGCAACGGTCGATCAGATGGCCAAGGACGTTGCGGCATTCCTCGTCTGGACGGCCGAACCCAAGCTCGACAAGCGCAAGCAGACGGGCTGGCCAGTGCTGGGCTTCCTGCTCTTCGCCACCGTTCTCGCCTATCTTGCCAAGCAGCAGGTATGGGCGGACCAGAAGGGCCACAAGAAGGCGGCCTGATCCGCACCTTGGCCTGACGGAACACACATGCCCCCCGCATCGCCCGATGCGGGGGGCATTGCTTTTTTTCACGATCGAGGCCGAAATCGCGCCCCCTGAAACGAGGGGCGCGAGGGACGGGTCAGCGGGCGGCTGCCCCGTCCGCGCAGCCGAGGCCCCACAGGCCGACGGGATAGCGTTGGCGTGCTGCGATCTGCGCCGCCCGCTCCGCAGGAGAAGCGCGCTTGACATAGGGCGGCAGAAGCTTGGGAAGCTCATCGAACTTGACGAGCCTGGCGGATACGGTGGGGCCTTTGCCATCGCCCGGCTGGCTGGTGAGTTCCTGCCAGCGCAAGGTGAGATCGCCCTCGTGCCAGCCGTTGGTGGAAAGCCAGTTGTAAACCCCCGGATCGCGGACCGAGAGCACGTAAGTCAGCGACCCATCGGGATTCGGGGCGGTCTGATGATTGTTGAAGGTGCTGGTGTTCCGGCGGTAATCGCCGGTCACCCCCCACACGTTATAGACCGGGATGGTGAAATAGCGCGCCCCTCCCAGAGTTACGTGAACGATCATGGCTTCGTCGTCGGCGAGCCTGAACGTGCCCAGCGCCATTACCTGATTGGGCAGGCCCTGCTTGTCCTTGGGATATGCGGGGGTGGTGATCGTGTTGACCGGCAAGCTGGTATAAAGCGAGGGCCGCCAGCGCGCGATATTCTCCGCCATGCCGCTGACGATTTCCGTTGCAAGCTGGGGCAGGGGGCGCTGCGACAGGGCAGACGGCTTTTCGCCGGTCTTCGCGATGGTCATGTAAACCGGGCGATCCGCCTTCCAGTCGGCAAGCGTTTCGCGCAGCGTGATGCCGGCGGTTTCCGGCCCGATCTGGATATGATTGGCGGAAAGCGCACCGGGTTCTGTGCTTACCGTGATGCGGAAACGGCCGTCCGGCTCCAGCCGCAGGTCGCTCATCGAAACATTGCGTAATATCCCGCCGTCCAGACTGGTGAAGGAGAGATGGACCTGCATGTCGCGCCGGGGCATCCAGCCTGAAATGACGTATGAAGATGCCGGGTCGATGCCGATCCTGCCATAGATCACATCGGGATTGTCCCAGCCGAAGCGGGAACCGGAAACGGTCTTGCCATCGAGCCGGTGCGGCAGGTTGAAAGTGGACACCAGGACCGGCGGATTGCGGGTAAACCCGACGGCGTTCAACAGGCCATCCCAAACGAGTTCGTCCAGCGCCGCGGGAAACAGGCGTTCCATATCCGGGCTCACCGGTCCGATGGCCGCGCGCCATTTTTCGCTGCGGCATCGCGGGCCTCGCGCACTTCCGGCGTGTCGAACAGGCCAAGGGCGATCCGCTCGGCCTGCTGCTGATCCTGCCGCGCCTGACAGGCGGCTTTGGCGAATTGCGTTTCTGCCCCTGCCTTGGGCGCGGCAGCGAGCGGGGCGGCCCCGCTCAGCAGCGCCCCGATGACAGCCCCTTTCCATACCCGAGCGATAAACATGATGGCCTCTCCCGTTCAGACTTCCTGCGAGTTGTTCGCTTGCCCCGGTGTAGTACAGGGGAGCGTGCGCCTCAAAGCCGTACTGACGTTCTGCCCTCGCCCATTCTCATAGTCCGCTCAAATCTGGGGCGGCGGGCAAAGAAAAAGGCGGTGCTGCGCGCACCGCCTTTCTGCATTCCGGTCTCTATGGCCGGGGCCGGATCAACGCGCTGGCGGGGCTGCCGCGGATGCGTTGTCGGGCAGGCCGCCGAACTGGCTTACCAGCTTGGTGTAGGAGTCGAGATAGGCGAGCACGATAATCTGGCCGATGGCCGTGTTTTCATAGCCGCCGCCGCCTGCGGCCCCGAACACGCCGCCGCCGAAGAGGCCACCGGCGCCAGCGCCCCAGCCAAGGTCGGACTTGCGGGCATACCCTTCGGTCAGCGCCTCTTCGACCGTGGTGCGGGTGTTGACCAGCGAGAGAGTGACGTTGGCTTCACCCTTCTTGACGCTGATGCCGCCGGCGATTGCGCCGATCGGGCCGCCGATCACATTGCCGAGAATGCCGCCGAAGCCGCCGCCGCCCGAATTCCGGTTGGCGCTGACGATATCGGGCTGAAGGAGATAATCGGCCACCTTGACCTGTCCGCGGCCGAGGTTGGAACCCTGCTGTAGTTCGCCCTGATCGGAGAGCGCGCGTTCCATGGCGCGGTTGTTGGTCATCGCGCGGCCGCGATTGACGAGCGTGAAGCAGCCCGAACGCTGCACGAAGACCTTGAGGATGGCTTCGGGGCTGCCGAGATTGTAGTCGCGCCACCACTGCGTGTCAGGCTCGACAATGGCTACGGTGCCCAGATTGCGGGTGCAGTGCGGAATTTCGGCGGTGCCGCGCGCTTGCTCCTTGCGGCCCGAGGATTCGCCTTTGGCCATGGCGGGCATTGCCGTGGCGGAAACAGCCAGCGCCAGAAGGGCGGCGATTGTCTTTTTCATCGATGAACTCCCTGTTCGCAAAATCGGCCGTACAGTATTCCGCCGCATTGGCCGGATGAAACCGATCATGCTGGTTTCTTTACCTTTACGTGCTCCGTCCGGCAAGCGGATCAACCAAGTGGCATGTTGTCGATCAGGCGGGTGGTTCCGAGACGGGCCGCCACCAGCAGGCGCGCGGGTGCGCTGCCCGGTGTGGCAAGCGGTTCGAGGTTCGCGGCATCGGCCAGATCGGCATAATCGATGGAGGAGAAGCCCGCGGCGGCAAGGCTGTCGCGCAAGGTGGCCAGCGCCTGCGGTGCCGGGGTGCCCGATTCGATTGCCGCGATGGCCGTGCGCATCGCGGCGGGAAGAGTGGCGGCAGCCCGCCGTTCTTCGGGCGAGAGGTATTGGTTGCGGCTGGATTTGGCGAGGCCGTCTGCTTCGCGCACGGTGGGCACGCCGTAAATCGCATCGGCATGCGGGAAAGTGAGATCGAGATCGCGGGCCATGCGGCGGATTACGGCGAGCTGCTGCCAGTCCTTTTCGCCGAACAGCGCCAGATCGGGGCGCACCTGGTTGAACAGCTTGCACACCACCGTTGCCACACCATCGAAATGGCCGGGGCGCGACGCGCCGCAGAAATGATCGCTGACGCCGGTGACGGAAATATTGGTGGCGAACCCGGCGGGATACATTTCCGCCACATCGGGCGCCCACAGCACGGCGGTGCCTTCCGCTGCGAGCAGGCGGGCGTCTTCCACCATTTGCCGGGGATAAGCGTCAAGATCCTCGTTCGGGCCGAATTGCCGGGGATTGACGAAGATCGAGGCAACCACGTGCGCCCCGCGCGCCCTAGCTTTGCGCACCAGCGTCAGATGCCCTTCGTGCAAGGCCCCCATGGTCGGAACGAGCGCCACGGGGCCGGTTTGCCGCAAACTCTCCACAGCTTCACGCAGTGTTGCAAGGGTGTTGAAGGTTTGCATGCGGGCGGGCCTCCGATATGGGCAAAGGGGAGAGTGTCGCGCTATGCCGTGACGCCGAACCGGTCGAAACGCAACAGGAACTGCCGTGGTGAATTCGTCTCAGCCTCATCGTATCGTGTTTGCCAATGAAAAAGGCGGCACTGGCAAATCGACCACTGCGGTCCACATTGCCATCGCGCTGGCTTATCAGGGCGCGCGGGTCGCCGCGATCGATCTCGATCCGCGTCAGCGCACGTTCTACCGCTATCTCGAAAACCGGGCCGCGACATTGAAGCGCCGCGAGATCGAATTGCCGATGGCGCGCTTCGATGTGTACGACGGGGGCAGCACCGAAGGACTGGATCGCTTGGCTGCGGAAATGGCCGAAGATTGCGATTTTCTGGTGTTCGACACACCGGGGCGTGACGATCCGCTGGCCCGCCATGTGGCGACCACCGCCGATACGCTGGTCACGCCGATGAACGACAGCTTCGTCGATTTCGATCTCATCGGGCAAGTGGACGCGGAAAATTTCAAGGTGAAGCGGCTCAGCTTCTATGCCGAATTGATCTGGGAAACCCGCAAGAAGCGCGCCCTGGCGACGATCCGCGATCAGCGCCGCGAAATGGACTGGGTGGTGGTGCGCAACCGCACCGGCCACGTCGAGGCGCGCAATATGAACCGTATCGAACAGGCGCTGGCCGAATTGTCCAAACGCGTGGGCTTCCGCGTGTCGCACGGCCTGTCCGAACGCGTGATCTATCGCGAACTGTTCCCATCGGGCCTGACGTTGCTCGACAAGGGGCATCTGGGCGAACTGGGCACCAGCCATCTCGTCGCGCGGCAGGAACTGCGGACGCTGGTCGCCGCGCTCAATCTGCCGATGCCCGCAGGCGCGCAGCAGCCCTTGCGCCGCAGCGCGGCGGGCTGATCCGGCGATGATGAAGCTCCTGACGATCCTGCTCGTCGTCAGTCTGGCTTCGAAGATGCTGCTTGGCCACTGGCCCTGGCAGATGATCGGCGTCGGGACGGGCGAGGGCGCAGCCGAACGGCGCGCACGGGCCTTGCTCGGCGTTGGCAAAAACGCAACCTATACCGAGGTAATCGAGGCACATCGCCGCCTGATCGCGCGCGTCCATCCCGACCGGGGCGGCACGAGCGATCAGGTGCACGAAGCCAATGCCGCGCGCGATCTGTTGTTGGCGCGGTGTAAAAGGTCCGGTCTGGAGTAGGCATGAAGCACGCGTTCCATCCCACTATCCTGCGCGAATACGATATTCGCGGAATCATTGGCGAAACGCTGGGGCCTGACGATGCGCGGGCCATCGGGCGCAGCTTCGCCACGCTGCTGCGCGCGGCGGGCGGGCAGAAGGTCGCGGTGGGCTATGACGGGCGGATCAGTTCGCCCCTGCTGGAACACGCACTGATCGAAGGCCTGACGGCGAGCGGTTGCGATGTCGTGCGCATCGGCCTCTCCGCCACGCCGATGCTCTACTATGCCGAAGCTTCCGCCGACGATGTGGATGGCGGCATCCAGATCACCGGCAGCCACAACCCGGCCAATTACAACGGTTTCAAGATGGTGCTCCAGGGCCGCCCGTTCTTCGGCCCCGATATCGTCCGTCTGGGCGAAATCGCTGCGGCGGGCGAATGGGCCGATGGCACGGGCACGGTGGAAAGCCGCGCGGTGATGGATGCCTATGTCGAACGTCTGCTGGCCGGGCTGGCCGGGATCGATCCCGCTAAGCTCGCGGACCTGCGGATCGGCTGGGATGCTGGCAACGGTGCGGCGGGGCCGGCGCTGGAAGCGCTCGCGGCGCGTCTGCCGGGCGAACATCACCTGCTCTACACCGCTGTCGACGGTAATTTCCCCCATCATCACCCCGACCCGACAGTGGAGGAAAATCTCGCCGATCTGAAGGCGCTGGTGGCGGAAAAGAGGCTCGATTTCGGCATCGCCTTCGATGGCGACGGAGACCGGATCGGTGCGGTGGATGGGCAAGGCCGCGTGATCTGGGGCGATCAACTGCTGGCGATCTATGCGCAGGATCTCCTGCGGCTTGTTCCCGGCGCGACGGTGATTGCCGATGTGAAGGCCAGCCGCGCTCTGTTCGATCAGGTGGCGGCTTGCGGCGGCAAGCCGCTGATGTGGAAGACCGGGCACAGCCTGATCAAGTCCAAGATGAAGGAAACCGGCGCCCCGCTGGCGGGGGAGATGAGCGGGCATATCTTCTTCGCGCACGAATATTACGGGTTTGACGATGCGCTCTATGCCGGGGTGCGGCTGATTGCCGCCGCCGCCCGTCTGGGCCATTCGGTGACCGAATTGCGCGGAGCCATGCCGGCGATGGTCAACACCCCCGAACTGCGGTTTCAGGTGGACGAAAGCCGCAAGTTCGGCGTGATCGACGAAGTGAAGGCGCGCCTTGCGGGCAGCCCGGCGGATGTGGACGATACCGACGGGGTCCGCGTCACCACGGCGGACGGCTGGTGGCTGCTGCGGGCTTCCAACACGCAGGATGTGCTCGTTGCCCGCGCGGAAAGCGATAGCGCCGCGGGGCTGGAGCGGCTGATCGCCCAGATCGACGGGCAACTGGCGGCATCCGGGCTGGAACGCGGCCCTGCGGTCGGCCACTAGGCCCCGGTCTGGCCGCGCGCTCTTATCCGCTGCGCCGGGCGCAAGTCTTGAATGGCGGTTCCGCCTCCGCCATGAGGATCGGAAGAAGAGCGGTTCAGGAGGTTTCCATGCGCGGGTTTTCGATCCTTGCGGGCGTGGCGCTGGCGTTGGCGCCGCTCGCGGCATCCGCGAACGACACTGGCCCTGCTGCCGCGGCCCCTGTGCAGGCGATCGATCCTGTCCGTCTGGATGCGGCGTGGCGCACGGTCGATCTGATCTTCCCCGAAGGCACTTATGCGAAGATGATGCGGGAATCGGTCAATGCCATGCTGGGGCCGATGCTGGAATCGCTCGGCTCGCTTCCGGTCTATCAGGTCGCCCAGTTGACGGGCATGCCAGTGGAAGATGCGAAGAAGCTGGGCGATGGCACGGTGGGCGAAGTCATGGCGATCTATGATCCGGCCTATCGTGAGCGCGCCGAAAGCAGCATGCGCGCGGTGATGGAGCGGATGACGGGGATCATGAGCAAGGTCGAACCGGACGTTCGCGCCGGGCTCGCCCGGGCCTATGCCAAACGCTTCGATGCCAGGGAACTGGGGGAGTTGAACGCTTTCTTCACCACTCCCACGGGCAGGCGTTATGCGGCGGAATCGATGATGATGTTCCTCGATCCCGAACTGATGCAGACCATGCAGAAGATGGTGCCGGTGATGCTGCAGGAAATGCCCGCCATCGAACAGGCGGCGAAAGCCGCCACCGCCAATCTGCCGCTGCCGCGCACGACCTGCGATCTGACCGAAGCGGAAAAGACCAGGCTGGTGGAATTGCTGGGGCTGAAGGAATTGCCGCAAGATGCTTGCACCCCGGCCACGCCGGAGCATTGAGCCCCGGTCCCTCGCTCTCCGATAGAGGATGAGGGGCATCGGCTGCGCTGCAGCTTTCCTACACGGCCGATTTGTGCTCCATTCGTTCTCATGGTGGCGCTGGCAACTCTTCCCGATTCCGGGCCTTTCCCGGCCTCCTGGTCGGCCGTGCGGAAGAAGCGGGTTTGTTTCCCTGAACCGTGTCAACTGTGTCAACTTGAGCGTGGACCGGAGCGGTGAACGACGCGCTGCCGCCGGAGATCGCCGCATGGTTCGACGCGCGTGGATGGCGGGTGCGCGATCATCAATTGGCGATGTTCCGTGCGGGGGTTGAAGGCAGGCACGCCTTGCTCTCGGCCGACACCGGGGCGGGCAAGACGCTGGCGGGATTCCTGGCCACGCTGGCGGATTTCTGTCCGTCCACGCTCGCAGGCGGAGCCCCGCCTGAAGGGTTGCACACACTCTATGTCTCGCCGCTCAAGGCGCTGGCGCACGATGTGCAGCGCAACCTGTTGACGCCGATTGCGGACATGGGGCTACCGATCCGGGTCGAGACGCGCAGCGGCGACACCCCGGCGGAACGCAAGAAGCGCCAGCGCACCCGCCCGCCGCATATCCTGCTGACCACGCCGGAAAGCCTCTCGCTACTGCTCAGCTATCCGGAGAGCGGGGAGCTGTTCGCCACGCTCCAACGGGTGGTGGTGGATGAGGTGCACGCCTTCGCCACCGGCAAGCGGGGCGATCTGCTGGCGCTCTGCCTCTCGCGGCTGCAGGCGCTGGCGCCGGGCATGCGGCGGTCCGCGCTTTCGGCCACCTTGGCCGACCCGGAAGGCTTCCGCCGCTGGCTGGCTCCCTATGGGGAGGGGGAAGAGGTCGCGCTGATCGCGGGGGAGAAGGGGGCGGAACCGGAGATAGAAATCCTCCTCCCGCGCGGGGAAACGGTGCCATGGGGCGGCCATGCCGGGCGCTGGGCCGTGCCGCAGGTGATGGAGGAGATACGCCGCAGCCGCACGACGCTGATCTTCACCAACACCCGGTTCCTGGCAGAATATCTCTTCCAGATGCTGTGGGATGCGAATGAGGAAAACCTGCCCATCGGCATTCATCATGGATCGCTGGCGGTGGAAGCGCGGCGCAAGGTGGAAGCGGCGATGGCGCGCGGCGATTTGCGGGCGCTGGTCTGCACCTCCAGCCTCGATCTCGGGGTCGACTGGGGCGATGTCGATTGCGTGATCCAGATGGGCGCGCCCAAGGGCTCTTCGCGCCTGTTGCAGCGGATCGGGCGGTCGAACCACCGGCTTGACCGCCCGAGCCGGGCTTTGCTGGTGCCTGGCAACCGGTTCGAATTTCTCGAAGCCATGGCGGCGAAGGACGCGGTGGAAGCAGGCCAGCGCGATGGCGAAGGTTTCCGCCCCGGCGCGCTCGACGTGCTGGCGCAGCATGTCATGGCCTGCGCCTGCGCGGGGCCGTTCGGGGAGGCTGCGCTGCTTGCGGAAATCCGGTCGGCCGCATCCTATCGCTGGATCGATGATGCCACCTGGCAGCGGGTTCTCCATTTCGTCGCTACCGGGGGCTACGCGCTGGAAGTCTATGACCGGTTCCGCCGGATCGTGCGCGATCGCGAAGGGGTGTGGCGTCTGGTCCATCCGGAACAGGCCGCGCGCCATCGGATGAACGCGGGGATCATCGTCGATTCCGAAATGCTGCAGGTCCGCTTCGGCAATGGGCGGGCGCTGGGCAAGGTGGAGGAACGGTTCGCCGCCGCGCTTTCGCCGGGGGATACGTTCTACTTCGCCGGAATGAGCCTGGAGGTGGTGCGGATCAAGGACATGGACGTGATCGTTCGGGCGGCGAAACGATCGGCGATGATCCCGTCCTACGGGGGGCAGCGGATGCCGCTGACCACGCATCTGGCGGATCGGGTGCGGGCGATGCTGGTGGACCGGGCCGGGTGGGCGCGTTTCCCCGACGATGTACGCGAATGGCTGGAAATGCAGGACTGGCGCAGCCGGATGCCGGGACCCGATACGTTGCTGGTGGAAAGCTTCCTGCACGATGGGCGTCATTTCACCGTCTATTACACCTTCGAAGGATGGAACGCGAACCAGTCTCTCGGCATGCTGATCACGCGCCGGATGGAAGATCGCGGGCTGCTGCCCGGTGGCTTCGTCGCGAACGATTATGCGCTGGCGGTGTGGGGCCTGAAACCGGTCCTCGACCCAGCCCCGCTGCTGTCGCCTGAGATTCTGACGGATGAATTCGTCCACTGGGTCGCCGAATCCTATCTGCTGCGCCGGGCTTTTCGTGAAGTGGCGGTGATCGGCGGCCTGGTGGAGCGCCAGCATCCCGGCACGCGCAAGAGCGGGCGGCAAGTCACATTCTCGACCGATCTTATCTACGATGTTCTGCGCAAGCATGAGCCGGGCCATGTGCTGCTCGAAGCTGCCTGGGCCGATGCGCGCAGCAAGCTGACCGATGTCGCGCGGCTGGCGGACGTGCTGGCGCGCGCGGCGCGGCAACTGGTCCATGTGACGCTGGAAAGAGTGAGCCCGCTGGCCGTGCCGGTGATGGTCATGATCGGGCGCGAGGCGGTGCCGCAAGGCGCCGTGGACGAAGCGCTGCTGGTGGAGGCCGAAGGGCTCGCCGCGCTGGCCATGCGGGCCGACGATCCGGAAGAAGGGGGTTGAAGCAGGTGCGGCCTGAGCGGTCGGGCAAGTGACCCAGAGAGGGGCAGAGCCTTACCAAGATTGTGTGCAGGGGGCTTTGCCGCAGCACCGCCCGTGTGGCTGTGAAGGCAAGGCGGGAGGATGGCTGTGGGGCGGGAGGCCCGCCTGCTCCCCGGATGTATAATCGCCAAAAGAAAAAGGGGCGGATCGCTCCGCCCCTCGTCATCGGCTTTCGCCCGGTCGATCAGGTGCCAATCAGGCCCCCGGTGCCTTGCCGAATGTGGCGTAGCGTTCGTTGCCGACGAAGCCGAACTTGGTCACGCCCGAACCCTTGATGATGTTCAGCACGCGGGCCGAAAGATCGTAGCTGGAATTCGCATCCGGTTCGAACTGCAGTTCCGGTTCGACCGGCATCTTCATGCTTTCCTGCAGCAGCGAAACCAGTTGGCCGTTGCTGATCGGGTTGCCGTTCCACAGGATCTGGTTGTCCGTGGTCAGGACGACCTTGTTCTTCACCGGGTCGACCGGAGGATTCGCGGGATTGTCCACGGGTGCGGGCAGATCGATATTCACTGCGTGCGTCGCAACCGGGATGGTGATGATGAACATGATGAGGAGAACGAGCATGACGTCGATCAACGGCGTCGTGTTCATTTCCATCATCGGGGAGCCATCGTCTTTACCGCCAGACATTGCCATGGGGTATTACTCCTGAAAGTCTCGATCCGGCCGTCAGCCGTTGGGGTCGACCGGGTTCGAGATGAAGCCGACGGTGGGATAGCCTGCCGCCTGCACGTTGTAGATCGCACCGGCAATGCAGCGCCACGGGGCATTCACGTCGCCGCGAATGTGGACCTGCGGGACTTTTTCCGGATTGGCCATCATGGCCTTGATGCCGCCTTCGCGCTGAACGATGGCGTCGAGGCGCTTGAAGGCCTGATCGTACAGCTCCTGCGAGCTGACCGGCGTGATGTTGTTGAAATAGACGCGGCATTCTCCGCCGCGGTTGGCACCTTCG
Source organism: uncultured Caenibius sp. (assembly GCA_964466155.1). GTDB lineage: Bacteria > Pseudomonadota > Alphaproteobacteria > Sphingomonadales > Sphingomonadaceae > Caenibius. The sequence continues at coordinate 11,081 of CAYXMY010000035.1, read as the reverse complement.
TAACCCGGATCACCGGCGCTGCGTCCATTCGCATCGGTGGTCGATACCGTCAGCAGAAGATTCTCGACCTTGTCCTCCGATTCCTGGGAGGCGATGATGGGAATGTGCAGCTTCTCGATGGTCTGGATTGCTACCGGGACGGCGATAAGAAAGATGATCAGAAGCACCAGCATCACGTCCACGAGGGGCGTAGTGTTGATGTCCGACATCGGGGTTTCGTCGCCGCCGCTGCCCGTCGCAATGGCCATGGTCGTAATCCTATTCTAAAACTTCAGATCACTCGGTGGGGAGGGGGCCCGCATGCCGGTCCCCTCCTTCCGATACGTCCCTTTGGCTTCAGGCCTTGGGTGCGGCCGGAGCGGCCGGCTTGGCAGCAGGAGCAGCGGTCTTGGCAGCCGGAGCCGGAGTGCTGGTCGGCTTAACGGTGCCGCCCGACGACAGGTTGGCGAGCACAGCAGTGGCGAAGCCGTTGACTTCACCCGAGATGCGCTTGTTGCGCGACTGCAGCCAGTTGTAGGCGAGCACGGCCGGAACGGCCACGAGCAGACCCAGCGCGGTCATGATCAGAGCTTCACCGACCGGGCCGGCGACCTTGTCGATCGAAGCCGAACCGGCGAGACCGATGTTGATCAGAGCGCGGTAGATGCCGACCACGGTGCCGAACAGACCGATGAACGGCGCGGTGGCGCCCACGGTGGCGAGGAACGGCAGGCCGCCCGCCAGCTTGGAGTTGATCGAGGCTTCCGAACGCGCCAGCGAACCGTGCATCCAGTCGTGCGCTTCGAGGCTGTCGGTCATTTTCTTGTGCTGGTCTTCGGCGTCGAGCGCATCGTCGACGATCTGACGGTAAGCGCTGTTCTTGGCGAGCTTGGCTGCACCGTCGCGCAGCGAGGGCGCGCGCCAGAAGGCCGAGCGGACTTCACGGCCCTGCTTAAGGATCTTCTGCTGTTCGAACACCTTGGTGAACAGGATGTAGAACGAGCCGAACGACATGATGCCGAGAATAATGACGGTTGCGTAAGCGATGAAACCGCCTTGTTGCAGGGCTTCCGTGAAGCCGAACTTGTTCTGCGGAGCAGCCGCGTGGGATGCGGCGGCGCTGAGAATTTCGATAAGCATGCGGGTAGTCCTCTCAAGAAGAATATGTGAGATGAGTTAAATCAGTGGCTGCCCCGGTCAAGCCGCGCGGCAGCCAGTTCCAAAGTTCACCGCGGAATTTCCCAACGGACAGCGTTACTGAACGTCCCGGTGGTGGGGTTGCCTTCGTCATCGGTGGCCGGCTTGAAGCGGGCGCGGCGCGTGACGAGCTTGCAAGTCGCGTCATCGAGATCGGCATGGCCGCTCGAACCGGTGACCCGGCAGCCCGAAACCTTGCCTTCCGTGTCCACGGTAACGGTGAAGCGGGTGACGCCGGACCGTTCTTCACGCATGGCCTTGGTCGGATAATCGTCCGAAGTGGCCCAGCTGCTGGGGCTGTTGCGGGGCGTGGCCGGCTTGGGCGTTGCCTTCGGCGGCGGCGGCGGGGGAGGCGGCGGCGGAGCAGCCGTCGGAATGACGATCGGCGGCGGCGGCGGCGCGTGCGTTACCGTTTCGATCGGCGGCCGCGCAGGCGAAATATTGATCGGCGGCGGCGGCGCCACGATGGGCGGCGGCGGTGCTTCCTTCGGTGGGGGTGGGGGGGGCAGCTCCTCCTTGGGCTTTTCCTCCTTGATATCTACTGTCGTCACGCGCTGCGCGACCTTCTTGAATGCTTCGAAGGCAAGGCCTGTCACGAGGCCATAACCAAGAAGGACGTGGAGCAGGGCAACTACAACCAGCGCAATAACGCGATTACTGCTCGTCGATTGGTCTGCGTAAGCCATTCAGTCGCATCACTCCATTCAGGTCCCCGGGAGTTATCCCAAGGCTTCGCCAAAGACGGTTTCAGCCTCACCGTCCGGCGTAAAAATCCAGTTTTTTACCCTGCACAGTTTAGGCCGGATGGCCTTGCGTTGCCCTGTTTCGATGGATCGCCGGGCAATCGGGGGGTGGAGCTAGTTTTCTACCCCTATTTTTCCGGGTTCTTTAACTGCGAAGTGCGGTCGGCGCAAACGCTTTATCGGTTAATCGTTGATTCAAGCACTTGCCGCTGAACTATAGTGGGCGGACAATGCTTCCGGAAACGGAGCATGCGCAGAACCGGGAAAGTTGGGTGAGCACAAGATCATGAATATGAGAATCGCATTGGGGGCAAAGGGTGGCGCCATGGCGCTGGCTGCTGGCCTGACGCTCGTCGCGGGCGTGGTGCCCGCTGTCGCCGCCGCTCCGCCGCCGCCGGCACCTGTGCTCACTTATGCCGATCTGGCCGATCTGGCCGATCCGGCGCAGCTTGTCTTGCAAGTGAAAGTCAGCCGCCAGTCGGTACTCGAACCGGAACGTGCGCCCGGTCTTCCGGCTGGCAAGGCGCGCCTTTATCTGATTGCCAAGCCGGAACGGGCCTTGGCGGGGCAATTGCCGCAAGTGAAGGCGATTCAATATCTCGTCGATGTGCCGCTCGGTCCCGATGGCCGTGTGCCGCGCCTTGGCGGCAGGAGCGTGATCGTGTTCGCCCACGCTGTGCCCGGCAGGCCGGACGAGCTGCAGCTCGTCGCCCCCGATGCGCAGATCCCGGCGGACCCGTCGGCTGTCGCGCGGCTGGAGCCGCTGCTCGCCGAACTGGCCGATCCCGCCGCCCCGCCGCGCATTGCTCGTATCCGCGATATCCTGTCGGTACCGGGCAATCTTGCCGGAGAATCGGAAACCCAGCTGTTTCTCGATAGCAAGAGCGATGGGCCGGTGCTGGTTTCGGTTGTCCGGCGGCCGAACGTGGCCCCGGTGTGGAGCGTGTCGTGGTCGGAACTGGTCGATCAGGCAGGCCGCCCGCCCGCGCAGGATACGCTGGCATGGTATCGGCTCGCCTGCACTTTGCCGGGCCGGTTGCCGCCCAACGCCAATCTGGCCAGCATCCCGGCGGACCGGGAACGGGCCATGCGCGACTACGCGCTGATCAAGCAGGAACTGGGCGCCTGCAATCGTACCCGCAAATGACGGGGCCATGCGTCTGTAAATGGCAGCGGGCATCCCGCATGGCCGCAGGCTGGCCACAGGCATAGGGTATGACGCGGGCTCTGGCGTTTGCGGCGCGCTTATCCTAGGGCGCACTTCCCGATGCACCGCGGGGCCATGTGGCGGCGGTGCGGCACGATATTTGGACGAAGGGGGCTTTGATGGCCGAACCGTTGCGAATCGCCCTGGCCGGGCTCGGCACCGTGGGTGCCGGCGTGATTCGCCTGCTCGATGCGAACCGCGAACTGATCACCCGCCGGGCCGGGCGCGAAATCGCGATTGTCGCGGTCAGCGCGCGCGACCGGACCAAGGATCGCGGCGTCGATCTGACCCGTTTCGCCTGGGAAGACGACATGACCGCGATGGCAGCGCGCAGCGATGTCGATGTGGTGGTCGAACTGGTCGGCGGATCGGACGGCCCGGCGCTGACACTGGCACGCAATGCGATTCGCGCAGGCAAGGCGCTGGTCACCGCGAACAAGGCGATGATCGCGCACCATGGCCTGTCGCTGGCCAACGAGGCGGAAGCGCAAGCTGTTGCGCTGAAGTTCGAAGCGGCGGTGGCGGGCGGTATCCCGGTGATCAAGGGCTTGCGCGAAGGCGCGGCGGCCAACGAGATCGAACGGGTTTATGGCATTCTCAACGGCACCTGCAATTATATCCTCTCCACCATGGAGGATACGGGGCGCGATTTTGGGGACGTGCTCGCCGAAGCGCAGCGTCTCGGTTATGCCGAAGCCGATCCCACGTTCGATATCGAAGGGATCGATGCCGCGCATAAGCTGTCGATCCTCGCTGGGATCGCATTCGGCGCGCAGATCGATTTCACCAATGTCGATACTACCGGCATTTCCGCCCTGCGCGCGGAAGACATCGCCCAGGCCGATGCGCTGGGGTATGTCATCCGCCTGATCGGCCTGGCCGAAGTGGAGGCCGATGGCAGCGGTGCGCGGTGCCTGCGCCAGCGGGTGCAGCCCTATCTCGTGCCCGAAGGGCATCCGCTCGCCCATGTTGACGGGCCGACCAATGCGGTCGTCACCGAAGGCAATTTCTCGGGTCGCCTGCTGTTCCAGGGCGCGGGTGCGGGCGACGGGCCGACGGCATCGGCGGTGGTGGCCGATCTGATCGATATCGCGCGGGGAGAGATCGGTGCGCCGTTCTCCGTCCCCGTGGCCGAGCTGGAGCGGCTGGAACCGGCGGAATCGGGCCATCGGATGGGCCGCCGCTATATCCGTTTCGCCGTCAACGATCGCCCCGGCGTGCTGGCGGAAATCACTGCCGCGATGCGCGATGCGGGGGTTTCCATCGAAAGCCTGCTGCAAAAGGGGCGGCAGGCAGAAGGCGGCGAAGTGCTGGTGGCGATCGTCACGCATGAAGCGCCCGAAAGCGCGGTCGCCAAGGCGCTGGCCCTGCTCGAAGGTTCGCCCAGCCTGACGGCTGCTCCGCTCGTCATGCAATTGCTTGCCGGGTAATCGGGCGGCGCGCGCCGGCAACCGCATGGCAACAATTGCCGTTTAACGGGGCAGGACCTAAGTCTTCCCCAGAACACATCACACCGGATAGGATTCCCATGTCTGACACGACCGCGACACCCCCCAGCAACGCTCTCGACCGCGTGCTGGTTCTCGAAATGGTCCGCGTGACCGAAGCTGCCGCCATTTCCGCTTCCAAGCTGATCGGCCGGGGCGATGAAAAGGCGGCCGATGCCGCCGCCGTCGAAGCCATGCGCAAGGCGTTCGACGATCTCTATATGGATGGCACGGTGGTGATCGGCGAAGGCGAACGCGACGAAGCGCCGATGCTGTATATCGGGGAAAAGGTCGGCGGTGCGCCGGGCCGCGGCCCCAAGATCGACATCGCGCTCGATCCGCTGGAAGGCACCACCATCACCGCCAAGGCAGGCCCTAACGCACTGGCCGTGCTGGCCGCGGCGGAAGAAGGCTGCCTGCTCAACGCGCCTGACGTGTATATGGACAAGCTGGCGGTCGGCCCCGGCTATCCCGAAGGGATCATCGATCTGGCCAAGAGCCCGACCGAAAACGTCAAGGCCGTGGCCGCCGCCAAGGGTGTGGAGCCGAACGAAATCATCGTCTGTGTGCTGGATCGCCCGCGTCATGCGGACCTGATTGCGGAACTGCGCGCGCTGGGTTGCGGCATCCAGCTCATTCCCGATGGCGATGTGGCAGGCGTGATCGCGGTCACCAATCCCGAAACCACGATCGACATGTACATGGGCCAGGGCGGCGCGCCGGAAGGCGTGCTGGCGGCAGCAGCGCTGCGTTGTGTCGGCGGGCAGTTCAACGGCCGTCTCGTCTTCCGCAACGAAGATGAAAAAGCCCGTGCGCGCAAATGGGGCATCGAAGATTTCAACCGCATCTACAAGCTGGGCGATCTCGCCAAGGGCGATTGCATCTTCGCCGCCACCGGCGTGACAGACGGTTCGCTGCTCGACGGTGTGAAGCGGCTCAAAGGCGGCAAGATGACGACGGAAAGCGTCGTGATGCGCGCCAGCTCGGGCACGGTGCGCTGGGTGCGCGGCGAACACCGCATCGATTGAGCGCGCCGGGCAGGCGGATTGTGGCCTGCCGCCTGCATATGGCGGCGAATCCGCAGCCACGTTTTGGCAGCGGTTGCAATCGGCCCCGGCTCGATTAGAGCCGGGGCCGATTGTTACGCAAATACGACTCGCCGCATCTGGAAAAAAGGGACCCCCTGCAATGAAGATCATGGCCGGCAATTCCAACCTGCCTCTGGCCCGGGCCATCGCTGGCTATCTCGAAATGCCGCTGACCGACGCTTCGGTACGGCGCTTCGCCGACGAGGAAATCTTCGTTGAAATCCATGAGAATGTGCGCGGCGAAGATGTCTTTCTGGTCCAGTCGACCAGCTTCCCGGCCAACGATCACCTGATGGAACTGCTGATCTGCATCGATGCGCTCAAGCGCGCCTCGGCCAAGCGGATCACCGCCGTGGTCCCCTATTTCGGTTATGCCCGGCAGGACCGTAAGCCCGGCCCGCGCACGCCGATTTCGGCTAAGCTGGTGGCCAACCTGATTACCGAAGCGGGCGCGGACCGCGTGCTGTCGGTCGATCTCCACGCGGGGCAGATCCAGGGCTTCTTCGATATCCCGACCGACAACCTCTATGCCGCCCCCGCGATGGCCGCCGATATCCAGGCACGCTATGGCGATCAGGCGCTGATGGTGGTCTCGCCCGACGTCGGCGGCGTGGTGCGCGCCCGCGCGCTGGCCAAGCGGCTGGACAACGCGCCGCTCGCCATCGTCGATAAGCGCCGCGACAAGCCGGGCCAGTCCGAAGTGATGAACATCATCGGCGATGTGCAGGGCCGCCATTGCATCCTGATCGACGATATTGTCGATTCGGGCGGCACGCTGTGCAACGCGGCGCAGGCGCTGCTCGATGCCGGGGCTTCCAGCGTGGTTGCCTACATCACGCACGGCGTGCTGTCGGGCGCGGCAGTGCAGAAGGTGAACAGTTCCGCGCTCAAGGAACTGGTCATCACCGACACGATTCTGGGCACCGATGCGACCAAGGATTCGGACCGTATCCGTATTCTTTCCATCGCCCCGCTGATCGGTGAAGCGATTCGCCGCATCGCGGACGAAAGCTCGGTCTCCAGCCTGTTCGACTGAGCCGGCGGCGCGTGGTGAAACTCGACGCTGAAATCGCGCTGGCCCATCGGATGGCCGATGCCGCGCGCGCAGCGATTCGCCCATGGTTTCGCGCCGATGTCGCGGTTGAACGCAAAGGCGACGCCACGCCCGTGACGCTCGCCGACCGTGAGGCGGAAGAAGCTATGCGGCGCCTGCTGACGGCGGAAATGCCGCAGGATGGCATCGTGGGGGAGGAATTCGGCGTCAAGGACGGTATTTCCGGGCGGCAATGGGTGCTCGATCCCATCGATGGCACGGCCGCCTTTCTCGCCGGCCGGCCGATCTTCGGGACGCTGATCGCCCTGATGGTGGACGGTTTTCCGGTGCTGGGCGTGATCGATCAGCCGATCACCGGCGAACGCTGGCTGGGTGTGATGGGGCAGCCCACCACGCTCAACGGCAAGCCGGTCCGCACGCGGGCCTGCAAGGAATTGTCCGCCGCTACCATCGCCACCACCGGTCCGCACTATTTCGACGATCACGATGGTGAGCATTTCATGGCGCTGGCCGCGAAAACCGATCATCGCCGGATGGTGATGGGCGGCGATTGCTACAACTACGCTGCGCTCGCCACCGGCCAGCTCGATATCGTCTGCGAGGCGGGCCTGAAGCTGTACGATTTCGCCGCGCTAGTCCCCGTGGTCGAAGGAGCGGGCGGGGTGATGTGCGACTGGAATGGCGATCCGCTCCACGCAGGGTCCGACGGGCATGTGCTGGCGCTGGGCGATCCCGCGCGGCTCGATGATGTGGTGGAAGCGTTGGGCTGCCATCACCATTGATCGGGCGTGGATTTCACAATGCGGCAGGGCGGGGGAATCGCTTGCCTTTTGTCTGACCCCCCATTAAGGGCCCGCTCTTCATTGACACGTGTTTTTGAGGCCCGCCTGGCTGAAAGGGCTGCCAGGGCTGGTCGGACGTGTTCCTGACCAAGGAGACGAAAATGCCCAAGCTCAAGACCAAGAGCGGTGTGAAGAAGCGCTTCAAGATCACCGCCACCGGCAAGGTCAAGCACGGCGTGGCCGGCAAGCGCCACCGCCTGATCAGCCATAACGGCAAGTATATCCGCCAGAACCGCGGCACCGACGTGATCTCCGATGCTGATGCACGCGTGATCAAAAAGTGGGCGCCCTACGGGCTCAACTGAGACAGGAGTACTAGCCAATGCCCCGCATCAAACGTGGTGTAACCACCCGCACCAAGCACAAGCGGCTTCTGGATCAGGCCAAGGGTTATCGCGGCCGCCGCAAGAACACGATTCGCGTTGCGCGCCAGGCCGTCGAAAAGGCCGGCCAATACGCCTATCGCGACCGCAAGGTTAAGAAGCGGAACTTCCGCGCCCTGTGGATTCAGCGTATCAACGCTGCGGTTCGCGCCGAAGGTCTGACCTATTCGCAGTTCATCCACGGCACCAAGCTGGCCGGGATCGAACTGGACCGCAAGGTGATGGCCGATCTCGCGATGAACGAAGGTACGGCTTTCGCCGCGATTATCGCTCAGGCGAAGAAGGCCCTGCCGGCCTGAACGGAACGGCTTCGTTCGCGCGAAGCCGTTGCCCCATGGGCACAGGAATTCAAGGGCGTGCGCAGTTCGCTGCGTGCGCCCTTTTCCATTGCGCTCTCTCGCGATAGTCTGGCATCGAACGATGGAGGGAGAGCAGCGCCAATGACTGCCGGGGCCTGAAGATCGCTGCATGACCGCGCGATGCGACATCGATGTCCGCTTCTTTCCGCCGCCCCCGGAATTGCGCGATTGTTTTTCCACTTTCTACCGTGCCACCTTCACCATGTGCGAAGGCGAAAGGGTGTGCGACCGGTTGCAGCCCGAATGGGCCAATCTGCGGTTCTTTTCCGGCGATGTGCCCGACGCGCGCGTGAGCGGTGGTAGCGAGCGCTGGCTGCGCGCACGCTTCACCGCAACCGGGCCGAGCGCATTGTCGACCGAATTCCAGATCGGCACCACGCGCATGTGGGGTGTCGGCCTGTTTCCGCTGGGTTGGGCCAAGTTCATCTGCGTACCGGCATCCCGGCTTGCCAATGCGGTGGTCGATGGCGAAGCGCATCCCGCTTACGCCCGGTTCGCCCACCTGCCGCAAATCCTGTTCGATGGCGAAGCGGATGACGAGCGGGAGGATCGGCGGATTATCGATTGCTTCCTCGAACTGAACCGGCCCCACCCGGATGAGGAACGGATCATGGCTGTGCACCGGGCGCTGGTCGATCCGACTTTGCGCAGTGTGGGGGAACTGGTCGAACGCTCCGGCGTGAACGCGCGGACGCTGGAGCGGCTGTGCCACCGGGCGTTCGGTTTCTCGCCCAAGATCCTGCTTCGGCGTCAGCGTGTGATGCGCAGCCTTGCGGCCTTCATGCTCGGCAAGGGTGGCAACTGGTCCGACGCCATCGATCATCACTATCACGATCAGGCGCATTTCGTGCGGGATTTCCGCGCTTTCATGGGGATGAGCCCGCGCGAATACGCCGCGCTCGATCACCCGATCCTGACAGCCTTCATGCCCGAACGGGCGCGCATCTGGGGTTCCCCCGCGCAGACGCTGGACAAGCCTTCCGCCTGACCGGCAGCGCCGCTCATGCGGGCGTTGCGGATTTTCCGCCGAAGCCCTAGGGAGCAGCCCGCCATGGCAACCAATCCGGCGAGGAGTAGAAGGTGACGAGCGAGACGATCGGCAGCGAAGCGTTGGCGCGCATTGCCGCAGCAGAGGATGCAGCCGCGTTGGAAAGCTTGCGGGTCGAATTCCTCGGCAAGCAGGGCAGCATTTCGGTCTTGCTCAAGACGCTCGGCAAGATGTCGCCCGAAGAACGCCAGAACGAAGGGCCGAAAATCCACGCCTTGCGCGAAAGCGTGCAGAATGCGCTGACCGAGCGCAAGACGGCGCTGGATTCGGTTGCGCTCGAAGCCAAACTGGCGAGCGAGACGCTCGACCTGACGCTGCCTGCGCCGGAAATGCCCATCGGTTCGGTCCATCCCGTCTCGCAGGTGATGGACGAACTGGCCGAAATCTTCGCCGACATGGGTTTCGCCGTCGCTACCGGGCCTGAGATCGAGGACGACTGGCACAATTTCACCGCGCTCAACATGCCGGAAAGCCACCCGGCGCGTGCGATGCACGATACGTTCTATTTCCCCGACGAAGGCCCGAACGGTGGCCGGATGCTGCTGCGCACGCACACCAGCCCGGTGCAGGTGCGCAGCATGAAAGCCGTTGTCGAAAGGCAGGGCGGGGGTGCCCCGATCCGTATCATCGCGCCGGGCCGCGTCTATCGCAGCGACAGCGACGCCACCCACACGCCGATGTTCCATCAGGTGGAGGGGCTGGTGATCGACAAGGGCATCCATCTCGGCCACCTGAAATGGACGCTGGAAACCTTCCTCAAGGCGTTCTTCGAGCGGGACGATATCGTGCTACGCTTGCGCCCGTCTTATTTCCCGTTCACCGAACCTTCGGTGGAAGTCGATGTTGGCTTCGCGGTCGAAACCGGGCCGGATGGCAAGGCGCGCCGCGTGCTGGGCGGCAGCGGCGATGCGCCGGGCCACGGATGGATGGAACTGCTCGGTTCCGGCATGGTCAATCGCCGGGTGATCGCGATGTCGGGGTTCGATCCCGATGAATGGCAGGGCTTCGCATTCGGCGTGGGCGTCGACCGCCTCGCCATGCTGAAATACGGGATGGACGATTTGCGCGCTTTCTTCGACGGCGATGTTCGCTGGCTCAAGCATTACGGCTTTTCCGCCTTCGACCAGCCAACCCTTTCGGGCGGGGTGGGAGCACGCGCATGAAATTCTCGCTGACCTGGCTCAAGCAGTACCTCGAAACCGATGCCGATGCGGCGGCGATTTCGGCCAAGCTCAATGCCATCGGCATCGAAGTGGAAGGGATCGAGGACCCGGCTGAAAAGCTCACCGGTTTCCGCGTGGCCAAAGTGCTGACCGCCCGGCCTCATCCCGATGCGGACAAGCTGCAGGTGCTCACTGTCGACACGGGTGAGGGCGATCCGTTGCAGGTCGTCTGCGGGGCGGCCAATGCCCGCGCGGGGCTGGTCGGCGTGCTCGGCACGGCGGGCGCGGTGGTTCCGGCCAACGGGCTGCAACTGCGCAAGTCGGCCATTCGCGGCGTCGAATCCAACGGTATGATGTGTTCCACGCGCGAACTGGAACTGGGCGACGATCACGAAGGGGTCATCGAACTGCCAGAGGATGCGCCGGTCGGCACGCCGGTGGCGGACTATTTCGGCACCGCGCCGGTGTTCGATGTGGCGATCACGCCCAACCGCCCCTATTGCATGGGCGTGTACGGAATCGCGCGCGATC
>CAYXMY010000034.1:0-25339 GCA_964466155.1 uncultured Caenibius sp. | reverse complement strand
CAGGCGGTGATCGTCAATCTGCTGATGGGCGGCGCGATGGCCTACACCGTGTGGGGCTGGGCGCAGGGCCGGTTCTCCGTGGGCGATCTGGTGTTCGTGAACACCTACCTCACCCAGTTGTTCCGCCCGCTCGACATGCTGGGCATGGTCTATCGCACGATCCGCCAGGGATTGATCGACATGGCCTCGATGTTCCGCCTGATGGATATGCCGGTGGAAGTGCGCGATGCGCCCGCCGCGCCCGCTCTGGTGGTCCGCCGTCCCAGCCTCGCTTTCGACAATGTGACATTCGGTTATGAGGCGGAGCGCACGATCCTGCGCGGGCTGAGCTTCGAAGTTCCGGCAGGCAGCCATATGGCGATTGTCGGCCCGTCGGGCGCGGGCAAGAGCACCATCGCCCGGCTGATCTTCCGCTTCTACGATCCGCTGGGCGGGCGCATCCTGATCGACGGGCAGGATATCGCGCGAGTGACGCAGGCATCGCTGCGCGCGGCGCTGGGTATCGTGCCGCAGGATTCGGTGCTGTTCAACGATACCATCGGCTATAACATCGGTTACGGCCGCACGGGCGCGACGCAGGAGGCAATCGAAGCCGCCGCCAGGGCCGCCGCGCTGATGCCGCTGATCGACCGGCTGCCCCAGCGTTTCGACACCGAAGTGGGCGAACGCGGGCTGAAGCTGTCAGGCGGGGAGAAACAGCGCGTGGCGATTGCCCGCACGCTGGTGAAAAATCCGCCGATCCTGCTGCTGGACGAAGCGACCAGCGCACTGGACACCCGCACCGAACAGGACATCCTGGCGACGCTGAACCGCGTGGCTGAGAACCGCACCAGCATCTCCATCGCCCACCGCCTGTCGACGATTGCCGATGCGGACCGGATTCTCGTGCTCAACGAAGGGCAATTGGCCGAATCGGGCACGCATATGGAATTGTTGCGGCACGGCGGGCTTTATGCAGAAATGTGGACGCGCCAGCAGGCCGAAGGCGACGGCCCGGTCCTGGAACGGGCCACGCAGTAACGAAACGGGAGCGAGAATGGGAAACGGCGGGGCGCAGCCCGATCGCAGCGGGGCAGATTGCGGCGGGGCAGGCCCCGATCGGGCGGCACGCTTCGGCCACCCCACCGGCCTGTGGGTTCTTTCCGGCACCGAACTGTGGGATCGCATCTCGTTCCACGGGATGCAGGCGATGCTCGTCCTTTATATGGCGGGCGAACTGCTGAAACCGGGGCGAATCGAAAAAGTCGTCGGTTTTCCCTATTATCGCGGCGCGATAGAGGCGCTCACCGGGCCGCTGTCCGATCAGGCCATCGCGACGCAGACCTTCGGCCTCTACATGGCGCTGCTGACGTTTTTCCCGCTGATCGGCGGCTGGATCGGGGATCGCTGGACCAGCCGCCGCACGGCGGTGACGCTGGGCGCGCTGCTGATGACGGGCGGCCATTTCACCCTCGCTTTCGACCGGACATTCCTGCTCGCGCTGCTGCTGCTGATACTGGGGGCCGGGCTGCTGCGCGGCAATCTCAAGGCGCAGATCAAGACGCTCTACGCCGAAGGGGACCGGCGGCTGGCCGATGCTTTCCAGGTCTATAGCTTCGTCGTCAATTTCGGGGCCTTCATCGCCCCCATCGTCACCGGCGCGGTCGCCAAGTATTACGGCTGGCACGCGGGCTTTGCCGTGGCCGGGTTCGGCATGCTGATCGGGCTGTTCATCTACCTGTTCGGCGCGCACTTCCTGCCGGGGGACCGGGCCAAGACAGTGGCGGTGGAACGCGGTGCATTGACCGCGCGGGAAAAGCGCAACGTCATCGGCCTGTTCCTGATGTGGCCGGTTTCGCTCTGCTTCTGGACCGCGCAGGCGCAGATATGGAACGTCTATAACCTGTGGGTGCGCGATCATGTGAACCTGCTGGTGGGCACGTTCGAAGTGCCCGTGCCGTGGATGCAATCGCTCGACGGTCTGGCGCCCGCAATCTTCATCCCGCTGGTGGTGTGGCACTGGCGGCGGCAGGCTAAACGGGGGACGGAGCCCGATATCTTCGTCAAGATGGGGATCGGCTGCCTGATCTTTTCCGCCGGGGTGCTGTGGCTGGCGGCGGCCCCGCTCGCCGCCAATGCGCAAGGGCGCGCGCCGCTTGCCTGGCCGGTGATGTTCCATCTGATCTCGAATCTCGGCGCGGTCTATTTCTCGCCCGTCATGCTGGCGCTTTTCGCCAGCCGCGCACCCGCCGCATGGCGCGGCACCATGCTGGGGGTGGAAGCGCTCGCCGCCTCCGCCGCCAGCCTGCTCAGCGGCTATATGGGGGGCTGGTACGAAGTGATGAGCCCGACCCGCTTCTGGACGATCAATGCCATGATCGTCGGCGGGGCCGGGCTGGCGGTGCTGATCCTGCGCGGCCCGCTGATTCGCTTCTTCGGCCCGGAAACGACGGAGGATGCGGAACCGGGGCCGGATGCGACCACGCAGCTTGCATGATGGCACCCGGCCCGGCGCCGTGGAAACGGCCTTACCGCTTCACCACATCCGCTTCGTGCCAGACGACGGCCTGGGCGGCCTTCATGCAGTTTTCCGCCACGTCCCAACCGATCGTGGGCGAACCGTAAAGCCGCCAGCCCTGCGCCAGAGCCTCGGACACCCGCTCGCAAAAGGCGCGGTCGTCCTTGCCGGTCAACAGGCGGTAAATCGGGCGGTCTTCGGGCGTCTGGTACATCGGCTGCGCTTTCACCTTAGAGGATATACTTGCTGAGATCGCTGTCGCTGGCGAGACCCCCCAGCTTTTCGCGGACATAGGCGGCATCGATGCGGACGGTTTCGCCCTTGCGGTCTTCCGCTTCGAAGCTCAGTTCCTCCAGCAGCTTTTCCATCACCGTCTGCAAGCGGCGGGCGCCGATGTTTTCGACGCTTTCGTTCACTTGCGCGGCGATCCGGGCGATTTCGCTGACCGCATCGGGGGCGATGGCGAGCGTGACCTCCTCCGTGCCGAGCAGGGCCTGATACTGCTGCACCAGATTGGCCCGCGTGTCCGACAGGATGGCGACGAAATCTTCCTCGGTCAGCGCTTTCAGCTCCACCCGGATCGGCAGGCGGCCCTGCAATTCGGGCAGCATGTCGCTGGGCTTGGCCACGTGGAACGCGCCGCTGGCGATGAACAGCACATGGTCCGTCTTCATCGGGCCGTATTTGGTGGCCACCGTCGTCCCTTCGATCAGCGGCAGCAGATCGCGCTGCACGCCTTCACGGCTGACCGACCCGCCGCGCACATCGGACACGGCGATCTTGTCGATTTCATCGAGAAACACGATCCCGTTGGTTTCGGCATTGGAGAGCGCGACCCGGGCGACATCGTCCTGGTCCATGCGCTTTTCCGCTTCCTCGTCCACCAGCTTGTCCCAGGCATCGAGCACCTTGAGTTTGCGCCGCTTCTTCGGTGCGCCGCCGAAAGCCTTGCCCATGATGTCGCTGAGATTGATCATCCCGACATTGCCGCCCATGCCTGGCAGCTCCATCGGCATCGAAGGCGCGTCCTCCACCTCGATTTCCACCTCGGTGTCGTTCATCGCGTTCTGGACGATGCGCTGGCGGAAACTTTCGCGCGTCGCCTCGCTGGCGTTTTCGCCGACGAGGGCGTGCAACAACCGGTCCATCGCCGCTTTCGATGCGGCTTCGCGCACCGCTTCGCGGCGGCGGTCCTTTTCCAACCGGATCGCGTCTTCCGCCAGATCGCGGGCGATCTGTTCGACATCGCGGCCGACATAGCCGACTTCGGTGAACTTGGTCGCCTCTACCTTAACGAACGGCGCATCGGCCAGCTTGGCCAGGCGGCGGCTGATCTCGGTCTTGCCGCAGCCCGTCGGCCCGATCATCAGGATGTTCTTCGGCGTCACCTCGTCACGCAGTTCGGGCGAAAGGTGCTGACGCCGCCACCGGTTACGCAGCGCCACGGCCACCGCGCGCTTCGCTTCGGCCTGGCCGACGATGTGTTCGTCCAATGCGGCCACGATGGCCTTGGGAGTGAGATTGTCGTTCATGGGATGGGGAACCGCTGTTTCAGGAAATCAGATGGTTTCGACCGTCACGCGGTCGTTGGTGAAGACGCAGATATCCGCCGCCACGGCCATGGCCTTGCGGGCGATCGTTTCCGCATCGCTTTCATAGCTGTCGATCCCACGCGCGGCGGCGAGCGCGTAATTGCCGCCCGAGCCGATCGCCGCGATCTGCGATTCGCCGCTCGCCTCCGGCTCCAGCACGTCGCCGTTACCGGTCAGCACCAGCAGCGCGTCCTTGTCCGCCACGATCATCAGCGCTTCGAGATTGCGCAGGTATTTATCGGTGCGCCAGTCCTTGGCGAGTTCGACCGCGGCGCGCATCAACTGGCCGCGATACTGCTCCAGCTTGCGTTCCAGCCGTTCGAACAGAGTGAAAGCATCGGCGGTGGCCCCAGCGAACCCGGCGATCACCTGTCCGCCTTCGCCGATGCGGCGCACTTTGCGGGCATTGGGCTTCATCACCGTGTTGCCCATGGAAACCTGGCCATCACCGGCGATCACGGTCTTGCCGTTCTTCCTGACGCCGATGATGGTCGTACCGTGCCACTGAATGGTGCCGTGGCCGCTGTCGGAATGCGCGTTCATGATGGCGGGGATATGGGCCGCGCCAGCCCGACCTTCAAGCGGTGAGGATCACATCCCCGCGCCGCCGCCACTCGGCGGGGCGGCGCCCACCGCACCGATATTGCCGAACATGTCCTGCAGGAAAGTGCGTTCGCGGCCATAGACCGGCGTCTTGTCGCCCACGGGGCGCAGTTTCACCACGCGTTCCATGCCGGAATGTTCGGTGCCGACGACATTGCCTGCCCGGTCAAAATGGACGGTAAACAGCGCTTCCGCCTTGGTCTTGGGCGAGGCGAACGGTTTCTGGCGCGTGTCGAGGCTGACATAATACCAGCTATCCTGGCCATAGACGCTGGCGAAAGTGGGGCGGCCCAGCGCCCCTTCGACCGAAGTCTTGTTGTCGATACCCGGCTGCACCGAATTGAGCAGCACATCCTCGGCGACATAGCCGCGCTTGTCCTTGATCGTGGTGCAGCCCGCTGTCAGCCCCACGGCCGCCACGGCCGCCACCAGTCCGATCCGCGCGAAAGCCTTCATCACCTGCATCTCCGAAACTCGCATGACAGAGCCGATTGCGTTCGCCGCAGCGGCTCCTATACGGGCGAGAGCCTTAAGGCGCATTGGCCCGCCGTGCAATGGCGCTTGAGACAGGCGCACCGAATTGTCGCTGAATGACGGAGACACACCACACCATGTCCCTGCTCTCCCGCCTGCTGGGCAAACGCACCGACCCGCGCGATGCGATGCGGCCCCTGTGGCACCGCGTGGTGGAACTGTCCCGCCAGCCGGACTGGTACGCGCAAGGCGGCGTAGCCGATACGGTGCCTGGCCGATTCGATATGATTACCGCGATTCTCGCCTTCGTGCTGCTCCGCATGGAACGTGACGAGGCGGATCGCAGCCTGCCGGTGCTGCTGACCGAACTGTTCGTCGAAGATATGGACGGGCAATTGCGCGAAGCGGGAATCGGCGATGTCGTGGTGGGCAAGCATATCGGCAAGCTGATGTCCGTGCTCGGCGGGCGGCTGGGGGCCTATCGCGATGCGCTGCGCGAACCGGGCGATGCGGCGCTGGCCGATGCCCTGGCCCGCAACGTGACGCTGGCCGAAGGGGCCGATCCGGCATGGCTGGCCGCCAGCCTGCGTCAGTTCGAACACACTCTTGCGGCAACGGACGATGCCGCGCTGCTGGCAGGAAGGATTGCCCGATGACCGACACCGCAGAGCATCCCGCGCCGCAGGACAGCGAATTTTCCCGCCCGGTGGAACGTGCCCGCATGGGTGACGGCATCCGTCATCTGGTGGCCGACGAGGCGGAGCTGCAAGCGCTTGCCAGGCGTTTCGATCTCGTCGCGGTCAGTCGGCTGGAAGCCGATATCGCGCTGGAGGCAGACGGCGAAGCGGTCAACGCCACCGGCACCATGCGTGCCGATTTCGTGCAAAGCTGCGCCGTATCGGGCGACGATCTGCCGGTGAGCGCGGCGGAACCGCTCGCCTTCCGCTTCGTACCCGCCGGGCCACATCGCCCGGACGAGGAACTCGAATTGAGCGAGGAGGATTGCGACGAGATCGAGTATACCGGCGGCGTCTTCGATCTGGGTGAAGCCGTGGCGCAGAGCCTGGCCCTGGCCATCGATCCCTACGCCATCGGACCCGGTGCCGAGCGCGCCCGCAAGGAAGCGGGCCTGCTGAGTGAAGAGCAGACCGGCCCCTTTGCCGCGCTTGCGGGACTCAAGACCGGTAAGAAGGATTGATCCTCAACCGGTAGATCGCGGGCGCGACGGGCAGCTCACCCAACCGCGAGCCTGCCCTTCGCAATGACGCGTCTGGAACCCGCTAAAACTCCGGTCAGAACGGGATATCGTCGTCGAAATCGTCGCTGAAGCCGCCGGACTTGCCGCCGCCCGAGGACGAACCGCCGCCAAAGCCACCACCGGAACCGCCCCCAGAACTGCCGCCCTGATCCCAGCCGCCGCCGGAGGAACCGCCACGGTCGTTGTTCCAGCCGCCGCTGCGTTGGCCGCCACCGCCACCGCCGCCCTGTGCACCGTCGAGCATGGTCATCACCGCGCCGGGGCCTTGCAGCACCACTTCGGTCGAATAGCGGTCATTGCCGGACTGGTCCTGCCATTTGCGGGTGCGTAGCTGGCCTTCGATGTAAACCTTGCTGCCCTTGCGCAGGAAACGTTCGGCAACGCCCGCCAGCCCTTCGGAAAAGATCGCCACCGTGTGCCATTCGGTGCGTTCCTGCCGTTCGCCGGTGTTGCGGTCCTTCCAGCTTTCGGACGTGGCGATGCGCAGGTTGCACACCTTGCCGCCATTCTGAAAGCTGCGGACTTCGGGATCGGCGCCGAGATTGCCGACCAGAATGACCTTGTTGACGCTGCCTGCCATAAATTCGTGTCCTCGCTATCTGGCCAGCGGAATATCGGACTCCGCCCCGGCCCGCCAGTGGGCCAGGCGGGAATCCACAGCAAGATAGCGCTATGCTTCGCTACAGCCCGAATGCCTTCGCCGTCCAATATGTGATCCCGGCGAACACATAGGCAAGGCCGAACAGATAGGCGACCATGAAAGTTGGCCATTTCCAGCCGTTCGTTTCCCGCCGGGCAACCGCGATGGTGGACAGGCACTGCGGCGCGAACACGAACCAGGCGAGGAAAGCGAGCGCGGTGGGCAAGCTCCACCGCGTGGCAAGCTTGTCGGTGAGCGCCATGGCTTCCGCATCCTCGTCATCCGAACCCACTGCGTAAGTGGTGGCGAGCGAGGAGACGGCCACTTCCCGCGCGGCCATCGCCGGCACCAGCGCCAGCGCGATTTCGTGATTGAAGCCGATCGGCCGCACCACGACTTCCAGCCCGCTGGCGATCCGCCCCGCGATGGACACATCGACCTGGCTTTGGCCCGGTTCCGCCTTGGGGAAGCTCAGCAGCAGCCACAGGATGACGGTGGCCGAAAAGATGATCGTGCCCGCGCGGCGCAGGAATATCCATGCCCGCTGCCACAGGCCGATTGCGAGATCGCGCAGCCGGGGCATCTGGTATTTCGGCATTTCCATGATGAAGCCGCTGGCGGTGCCTTTGGTCACCGAATGGCGCAGCACCAGCGCGACCACCGTCGCGCCGACGATCCCGGCGACGTAAAGGCCGAACAGCACCAGCCCTTGCAGGCCGATGCCCCAGCCCACCGTGCGATGGGGAATGAAGGCGGCGATAATCACCGCATAGACGGGTAGGCGCGCCGAACAGGTCATCAGCGGGGCGACGAGGATCGTCGTCAGCCGGTCCTTGGGATCGGCGATGGAACGAGTCGCCATGATGCCCGGAATGGCGCAGGCGAAGCTGGACAGCAGCGGAATGAAACTGCGCCCCGACAGCCCGACATAGGCCATCAGCCGGTCCATCAGGAAGGCCGCGCGGGCCATATATCCGCTCGCTTCCATCGAGAGGATGAACGCGAACAGAATCAGGATCTGCGGCAGGAACACGATCACCGAACCGACGCCGTTGAGCACGCCCTGCGTTAGAAAATCGCGCACGATGCCATCGGGCAGCGTCTCGCTCACCCAGGAAATCAGCATGCCGATCAGCGCTTCCAGGGCATCCGCAAACGGCGTGGCCCAGGCGAACACCGCCTGGAACATCACGAACAAGAACGCGAACAGGATGATCGGGCCGAGCCACGGGTGCAGCAGCACCTCGTCTATCCGCGCATGGAGCTTGTGCCGCGCGGATTCGGAGAGAATCGTGCCGCTGGCGATGTTGCGCGCTTCCAGCCGCTTTTCCGGCAGAGTGATGTGCGGGCGCGGATGGGCAATCTCGCCGCTGGCGGCCTTGCCGTGCGCGGTTTCGATGGCGGCGGCCAGTTCAGCCAACCCCCGGCGGCGCACCGCCACGGTCGGGATCACCGGCACGCCCAGCGCCTGCTCCAGCGCGGTGGGGTCGAGTACCAGCCCATCGCGTTCCGCCAGATCGACCATGTTGAGCGCGACCAGCGTCGGCCGGCCCAGTTCGAGAATTTCCTGCGCGAAGACGAGCTGCTGTTCGAGATTCGACGCATCCAGCACCACCACCAGCACATCGGGCTGCGCTTCGCCCGGAAACTGGCCGAGAATCACCTTGCGGGTCACTTCTTCGTCCGGGCTGGTCGCGTCGAGGCCATAGCTGCCCGGCAGATCGACCAGGTCCATCGGCTCCCCCGAAGGCAGGATCAGCCGCCCGGCCTTCCGCTCCACGGTGACGCCGGGATAATTGGCGATCTTCTGCCGCGCGCCGGTGAGCGCATTGAACAGGGCGCTTTTCCCCGCATTGGGATTGCCGACGAGCGCGGCACGGCGCAATTGCATCACAGCGCCTCCACCGCCATGGCGCGGGCATGGTTGCGGCGGATCGCCACGTTCATGCGCCCGACCATCACCGACAGCGGATCGCGACCGGCGAACACGCCGCGATGCGCCACGGCGACATGCGCGCCTTCGTCCAGCCCCATGGCCCGCAGCCTCTGTCCCTCATCCGGGGCCAGCGAGGACCAGTCCACCGCGGTAATGCGGGCGCGAGCGCCGATCGGAAGCTCTTCCAGTGTCATGCTGTCCCGCTGCCAGATTGCGGCGAATCTTGCAACTGGTTCGCATTAAAATGGTCAGCGCGCGGGGTAGCGCAATCGGCCAAGAAACCGCGCCAGGCTGAAATGCTCGCCCGCCTTCGGCGTCAGCCGTGCCTTGGTCTTTTCGAAACGGATGATGCCATCGATCCGCCGGTCGAGGAAACGGGCGGTTTCGGCCTTGTCCTCGCTCGTATCGTCGATGAACGCGGCCAGAGTCGCAGCATAGACCGCCGCCAGCATGGTACGCTTGGTATAGTGGTTGTAATCGGCGGCGCTATCCCCGGCGAGCCGCCACATCAGATCCGCGCTCCGCCAGCCGCGGCGCAGCGCGGCGGCGGCATGGTGCGGCATGGCGAAAATCGCCTGCGCCCGGCGCACCGCTTCTTCCTGGCCCGCCACGGCATCAAGCCGGAACCGGACCAGCCGCCGGATGCGTTCGCGCACCGGCAGTTCGGCCAGCGTAGCAGCAGGCAAGGCCCGCGCCATGGCCGCATCCACGGCATCGATCCATGCGCCAATCATCGCCATTGCGCCGCCCTTGAAAGCAAGGTGCGCCACGGCCCGGTCGATGCCTTCCGCATCGGCGGCAGCGTCCAGCGCCGCGTCGCCCCAACCGTCGAACGCGGCGTTATCCGCGATGCGCGGCCCGAGCAGCACGCGGATATCGTCCAGCGTCCGCTCCTCCGGGGAAGCGGTCCCGCTCCGGTCCAGCGCGTTCATGTCAGAAACTCGGCCCGTAGGTCGGCCCGGCCTTCGCATCCGCCGCACTGGGCTTGGCGCGGGCCTGGATTTCCGCCAGCACCGCGCTGCCCGCGCCTTGCAGCTTGGCATAATCGCGCGCCGAACGGCCGGAATTGTCCGCCCGGTCAGGGTCCGCCCCGGCGCTGAGCAGCGCGCGCACGATCCCGACATCTTTCTGGTGCACGGCGGAAATCAGCGGCGTTTCACCGGTGTCGTTGGCATCGTTGACCCGCGCCCCGCTTTCGATCAGCGCATTGACGCCATCGACGAAGCCCAGCCGCGTGGCCACCACCAGCGGGGTCAGCCCGCGCTTGTCGGCGATGTTGGGATTCGCCCCTTTCTGGAGGAGGAAGCGGGTCCACAGCAGATCGCGCCGGGCAACCGCGATGTGCAGCCCGGTTTCGCCCGTGGTCACATCGCGGGCGTTGACGATGGTCGTGCCCGGCTTTTCGAGGAATTTCGTCGCCGCGTCGCCATCGGCCTTCTTCACCGCTTCGAGGAATTTGTACGTATCGGAAAACTGCGCGTGCGAAACGGCGGGAACGGTCAGCACCGCCGCACCCAGCGCCAGACCCAGGCTCCGTTGCAGTTTCATCCACATCTTGCCCATCGCCACCGCACGTCTCCTGCAAATTCCGGCACTTTCGGGGACTCACCCCTTGCCGTCGCAGGGTTAGCAGAGCATGAACCGTCGCGCCATGAAGAAGCACTTGTTTTCCGCGCTGTTCCTGCCGCTCGTTTTCGCACTCGCCGGATGCGGTCCGGCCGAATCGCCCACCGGCAAGCCCCCGCTCGAAGGCGCGCGGATCGGCGGTCCCTTCACTCTCAAGGACAAGACCGGCAAGACGGTGCGCTGGTCCGATTTCGACGGGCGCTATCGCGTGGTCTATTTCGGCTATGCCTATTGCCCCGATGTCTGCCCCTTCGACATGCAGAAGCTGATGAAGGGTTTCGCCATCTTCGCGAAAAAATACCCCGACCGCGCGGCTGAGGTCCAGCCGATCTTCATCACCATCGATCCCGCGCGCGATACGCCCAAGGTGATCGGCGAATTCACCGCCGCCTTTTCCGACAAGCTGCTGGGCCTGACGGGAACGGCCGCGCAAGTGGACGCTGCGGCTAAGGCCTTCGGCGTCTATTACGCCAAGGGTCAGGTCCAGGCCGGCGGCGGCTATATGATGGATCACTCGCGCGGCACCTATCTGATGGGACGCAAGGGCGAACCCATCGCCCTGATCCCCGTCGATGCCGGGCCGGACGCAGTGGCGGCGGAATTGGAAAAATGGATACGCTGAGACCGCAGTTCTGGACCCTGCCGCTGGGCGATCTCACCCGCGCGGAATGGGAAGCGCTGTGCGACGGGTGCGGGCAATGCTGCCTGCACAAGCTGGAAGATGCCGATACCGGCGAAATCCTGCCCACCAATGTCGCCTGCAAGCTGCTCGATACCGGCACCGCGCAATGCAAGGATTATCGCAACCGCAAGACCTGGGTGCCCGATTGCCTGCGGCTGACCGCGCGCAACGTGGCCGATCAGCATTGGCTGCCGCGTAGCTGCGCCTATCGCCTGCGGGCCGAAGGCGACCCGCTGCCGAGCTGGCACTATCTCATTTCAGGCAGCCGCGAGACTGTGCGCGAAGTGGGCGTTTCGGTGATCGGCCGGGTGATCTGCGAAACGCAGGCCGGACCGCTGGAGCATCATCTGGTCGACTGGCCCGACCTGGGCGATACGCCGTACGAGGAATGGGACGATGCGTTCGATCGTGGGGACGACGCACGGTGATCGACTGGCTGCGCCGTGACCGCCAGCCGCCCACCGTGATCCTCGGCGGCACCAGCGTGCCAATCGTGCTGCGCCGCCATTCCCGCACGCGCCGCATGACCTTGCGGCTGGCCCCCGATGGCAGCGAAGTGCGCGTGACCCTGCCGCAATGGGGCCGCACCGCCGATGCGGTGGCGTTCGCCCAGTCCCGGCGCGACTGGCTGGAGAGCCAGCTTGCCCGCATCCCCACCAATGCCCCGCCCGTACCCGGCGGCACGCTGCTTTATTGCGGGGATGCCCTGCCGATTGTCTGGGCGGCCCACCTGCCGCGCACGCCGCATCTCACCGGCGGAGAACTGACGGTCGGCGGGCCGGAGGACGGCCTGCCTGCCCGCCTGCGCCGCTGGCTGGAACGGCAGGCACTGGCGCTGATGGCCGAAGATCTCCTGTTCTATTGCGCACGCGCGGATCGTGCCCCCCCGTCCCTGCGCCTTTCGCGGGCGCAGCGGCGCTGGGGCAGTTGCGCGGGCGACGGGACCATCCGGCTCAACTGGCGGCTGATACAGGCCCCGCCCGCCGTGCGCCGCTCGGTCGTGGCGCATGAAGTCGCGCACCTCGTCCATTTCGACCATTCGCCCGCGTTCCACGCCTTGCTGGGCCGCCTGTTCGAAGGCGATCTCGATTCCGCCAACCGCTGGCTGAAGCGGGAAGGACGCACGCTTTACGCCGCCTTCGGCTGAAACGCCCCTCCTTCTCCATCGTTGCGGGGGCGGTGGGGCGCCCTTGCCATGAAACGCTGGCTATAGCGGCCAGCCGCCCCTATCTAGGCGCGCATGAGCTTCTGGCGGAAAATCTCCCCATCGGGCGCGGCGCGCGATTTCGTGCACGAATTCCTGCGCCCCAATCCTTATCGCTGGCCGATCGTCGGCGTTTCGCTGGCCGCCACGTTCATGATGTTTTCGGTGATGTGGCACGAAGGCGGCAAAGGCCCGCCGCCGCGCCCGGAAATAACCTATATCACCACTTTCGCACCCGACCGGACGCTGGCGCAGATCGTCGCTTCGAACGAAGCGAACCAGCGGCGCAAGGACAAGTTCGCCGCCGAACAGGCCGCGCGCGATGCAAAGGTGAAGGACATCTACCGCGCACTGGGCCGCGTCTCGGGCATGGACGTGGACAAGATCGAGGAACAGGCAAAAGCCGAACAAGCCACGGAAAAGCGCGCCGAAGACACCCGCTTCGCCGGGCGCACCGGGGCCGCCCAGCCCACGCCTGCCGCCGCACCCGATACGGCCACCCCGCCGCCGCCACAAACGCACCATGCCCCCCAATAGGGCGGACGCCGTCTGGCTGGCCGCCGCCGCGCGGCTGGGCATGCGCGGACGGCCCGCAAGCCGCCCGAATCCGGCGGTCGGGGCCATCGTCGTGCAGCACGGCACAGTCGTCGGGCGCGGGTGGACGCAGGCTGGCGGGCGGCCCCATGCCGAAGCCGAAGCGCTCGCCATGGCGGGCAGCAGTGCCCACGGGGCCACGCTTTACGTCTCGCTCGAACCTTGCGCGCATCGCAGCCCGCGCGGCCCTTCCTGCGCCTCGCTGATCGCCGCATCGGGCATCGCCCGCGTGGTGGCGGGCGTGGAAGACCCCGATCCGCGCACGGCGGGCGACGGGATCGCCCATTTGCGCGCCGCCGGGATCGACGCCGGGATTCTCCCTTCGCCCGAAGCGGAGGAAAGCCTGGCCGGCTATCTTATGCAGCGCCGCCACGCCCGCCCGCATGTCACGCTCAAGCTTGCGACTTCGCTCGACGGCTGCATCGCGCTCGCCGATGGGGCCAGCCAGTGGATCACGGGGGATACGGCACGTGCCCATGTCCACGCAATGCGCGCGCAGAGCGATGCGATTGCGGTGGGCGGCGGCACCTTGCGCGCCGATTCGCCCCGGCTCGACGTGCGGCTGGAAGGACTGGAACGGCACAGCCCCGACCGCTGGATGCTGACGCACGGCGCCGCCCCGGCGGGATGGCAGGCGCTATCTTCACCCGCTGCCATCGCCACGGCGATGCCCGATGTGCAATATCTCTTCGTCGAAGGCGGAGCGGCCGCCGCCGCCGCTTTCCTCGCCGCTGATCTGGTCGACCGGCTGCTGATCTACCGCGCGCCCATCGTCATTGGCGGCGGCTTGCCCTGCGTGGGCGATCTCGGGCTGGGCGATCTCGCCGCCGCGCATCGGCGATGGCGCATGACCGACCGGCGCACGCTTGGCAGCGACACCCTCGAAATCTATGAGAGAACCCGATGTTCACAGGCATAATCACCGCCATCGGCACCATCCGCACCGTTGAGGCACGCGGCGATCTGCACGCCGTGATCGCCTGCCCTTACGATCCCGCCACGATTGCCATCGGCGCATCGATTGCCTGTTCGGGCGTCTGCCTGACAGTGGTGGAGCGCGGCGGACAAGCGGGCGATGCGTGGTTTTCGGTCGATATTTCGGGCGAAACGCAGGCTTGCACCGTGCCCGGCCGCTGGGCCGTGGGCACCGCGCTCAATCTCGAACCAGCGCTGAAACTGGGCGACGAACTGGGCGGGCATATCGTCACCGGCCATGTCGATGCCGTGGGCACCGTGGCCGGGCGTCAGGCCGAAGGCGATTCGATCCGCCTGACCATCGCCGCGCCCAGGGACATGGCTCCCTATATCGCGCCCAAAGGTTCGATCACGCTCGACGGCGTTTCGCTGACGGTGAACGCAGTGGACGATCAAGCCGATGGCAGCGTCCATTTCGGGCTCAACATCATCCCGCACACCGCCGCGATGACGACACTGGGCGCGCTGCAACCGGGCGATGCCGTCAATCTGGAGATCGACGTGCTCGCCCGTTACCTCCAGCGGATGCAGAGTCTGCGGGGGTAATCCGCTCCCCCATCGAAGACCATTTTCCTACATCCCGCCCGCCGTGCCACAACGTGCGGATGGCCCAGGCTATCCGCCCCTCCTTCATCACCCTGCGGAATGACCAAAGGGCGGGTGACAGGGGGCCGCTGGAAAGTCACACACCAATTTCAGCATCATCTTGTTTTAGAATACTAAAAAGGTGATTTGCGCAGTTTTCCGACGCCGTTCTGCGTCAACCTGTTTCAGGCCAGTGGCCCCTTGGCGAAACTGTCCCGCGTGATTTCGTATTGCACGTGCGCAACGGGGCTGCCCGCCATGATTCGCTGCTCGACGGGGCCATTCAGCCGCCCGCCGATCTTCTCCATCGCCCGGCGCGAACGGATATTGTCGGCCCCCACCATGAAACGCACCCGTTCGACCGCGCCCAGTGCATGGCCGATCATCAACCGCTTCATCTCGGCGTTATAGCCCCCGCCCCAATAGCTACGGACGAGGAAAGTCCAGCCGATTTCGACCGAACCGCCATGAGCGGGATCATGGTTCTGGAAACGCGACGAGCCGATCAGCGTACCGCCGGTCTTGTCGATCGCGGCCAGCGCCCCGCCCTTGGCCAGCGCATCGTCGAAGAACGCGCGGAACACCGGTTCCCGCCAGCGGTCGTGCGCGGGATGGACTTCCCAGATCAGGGGATCGGAGGCAGCGCTGTAGAGCGCCGCCCAATCATCGGGCCGGAGCGGCCGAAGCAGCAGCCGCGCCCCTTCGAGGACCGGCTGCCGGTTCATGGCTCAGCCGGCGACGTCCGCCAGAGCGGCGATGAATTGGCCGATGTTGCCCTTGGTCAGCCCGGCCACGTTGATACGGCCCGAACCGGCCATGTAAACGCCATGCTTCTCGCGCAGGGCGAGGATCTGATCCTTGTCCAGCTTGAGGATCGAGAACAGGCCGTTCTGCGTGGCGACGGCGGTGAGATCGAGGCCAGCCACACGGTTATCGGCAGCGGCCAGCGTATCGCGCACTTCGCGCATACGGGCGCGCATTTCGTCCAGCTCGGCCAGCCATTGCTTCGTCAGCCCGGCGTCTTCCAGCACGATGCGCGCGGCGGCGGCGCCGTGATCGGGCGGCTGCGACCAGTTGACGCGGGCGAGGATGTGCCCGTTGGTCAGCACCTTGGCGGTATCATCCGCATTGCGGGCCAGCACGTAGAGCGCGCCGACACGTTCACGGTAGAGACCGAAGTTCTTGTCGCAGCTATAGCAGATCAGCGCTTCCGGCACGGCGGCCAGAACCTTGCGCATACCGGCCGCGTCTTCTTCCATGCCTTGGCCGAGACCCTGATAGGCAAGGTCGATGATCGGCAGGATACCCGCTTCGGAGACGAGCCTGGCGATTTCGTCCCACTGTTCCGGCGTGTAGTCGATCCCGGTGGGGTTGTGGCAGCAGCCATGCAGCAGCAGCGCATCGCCTTCCTGCGCATTGGCGATGGCCGCGCGCAGCGCATCGAGATCGGCGGTGCCGTCGGCCTTGGCGTGGTTGAAAGTCACCGCTTCCATCCCGAGATCGGCGAGGATCTGCGGGTGATTCGGCCAGGTCGGGCCGCCGGTGATGATGCGCCCGATACCCGCGCGCTTCACCAGCGCGAAGGCCAGGCGCAGGCCGCCGGTGCCGCCGGGTGCCTGCATCCCGTCGATCCGGCCACCCATGCTCGGGTCCGCCGCACCGAAGATGTAAGGCATCAACGCATGGACGAAGCCCATGTCACCCTCAGGCCCGAGGTAAGCCTTGGAATCCTGCTGCGCGACGAGCGTCCGTTCCGCCGCTTTCACCGCCGCGAAAACGGGGGTGGCCCCGTCATCGGTACGATAAACGCCCACGCCCAGGTCGATCTTGTCGGCACGGGAATCGGCATCGTAGAGCTTGATCAGCGCGAGCAGCGCATCGGCGGGCTGTTGTTCGAGGCGGTCTAACATGGCCTCGCTCATTGCCTTTGCCGCGAGCGGCGATCAACCGGAAAATCGCCGCCGCCGCTTCAAATCGCCACAAAAGGGGGAAATATCCGCCCCCCGGTGCCGCAAGATCAGAACGGCAGCCACTTCTGCGTCTTGCGGAATTTCATATAGCCCGCGTTGACGCCAAGGCGCAGACCCGCGCCCATGCGGATCGGGATCAGCACCTTGTCCCCCCGGCGCAGGTAGCTGGCGTTGAATCCGCCCACCATATAGGCCTGCCCTTCCACGGCGGGGAAGCGGTGGTAGATATCCTCGGCATCGTAGAGGTTGTAAACGAGGATGAAGGTGTTGCCGACATTGGCGCCCGCATCGAAGCCTATCGAAGGGCCGGTCCAGTAAACCGGGCGTTCCCCTTCGACCTTGTGATAGAGCGTGCCCGAACCGTACCGCAGGCCGACGACCAGCGCCCCGCCGCCTTCACGCCCGACGATATAGGCGTTGGGTTCGCCCTGCTTAGCCAGGACTTTCTCGATCAGGCGCGCCAGCCCTTCGGCCCCCTTGCCGAACAGCCCTTCGGCTGCCCCGACGAGATCGTCACGCTTGTAAGTCTGCCCTGCTGCGGGGTTGGAGGATGCCTGGCTCGCGGCCTGCGACGCGCTGCCGGTTTGCGCACCGTTGGTTTCATCGGGCATCGGCGTGCCGTTCCGGTCGTAATCGGCCTGGCTGCCGGCAGTGTCCGCGCTGCTAGCCGGGGCCGCCGCCGCGGAGGAACCCGGAGCGGCGAGATCGCCGTCTATCGGCATATTCTGCGCGGCAAGAGGCGCCGAGCCGAGCACCAGCGCGAGGCCGACGAAGGCCCCGGCAGTGCGGCGGCGGAAACTGGTTGCGAAACGCATCATTGTTCGATCCCCGGGTCCGGAATTGCGGACTTGTCCAAGGGAGAAGAAGAATCCATGGCGGCTGAAGCGGCAATGAACGCTCGACGAAACGAGTCGCTTTCGGGCCGAACCGAACCGCTCCGCGCGACTGTTTGCAGCCCGGAAGTAATTTATTACGCACCCCACTTGCCGGGACCATTCGCCCCCGTTATAGCGCGCGCTCTAACGCCGCTGCGATCCGGAGACGTGGGTGAGTGGCTGAAACCAGCGGTTTGCTAAACCGTCGTGCCCTTAAGGGGGCACCCCGGGTTCGAATCCCGGCGTCTCCGCCACCGGCCCCTGATTTTCCTATATAATTTTGAGAATCGGGCCAAATGGCATAAGATTCGTCATAAGATTGGTAAGGCACGGGAATAGTCCGTGCATGAATCGGCTGCGTGCCGATATCTCAATCAGCGCACTGCGCTCCATCACCTATCCGGCTCCAAACAATCAAGCCGACCTCGTCACCCTCGCTCACTGGGGCAATTAGGCGGATGGTGTTCTCGTCAACACGACTCCAATCGGCGGACTGAAGAATAACGCCGTTGACGATCACGATGATCGAGCGGGGCACGTAGCCGCCGGGCACTTCAAACTCAGTTTGACCGGCGATGGCGATGACAGGCGCGAATTGGCGCATCATGCGTTTACGATTCTTTCTACAGCAGCATCAATCTTTGCCGCTTGTTCGGCGGCCTTGCGGGCTGCGATTTTCTGATCGGCTAGTTGCAGCGTGAAGGCGTCCGGTGTGGTGCCCTGTGCGATTGCTGCCGCCAGTGCGGCGTCACTGGCACCCATAGCCTGTGCAAGCCGCGTCAAACGCTGCTCACGCGTGCCAGCAGGCTTGGGAACAATTGGCGGAGACGGCGGTGCGATGTTGGTGGCTGGGGTGGAGGCCGGTGCGGCTGGCGTTAGTGCTGCCACGCGCACCCGAAGGCTAGCCAGATTAGCCTCCGCGTATGGGCCGCCCAAACCTGCCGCAATTGCGGCTTCGGCTTCCGCCAGCATAGCTGTGGCACGCTCAAGATTCATGCTGCATCCCTCCAATAGGGGCCATCGTAGTTCAAACGAGGTGCTGGATTATCGCCTTTAGCGCGGATACCCGCCTTCGTGATCGCGTTCGCAACCAGCGTGCCAAGCGCGGAATCGTCGCTGATGAAATCAAGCGAGATTCCATCCAACGCGATGTGAGTTTCGGGTGACAGGGACTCCATCGGTGGAATCGGCACAAGCCGCCAGCCGAACACTCCAAGCGCTGCCTCAATTGACTGAATACTTGGAGTCTTCTCGACACGCCAAGACTTGACGGTGGACCCGAGGACCCCACTTTTCCACTCTAGATCGGCATAGCCCATACCCGCCTCGCGCATGAGCCCAAAAACAAGGCGAGCCAACGGATGGGCATGCGGCGGCACGGAAACGAGGCGGCGCTTGAGGGTGTTGCAGATCATTCTCGCAGAATGGCGGGTTTGGTCGCCGTTGGGAGGGCAATACGGTGGCCACAACCTTAGCCACTTGGCATCGTTGGCACCCGCAATCGCGCTGCACAAGCCATTTTTACCCGGATAGTAGTAGAAAATAGGTTTTTCAAACCTTTGCCTAGGGATAGTCCGGGGTTGCGCGACCATCCGCACCGGGTGCCCGTCTGGGAGGACCCATGCGTTCAGGTTGATGGGGCATTTAATGAATGGTGTCGCTACCCGCGTGCTGCCCATTGAGTGAGCAGTCGCTCGTAAACCTTCCCAAAGTCACGCCGCACCACACGTTCCGTCATGGCCAACGCATCAAATCGGGGCTGAATATCCACGCTCTTCCTCAATCTCCCCAATACGATGAGGGGGAGCCGTGCCTTCCCTGCCCGGCGAAGCACCATGTCCCCCACGACGAACGTTTTGCGCTTCGTGCTGTCCACTCGCCGCAGCATACGCCTTATCTGCGTGTGCGTACCCTGCTGCTGCACTGGCTGTGCAGGCACAAACAAGCGCCCTCCACCCGCACGTTTAGGCGCATCAATTCCCTTCACGTGACGGCCAAAGAATTTATCCAGCGAGCCAACCTTAGCATTGAGATTGCTAGCCGTCGCATTGCCCACGCGAACGCCCGTAACAAGCCAACGGCGGCGCAGCTGAAACATTGTCATCGCAGCGCGCCAATCATCGCGCGCCTTGTACGCAACGAACGTCAAAGACTTCGCGGCCATCGTGCGATTGGCGCTCAAGAGCGTACGGAAGCGCGCGAGGTTGCGCCGGTCGAGCGTGAGATTCAGTTCCATGGGCGCATGAAAGCGCGCGGGACGGCTCTATGTCAGGGCGTGTTCGGTGGCGGCTAGACCTAACGAATGAAAAGGCTAAGAAATATCGTATGAAAAAGGGGGATTGGATGAAGAAATACTGGATCATTGGAGCAATCGCCCTTGTCCTATTCGTAGGGGCCTATGTGGGTTCGCCATACTTTGCCGTAGATCGCTTCAGATCGGCTGCGCTTTCTGGGGATGCCGAGCAATTGGAAAGCCATGTGGACTTCCCGGCAGTACGTGAGAGCCTCAAATCACAGATGACGGTTCAGTTAACTGCCGCGATGAACGAAGATGCGGAGATGAAAAACGATCCCTTCGCTGGGCTTGGCCTCATGCTGATTCCAACCATCGTGGACCGAGCCATTGAGGCCTACGTTACCCCCGATGGAATTGCGGCGCTGATGAAAAGCGCGCGATCAAGCAAGGAGGGAGGGACTAACAACGATACGGTATCGACTTCGCATTACGTCGATTTGGACCGCTTTCGCGTTGATTTTCATCCTTCGGGGGAAACTAGTCAAAAGGGTAGCTTGACGTTCGAACGTCGGGGCATTTTCTCGTGGAAGTTGGTTCGCTTGAAATTGCCTGACAACCTGCTCGCTCAGGACACTCATATAGATTAGCAAGGAAGACGGCAGATGAGCCTTCTGCTGTTGGCTTCGACAATCATTGCAGGCGCGGTTCCTCCCGAAGTGTCAGCCTGCCAAACGGTCGTATCAGGACGACTAAGTTCTCCGATCTACGACATGATACCTCGAGAGTGTGTAGCCGCGCGCCGATTATCGGCTGGCTGTGAACTTTACATCAGATTGGCTCGTAACCTTAGCCGTAAGAATGTTACCGCCCACAAGAACATGAACGTGGATTGGCTCGAACTCAGACATATCCAATGTTTAACGCCGATCAAAATCTGCGGCAAATCGCGCAAGGCTGGTTGGGCTGCGTAGCGTAATCCTTCTCCATGACGAGGTCGCGTCGCCAGTCCTCGGAAGCCCAAAAATAGCTCCGGATTTCCGCGTCGGTAGCCCGACCGTTGTAGCGGTTGCACATCGTCAGTCGGTTTTCTCTGACGCCTCTTTTCGCCTGTTCACTTCGTTGAGCGCGGCATCAATGCGAGCATTGCAGGCATCCAACTCTACGAAGCAATTCCTGGGCAAGAAGGCGTCCAGTCGGGAAAGAAGTGCCCCGGTTTCGGCATCCCACATCTGAAGTTCGCCGTTCAACAAATAGTCTCGGATGAACCGATCCGCATCATGACGGTGTTCCGCTGCGAGGACCGAACCATCATCCCCACCGAAAATCCCGTCCGTGATTTCGAACTCAAGTCGCTCCTCAGGGAAGTTAAGCGCGAACCTGAGGAGCGCCAAACCGCTCTGACTTTGATATTCGACGAAAAGCCTCTGATCCTGCTCAAACAGATCGATGGCGACCATGTTTTCGAAGGAAGGGTAAACGGGGTTCTCGCGAAGTCGAACATTTATGTTGGGGAGGTAGACCATCTCTCCTTCCTCCATCTCGCCTGCCAGATACCGCTTTATCACATCATCTCCGATGATCTGCTTCCACCCCTTCAATTCGTAAAGGTGGAGGCGGAATTCAGTCGAACGACTGGGGATGCCGAAGATTTCTTCAATTGCTTGAATGGCCATTTCCCGAACTGCCGCTGGTTCGGGAAATGGCCATTCAAGCAATTGAATGGCCATTTCCCGAACCAGCGGCAGTTCGACGGTCAACCGACGCGCATCGCGGGGATCGTCCGGATTGACGATAATCTCACTATTCGCGTGGGCAACGGCGCATCGGCTTGATTCGAACAGGTGACGGCAGACCTCTGCTGTCCCCTCAATCCCTTCAGCCGCGATACTCGCTTTCGCTTCCCTGACCCCGTCGCCATTCAGGATCGGAAGTGTCTTCTTCATCCACCTAACGCGCGCCTCGGACGCCTTTTTTCCCAGATGTCGGAAAGCGAGTTCGAGAATTCGCCAATATGAGAGGAAGGAATAGCCCGGATGGTTCAGGCTCCTCGCCTCTCGCATCAGACCCAGCGCAATTGCTCCGTCGCCGTTCGGACAAGGAAAGTCAGTGAAATCGAACGCTTGCTGGATGGCGTCCGCGAACAATTTCGGACGGCCCATCATTCGGACAATATCGCCGCCCGTTCGATGCGCTACGAGGATGCCAGATCGCTCCCGCCAAGACAGAACGCTGAGGAAGCGCAGCAGTATGCCTTCGCCCTCTTCCGCATTCATCCCGTCAGGAATCTTCATCCCGACACCGCCATATTCTTCTCGAGTAATCGGAATGATCCAGATGCGATGCCCAGCAAATTCCAGCGACTGAGAGCGGGTGGGCCAAGTCAGGCCCGGCTGAATATTCAAGCATATCCATTGGCCGCGAACAGTGAGTTCCGGCTCGGCTTCATACATCTCTTGCCTTAACCCGACCGCAATCGGAACGGGCATGCCCCTGTCGTCACGCATAGCGCCGATATAATGGCTCTTCTTCGGTTGTCGAAGCAGGCCACGAAAAAGACCCCATCGCCGGAAATGGACCGGACAAAGCCTTAGAACGCCGTTGAAAGGGCTTTCCTACGCATCAATTATAAGAGGAAAATGGTCGGGGAGAGAGGATTCGAACCTCTGGCCCCTGCCAGGAGACGGTGCTTCTGATTTTAGGAACTAGCCTTACCCAACCGTCCCACGATCTCCCGCAATAACTCTGCCGGATCAGCGTCCAGCGCCTCCGCAAGCTGGATGAATTCCACCACATCCAGACGGCGCTGCGAATTTTCCACCAAGCTAAGCCAGCTTTGATCCTTTCCAACTCGCGCAGCTAAATCCTCTTGCTTGAGGCCCGCACGAAGGCGCTCTGCCCTGACGGCTTCTACCACGATTTGATTTGCGCCGGTGAAGATCGTTTTTGGCATCGACCGGATTGGTAGATGCCGCTACTCCATATGCCGTTTTTCCATATGGAGTCGGATGATGCGCGGCCTAATCCTGTTGTTTGCCTTTGCAGTGTTCGGTTGTGGCGAAGGTTCAAAAAACGCCGCACCTGATGAAAGCAAGGAAGCACGGGTAGAGGCTCAGCCAATGCCCCCAAGGGTCGCAACAAAGCCCACCAAACGGCGAACCTCACTAGGCGATGTTCTATCCGCCAGCACGACATGTAGAGGTCTTGCTGATGACATGATTAAAATGGTGGCTAACGTCGTGTTTGATAGGTCTGCTGCTCTTAAGATCGCCGAGAAGAGTGGCGACGCCTGCATTGCTGACAGGCTGGCCATCCTGAACCTTGATCTGGGCGAACCAGCCGAGACAGCTTGCATACGGATTACCAACGCTAACGTGGGCGCGATTGGGGCAATTGAGCGTTGGGTTGAAACTCCGGGAACGAGCGAAGAGAATGCGGCTAGACGCGCCGTGGTGTTGATAGGTGAAGCCGAGAAAGAGTGTGGGATTGCATTAGCGCGCTGACAAAACGGCCTCTTTCCACTCCGCAATGGCACGCGAGTGAGAACATTGCAGAAACATGCGTACATGCATATATGCAGCGTCCGACGCGATTTGCGTCGTAGGTTGTAAAGAAGGTTCAAAATGGCTGATGCACGCATCGTCGCGAACCGCTTTCTTGACCTCGCAAGAGAGCAAGGGCGGTCGCTGACCCCCATGCAAGTCCTAAAACTTGTTTATATTGCTCATGGTTGGATGCTGGGGTTGAACAAGCGTCCTTTGATCGCGCAGCCTGTCGAAGCTTGGCAGTATGGCCCCGTTGTTCGCGACGTTTACAATGGCGTTCGCAACTACGGTCGCGGACCGGTTCAAGCCAATATGTGGGCACCACAAGGAGAACTGGATTATCTCGAAGACGATATGATCCAGCAGGTTTTCAAAATTTACGGGAACATGGGCGGCATTGCGTTGTCGAATATCACGCACATGCCAGATACGCCTTGGGCGCAAACCTATCAGCGCGGAGAGTTCGGCACTGTAATTTCAAACGATCTGATTGCCGCACATTATCAGCGTTTGTCGCGTGAACGATCCTCAAACGCCGCCTGAGCAAAGCGGCGTTTCTACACCGCAAATCCCTGGCCTGCCTCCTACGGAGGCCGCTGCGTCGGGTAACAGCGAGTCTGTACAAAAGGCGATAGCTGAGGAAGAGTTGCTATCGCAGAATGCGACCCCCGAAGAGCTTAAGAAAGAGGCAGACCGCCTTGAACATCACCGCAACCAACGGTTCCGTCATCATTTCGAAGTGATCGCCATCATCGCCCTCTATTTGGCGGCACTGGCGATTACCGGCGTGGGGGGCGTTTGGCTCTGGCATATGGCAGCACCACCGTGTTGGCGTTGGCTAAGCGGAGAAGATGTTTCACATTTGCAGAGCATCATGACCGCTGGTTTGTTGGTCGGCGTGATCGGCAACCATTTCAAGAAGCGCATAGGCTAGCGCAGCCGTGCGACATCAATATACGCCCAAATCACCAACCATCTGCCGTGCAAACGTTCCATAATTTCGTAGGTCAGTCAGGAGTATCACGGACAAGTCAAACTAGTCTTTCGTCCTTTTTGTCCTCATGGCGCTATAGCAGCCTAACCCAAGAGGCAAAACAAGTTGGTACTCCCATGCTTTGGAATTGTGCATTTCAATAACAACGCCCCAGCGGGACAGGCCGGGACAAAGCGGACGCAGGCAGGCCATGTGGGCTTTTCATCCCTTTCATCCCCTGAGCCCTACCCAAAGGTCGCCTCAGAATGAAAAATCGGGGGTGCCTTGGGACAAAAGGGATGAAAGGGATGAAAGGAAAATAGAGTAGAAGAATCCACGTTTTCTGAGGCTTGGAGGCACAAACTTTCATCCGAACAGTCGGGGACGAAAGGTCGGGACGAAAGTGTTGGCGCTGCTTTCATCCCCTGCTTTCGTCCCCAAGCATGGGGATGAAAGTTCAGGTCGCAATGTAGCGCTCGCGTGCTCGGCCGCCCGTGCCGGATTGACGATCAAGACGCACTCGACCCGCTTCCACCAGATCACGAAGGATTTGTTCGCGCAGGCGTGCGTCCAAGCCACGTTGCTTATCCGCAATTCTACCCGCCGTGACACCTTCACCGCCAGCGTTGCGGATCATGCGCAGAATTCGATTCATCGCATCGCCACGCTCGTTATCGGCAATGCGATCCGAACTCTCCCTGATAAGGGTTGCGGCCGAAAGGCGCGCTAGGCGATATGCCCAATCCAGAACTGGGCCGCTTATGACCGGGGTATCGGGATTGCAGCCAACAGCTACGACAAGCGCCAGCTTCAGAGCATGTTCCCGCACACGATTGAGGAACGGCATCGCTTCAGGATTAGCCGAGCTTTCGGTGCCGTCCAATTCGGCAATGTTTCTTGCATCGATTGCCTCAGCGTCGGCGTTCAACGGTAGCCAGCCTGCCCGCCGCGATCATTCTCGGATAAGGGTCAGTTCCCCTCCTCTGCCCGATCCGTCTGGGGGGCGGGTACTTCGCAACCTTCACCCTTCAAGCGCAGCGCCCATTCCGTAGCCCCCAGCAGCATCGCGCGATATTG
>CAYXMY010000033.1:0-25473 GCA_964466155.1 uncultured Caenibius sp. | reverse complement strand
GGAACGGCCGCCTGCAAGAAGGGCGGACACAAGCCATTGTAACAAATTGTGACGGAAGGGCTTAGTTCTTCCCGCTCCCAGCCGGATCGTTTCTCGCCGCGGCGGCCATCTCTGCTCCGCGATCCCGGGCGGCTTTCAACGTCGCTTCGATCAGGCCGGACAAGGCGTTATCGCCATCCATGACCGCCAGGCCCGCCGCCGTTGTCCCACCGGGACTGGTCACGCGCCGCGCCAGTTCAGCGGGCGGCACATCGGAACTCGCCGCCAGCGCCGCCGCCCCTTCCACCATCGCCAGGGCCAGACGCCCCGCCTGCGCCCTGGGCATCCCCAGTTGTTCGGCCCCCGAAGCCAGCGCGTCGATAAAACGATAGACGAAGGCGGGGCCGGAACCCGCCAAAGCCGTCACCAGATCGAACAGATCCTCGTCGATCCATTCGCTACGGCCAAGCGGGGCGACGAAAGCGGCAACCGCTTCGCGCGCCGCATCGCCAAGGCCTTGCCCGGTCAGCGCAATCGGTGACTTGCCCAGTGCCGCAGCCAGATTGGGCATGATCCGCACGTACCCGCCCGCACGCGGAAAACGCGCCGCCAGGCTGGCAAGCTCCACCCCGGCCATCATGGACAGGATCGTAACCCCTTCGCCCGCCAGCGGTTCGAGCGAAGGCGCAATATCCCCGAACATCTGCGGTTTTACGCCGAGCACAATCGTATCGAAGCGGGCATCGGGCAGTTCCCGCAGCAAGGCCACCCCGGCAGGAGCTTCGGGCAGAACGGGATCGACGACGGTAAAGCGATTTGGCGCAAGGCCCCCTGCCAGCCAACCGGCCAGCATGGCCCCGCCCATATTGCCGCAACCGACGATCAGGATCGAATTGAATGTAACCATGATTTCAGCGGGTGAGCCTGCCAGCGGCCACAGTCAAGCCTTGGGCGAGCGATCCTTCGCCCGCTATTGCAGCTCATGCTTCCCCGGCAGGATCGACCAAGGCGCTGTCGAGCGCATCGGCCGGACTTTTGTCACCCCACAGGACGAACTGGAACGCAGGGTAGAACCGGTCGCATTCGCTGACCGCAGCTTCCACTACGGCTTGCGCCTGTCCCAGACTGAGCAGGCCATCGTCGCCCAGCATCATGCCGTGGCGATAGAGCAGCACGCTGCCATTGGACCAGATATCGAAATGGCCGAGCCAAAGCTGTTCGTTGACCAGGGCCAGCAGTTCGAACATCTCGCGCCGCTTGGTCTGCGGAATGCGGACATCCGGCAAGCAAAGCAATTGCAGCACACGATCTTCCGAACGCCAGATGCCCCGAATCTGATAATTCGCCCAACTGCCTTGTATTTCCCCGGAAATCTCGTCCTCACTGACGAAATCGCAGGGCCAACCGCGCGCTTCGAACAATTGCACAAGCATTTCGACCGGCGCCGCGTCCTCGTCTTCCCGGTCGAATTCTCGTCCGCTGGTTCTCATTGCACGCACCCTGTTCCTCACCGGTTTCCCAGCATCGATGCGCTGCAAGCACCATGGACCGCAATGGAACGAAGCCATGGCGCTGGGCAAAACTTCATAAGCCTGTTCAAAAGCTGTGCACAAGCCAGGGCATGAGCCGGACCGCTATCGCGCGGACAGCGGTTTCACTTCCTCGCCCTCGCTGCTGGTGAAGACGAAGGAATCGACACCGGCCTTCTTCGCCTTGGTCACGAATTCCTGCGCTGCCCCGGCATTCGGGAACGGCCCCGTCACCAGACGATTGCTTTGCCCCCAGACAACCACATACGGCTGCCGCCCCTTGAACAGTTCTCCCGAACCGCCGGAAATGCGCCGCCAGTCAAAGCCTAGCGCCTTGATATCGCGGCCAGTCGCAACTTGAACCCACGGACGGCTTGGCTGCGACGGCGGTTTGGGTTTTGCATCCTTCTGCGCCTTCTGTTCCCGCGCAATGGCGGCCTTGGAACTGGCCGCGGCCTTGTCATCCTTCGCCGCCCCCTTAGCAGCCGGCGGAGCAGGCTTGGCTTCAGCAACCGCTTCCTTGACCGGAGGCGTTTCACGGTGGGGAACGATCTGAGTGATATCCACTGCACCCGGCGCAGGCTGAACCGTCGTGGGCGCGGCAAAATCGGCAAACACATCGGCCAGACTGACCGGTGTGGACGATGGGGCTGCCGGTGCCTGCTGCACTGGAGCATTTGCCGCCGATGCCACGGCAACGGCAGGAGCCGCAGCCGCAGGTTGCGCGGGATACGTGGCCGTTGCCTGCAAGGCCGGGCCATAGGACTGCGCCGCCGTTTCAACCGGGACCGATACAGGCGCCGAAGCTGGAGCGGTTGCGGTAGCTGTTTGTTGCTGCACCGGCGTTTGCGGCGATGCCGCCGCTGGAGGCGAAGCAGTGCCCGCCACGACAGGCGCGGCTGAGGTTGCCCCAGCCACACCGGGCGAAGTCCGCGGCGATGCGGGGGCCGATGCCGCCTCATAGCTGGCAATTGCGGCATCACCGGTATGCGCGGTACTCCCCCCTGCGAAACCCGGGGTGTGCGCGGCTTGGCTCTTTGCCGGATATTCACGCACAGCGATCGACGGCGGGACGACTGCGTTAGCAACGCGCGTTTCGCCCGGTGTCACGCGCGGCGAAGCAGCACCCGCACCAGCCGGGGCGGAAATGACCTGAGACGGTGCTTGCTGCACCGTCTGCACACCCCGCACCGCGGGCAATTCGCCAGTCGCCGCAAGCGGTGTGGCACTCGCTACGCGGGGTGCCGCCGCCATCTGGGCCACTGACGGCAATT
Organism: uncultured Caenibius sp.; assembly: GCA_964466155.1. GTDB lineage: Bacteria > Pseudomonadota > Alphaproteobacteria > Sphingomonadales > Sphingomonadaceae > Caenibius. The sequence goes on along the minus strand of CAYXMY010000033.1, from coordinate 22,691 downwards.
CACCCTTCGCCTTGCCGCTCCGCGATGCGTGGGCAGCAGACGATGCAAGCGCGGTCGCCGGGCGCTCTCGTTCCGCGGTCCGGTTGCTGCGGCCCGATCTATCCGCGCTGGCCTTGCGCCCGAACGGTTCTCCCGCAGGCACCAATGCCGATTGCCCGGTAGGTGGAGCTGCCGCAGCTATCGCCGTTTCAGCCGGGCGCTTGATATTGCTGGTGTATTTCGCGGCACGCGGATCTTGCTTGCCAATCTGCGCAACGCTGGGGAACTGGCCGAAGTTGGCTGCCGCCGCCTGCTGCGCCGGGGTCAGTTTCGGCATATAATGCAGATAGGGGGAAATCTTGCTCGCCATTGTGCGCGGCATCACCTGATCCGCGATCTGCTGCGCGCCTTTCGCGTCCCCACCGATCGCCAACACGAATGCCCGCGCGCGATATGCGGCCATATCCTGTTTCTGCAACAGTGGCAGCAGCGCTGCCTCGGCCCCCTTCTGATCCCCCGATATCGCCAGACTGATCGCCAGACGCCGGGTTACCTCCGGATTTGGCCCAAGTGTCAACGCCTTGCGATAATAGGATTGCGCGGAAACGAAATCGCCGACCAGATCGAGCGCCAGCCCGCGATCACCAGCGAGCGACAGGGGCGCGGCGCCTGCCCGCTCCGCCTCTTCGAACATCATCAGCGCATCATAGGGATTTTCGCTGCGCACATACGCCGCGCCGAGGCCCGCCTGCGCCCTTGCATTGCCGGGATCGACAGCGTCGGCCCGGCTGAAGAAGCCCACAGCCGCATCGACATCGCCGACGTCGAGCGCGGCGAAACCTGCGTCGACCAAGGCCCCTGCATCGCGTGGGTTGGCTGCCAGCCGCTGCAACGCCCGATTGAGAGCGTTCGATCCGGTCGTCGAGGGAAGCGGCTGAACCACTTCCCGGGAAATCCCCGCACCCGCCTGCGCCACCGCCTGCCCGCCTGCAAGGATGGTTCCAGCAGCGAACAGCCACGAAGCACGACGGCAAAACCGTGTGCGGCCATATGGATCAAATTTGCGCAATCGAACCTTCGCTTTCGCCTGAATATAGCATTCAGGCCGCGCCCCGGCCTATCCGCGCCCGGATTAACCAGGCGCGAACAGGGCAAGACGAGCTACTGGTTGTTCTGACGGCCGAGGAAACGCGGGATGTTCAGCGCCGAACCGCCGGCATCGTCATCATCATCCGTTTCGTTCCGCGCATTGCGCGAAAGATTGGCCATCCGTTCGAACAGGGTGCTGCCACCACCGGATTGCGCCGGAGCCTTGGGCGCGGGTGCAGCGGGCGCTGCCGGTGCCGCGGGGGCAGCAGCAGCGTGCTGTCCGTCGATAGCATCCTGATCGGCCAACCGGTCGGCGCTCTGGAGCAGCCCATCGTTCGCCAGATCGCCGCGAACGGAGGGCTGAGAAGCGGGGGCAGGTTGCAGGGCAGGTTCTTCCGCATCCAGGGCAAACGTCAGCTCGAACGGTTCCGCATCGGGCTGCGGTGGCTGGCCATGATCGAAAGCCGCCTCGCGCGGCGCTTCGTAGGGCTGCGGCACGGGGCTGGCGGGTGCATGCGCTTCGAAAGGTGCGGGTGCGGCGACCGGTTCCGGTGCCGGAGCGGTGACGCCTTCCTGTTCCAGTTCCGCCTCTGCGGTCAGCGGGAGCACCGGGCGTTTCGGCGCACGCCCTGCACCGAGATTGAGCGGACGCGGCTCGACCCGGGCAGGCGCAGCCTCCTGATCGATGCCCGTCGCGACCACCGAAACGCGCACTTTGCCCGCCAGATCGGGATTGAAGGCCGAACCCCAGATGATGTTGGCATCGGGATCGACCAGTTCGCGGATATGGTTTGCCGCTTCATCGACTTCGAGCAGCTTCATATCGTCGCCGCCGATGATCGAGATAATCACGCCCTTGGCGCCCGTCATCGAAACGCCATCGAGCAGCGGATTGGCGATGGCGCGTTCCGCGGCTTCCAGCGCACGGTTTTCACCTTCGCCTTCGCCGGTGCCCATCATGGCCTTGCCCATCTCGCTCATCACCGAGCGCACGTCGGCGAAGTCGAGGTTAATCAGGCCCGGCATCACCATGAGATCGGTGATGGAACGCACACCCTGCTGCAACACTTCGTCAGCCAGTTGGAACGCTTCCTTGAAAGTCGTTTCCGCCTTGGCGACGAGGAACAGATTCTGGTTGGGAATGACGATCAGCGTATCGACATGCTTCTGCAGTTCTTCGATCCCGGCTTCGGCCGAACGCATACGGCGCGCGCCTTCGAACAGGAACGGCTTGGTCACCACGCCCACGGTCAGCACACCCTTGCGGCGCGCAGCTTCCGCGATCACCGGCGCGGCACCGGTACCGGTGCCGCCGCCCATACCGGCAGCAATGAAGCACATGTTCACGCCATCGAGCGCGCGCTCCAGATCTTCCACCGTTTCCTCAGCCGCGGCGCGGCCGACTTCGGGGCGTGAACCGGCACCGAGACCCTGCGTGATATCCGGCCCAAGCTGGATCCGCGTATCCGCGATCGAATTGTTGAGCGCCTGCGCGTCGGTGTTGGCGACAATGAAGTCGACGCCTTCGATCTGCGCCTGGATCATGTTGGCGATGGCGTTGCCGCCCGCGCCACCCACGCCGATCACCGTGATCCGGGGACGGAGTTCATCGACAGACGGCGGGCCGATATTAATGCTCATAATGCTCCCTCCAAGGAGACGAAAACGTCAGAGTCCACTTGACCTCGCTTGTGCCACAAAGAGAATCGCAGGTGCAAAGCGTAATTACCCTTTTCCACAAGCCATAGCGGTGCAGCGGGCACAAACCACCGATCAGAAGTACTCTTTCAACGCCCCGAACACCCTGTCGACGAGTCCAAGGCCGCTATATGACCGTGTCGGCTGGTGTTTGGAGCCTAAGGAACGGATATCGACCGGCGCGGCGGACACGTAAAGCACCAGGCCAGCCAGAGTCGCGAATCCAGGGACGGAGTGTGCTTCGGGCAGGCCGCGCAGAGCCGGTGGGCGCCCGATGCGCACCGGCTTGCCCAGCGCGTTCTGCGCATAATCGGCAATCCCGGCCAATTCCGCACCGCCGCCGGTCAGGACCACCTGATGGCCGCGCGGCCCAACAAAGCCCATATCCTTCAATGCCTTGCCAACTTCCTTCATCAACAGGTCGAGTTGCCCGGTGATGACTGAAATCAGTTCTGCGCGGGGAATGCGGTTCTTGTCATCCGCATGGCGGGCGAGCGGCATTTCATCCGCTTCTCCCGGCCCCGCTACGGGGATCATCTCGCGATGGTCGGAAGGGCTGGCGATGGCCGAACCGGAAACGCATTTCAGCCGTTCAGCCTGGAACCGGCGGATGCCGAACGCCGAAGCGATGGCATCGGTGATATCGCCGGAGCCGAGCGGAATGGCGGTCATCCCCAGCAGCATGCCGCCCGCATAGACGGAAACGTTGGTCACTTCTCCGCCGAATTCCACCAGCGCAACGCCCAGTTCACGCTCTTCATGGCTGAGACAGGCATAGCCTGCCGATATCGGCGAACCGACCACCCCTTCCACTTCGAGATGCGCGTTCTGCACCGCTTCCTTGATGTTCCGGATCGGCGCACCGTCAGCCATCATCACATGGATATCGACGCCCAGCCGCTCCGCATGCAGTCCCTTGGGATTGGCCACGCCATGCGCACCGTCGAGCGTGTAATGCGCCGGCTGTGCATGCAGCACCATGCGCCCATCGGGCTGGATCGCGTCCCGACCCGCTGTCAGCAGACGCTCGATATCGTCTTCCTCGATCCGGCGGCCGCCGATATCGATCTCGACTTCGGCAATCCGGCTGGTGAGTCCGGCGCCCGAACAGCCGATCCAAACGCTGGATACGCTGGTGTTGGCGATCCGCTCCGCCCGTTCGAGAGCATCGCGCACGGCATAAGTGGCCGCGGCCATATCCGTGACATACCCCCGCTTGATCCCCTGCGCGGCACGGTGGCCGGAGCCGAGCACGATTATCTCGCCCGTTTCGGACAGCCCGGCGATTATCGCCGAAATGCGGAACGAACCGATGTTGATCGCCCCGAAGACGCGGGTGATGCGCGGCGTCACAGCCATGCTCATTTACCCTCCTTGCCAGGGGCCGCTGCTTCCTGCGCCCGCCCGGGGATACGCATATAGATCCGTTCGGGCGCGCGCATATCGAAGATGGCGACCTTGCCGCCCAACAAACGGTTCACGCCGTCGAGCCGGGCAAAGGATACGAGCGCAGAGGAGGAAGGTTTTTCCCCCTGCGGCAGCGCGAGCACCTGACCGGTCTTGAAAATGAGATTCCAGCGGCGATTGCCGATCCATTCCGCTTCCGCCACTTGCGATTTCAGCGCAGGCGCCGTTTCCAGCAGGCGGCCCAGTTCCGGCACCTGTTGCGCCGCGCCGGGGCCGGACACGATCAGGCGCCCCTTGGCCGCGTTGGCGGAAACCGGTTCCAGTTCGGCACCTGTCGCATCGATCAGCATCAACCGGTTGCCCTTGCGCAACACGGCATGCGGTTCACGCTCGACGATATCCACCACCAGCGTATCGGGCAATTGCCGCGACACCCGCGCATCCTTGACCCAGCTAAGCCCCAGCAGATCGTTGCGCACGTTGGCCACATCGACCAGCGGCATCGCCCGGTCTTTCTCCCCCAGAACGCGCTCGTAGACCTTAAGCTCGTTCATATGCCGCACGCCGCGCACTTCCACCCGGCGCACTTCGAAACCGGCGTTGGACGCGAATTGCGCCATTTGCGCCTGCGCCAGGGCAGGAACCCCCGCGACGCTGGCAATCGCCCACACCAGCCCTGCCAGTGCAGCAAAGATGATAACGAGGAAAAACCGATGGAGCTGCTCTTCGGTGAAAGGCAGCCACGACATCGCAGCATCCAGCGCAGTGCCGGTATGGGCCTTGGCCTTGTCGACCTTGCGCGCGGTGCCGCGCGCCGCCGTCGACCGTCGAACGCCCTTTCCGCCACGCTTGATCGTCTGGGCCATGGCGTCTTTATCCGCCCTTGCCGGACTGCACGCTGTCAGCCTTCTGCTGCGCGCGCACCAACGCATCGGCGATGATCGCTTCGACCAGCTCGCCATAGGCCATTCCGCAATATTTCGCCTGTTCCGGCACGAGGCTGAGCGGTGTCATCCCCGGCTGGGTGTTCACTTCCAGCAGGAACAGGCCCTGCTCGCCCTGCTCGTCATCCCAGCGGAAGTCCGAACGGCTGGTGCCCGCACAGCCCAACGCCTTGTGCGCCTGCACCGCGTAACTCTTGCACAAGTCTGCGATGTGTTCGGGAATCTGCGCCGGGCAGACATGTTCCGTCATGCCGTCAGTATATTTGGCATCGAAATCGTAGAAGCCCGATTTGGGCACCAGTTCCGTCACCGTCAGCGCGCGCGGGCCATCCGGCCCGGCAATCACCGCCACCGTCAACTCATGCCCCTTGATATAAGGTTCGGCGAGCAGTTCCTCGAATTCCTGCCACGGGCCGCGCACATCATGGCTGATCGGGTTGCCGTAATTGCTGTCCGCCGTGACGATGGCGACACCGACCGAAGACCCTTCGTTGACCGGCTTCAGCACATAGGGCCGTACCAACGGGTCCGCCCGGTGCAGTTCGTCACGATGCACCACGCGCCCGCCCGGCATGGGGATTCCATGCGGCACCAGCGCCTGCTTGGTCAGTTCCTTGTCGATCGCGATCACCGAAGTCGCAAGGCCGGAATGGGTATAAGGGATACCCATCAGATCGAGCATGCCCTGCACGGTCCCGTCTTCACCCGGCACACCGTGGAGCGCATTGAACACCACATCGGGCTTCGCTTCGGCCAGCCGCAAGGCAACCGAACGATCCATGTCGATCCGTGTCACTTGGTGCCCACGCTCTTCCAGCGCGGCGGCTACGCCCTCCCCGCTCATCAACGATACGGGCCGTTCGTTCGACCAGCCGCCCATCAGCACGGCAACATGAAGTTTGGCCAAAGGATGCGTGGAAGCCGTCACGGTCTGCCTACTCTCTGAATTTCCCATTCCAGGGTCACGCCCTGGGTTGCACTGACCCGCTGCCGCACTTCTTCACCCAGCGCTTCGATATCGGTGCTGGTGGCATTGCCCATGTTGATGAGGAAATTGGTGTGCTTCTCGCTCACCTGCGCACCGCCGACAGCAAGCCCACGGCACCCCGCCGCATCGACCAGACGCCACGCCTTGTCACCCGGCGGATTCTTGAAAGTGGAACCGCCAGTCTTGGATCGCAGCGGCTGGCTTTCTTCCCGGGCAGCGGCGATCCGGTCCATTTCCGCCGCAATGGCATCCTTGTCCCCCGGCTGCCCGCGAAACCGCGCGGACACCACCACAGCCCCTTCCGGCAAAGCGGAATGGCGATAGGTGTAATGCAGTTCTTTCACAGGCAGGTGAAGCAGCGTGCCATCGCCCAGAACGACATCGCAATCGATGAGGACATCCGATACTTCGCGGCCATAGGCCCCGCCGTTCATGCGCACGAAACCGCCCACGGTGCCGGGAATGCCGCGCAGGAATTCGAGCCCGGCAATCCCCGCATCGCGTGCGGTCGACGCCACGAGAATTCCGCTCGCCCCGCCGCCGCATTCCAATATGCAATCGCCCAGATCGCGCACTTTCGCAAAAGCCTTACCCAGACGGACAACGATCCCCGGAACGCCGCCATCGCGCACGATCAGATTGGAGCCCAGCCCCAATGCCATCACCGGCACGCTTTCATCCATTCGGCCAAGGAAATCGGTCAGATCGGCAAGATCCGCCGGTTCGAACAGCCAATCGGCCATGCCGCCGGATTTGAACCATACCAGCGGCGCAAGCGGCGCATTCGCGGTCAGCTTCCCCCGCACCATATCCGGTGCGATGCGAAGGGGCGCCTTCGTGCCGCTATCCATCAGCCAATCGCCGGGCTGAACGCTCATCCCCGCCGCTCCGCAATGGCCGGGGCAAGCCCCGCCGCCCATTTGGTGATATCGCCCGCCCCCAGGCAAACGATCAGATCGCCTTCTTCCACCACCGGCGCCAGCGCATCCGCCAGCGCATCCGCGCCGCCGATTCCGGCGGCATGGCGATGCCCGTGGGCTTTCAACCCATTGACGAGCGCTGCGCTGTCCACCCCTTCGATGGGCTGTTCGCCCGCGGGATAGACAGGGGCAGCGAACACCATGTCCGCATCGTTGAAGCAGTTCTGGAATTCGTTCATCAGATCGCGCAACCGCGTGAAGCGATGGGGTTGTACGACGGCGATCACGCGATTGGCCGACGCTTCGCGCGCGGCGGCGAGAACGGCGCGGATTTCCACCGGATGGTGGGCATAGTCGTCGATCACGGTAGCGGCACCCGAACCGAGCCTCACCTTGCCAACACGGGTGAAACGGCGGCGCACCCCGCCAAATTTGGCGAAGCCTCCACGGATCACATCGTCCATGCAACCCATTTCCACCGCCACTGCAACCGCCGCCAGCGCATTCTGCACGTTATGGCGGCCGGGCATCGGCAATTCGATACCTTCGATGCGCCGTTCGGCGCCGTCGCGATCGCGAATGGAAACGTCGAAACGATTGCCGCCTTCGTGCGGCGTGACATTTTCCCCGCGCACATCGGCCTGCAAGGAGAAGCCGTAGGTTACCACGCGCCGGTCGCGCACGCGGCCAACCACCGCCTGCACTTCCGGGTGATCGATACACAGGATCGCCGCGCCATAGAACGGCACGTTCTCGATGAATTCGACGAACGCCTTCTTCACCGCGTCGAAAGAGCCGTAATGATCCAGATGTTCAGGATCGATATTGGTGACGACTGCTATCGTCCCATCGAGGCGGAGAAAGCTGCCGTCGCTTTCATCGGCTTCCACCACCATCCAGTCGCTGTCGCCCAGGCGGGCGTTGGAGCCGTAGCTCTCGATTACCCCGCCGTTGATGACCGTGGGATCGACCCCGCCAGCATCCAGCAGGGTCGCGATCATGCTGGTGGTCGTGGTCTTGCCATGCGTGCCCGCCACGGCGACGGTGTTCTTGAGCCGCATCAGTTCGGCCAGCATTTCCGCGCGGCGCACCACCGGAATGCGCTGCTCCAGCGCGGCAGCCACTTCGGGATTGGTGCGCTTGACAGCGGTGGAAGTCACCACCACGGCCACGCCGCTCACATTGCTTTTTTCATGGCCGATGTGGACCGCAATCCCGCGCGCGCGCAGCCGTTCCACCGATGCGCTCACCGCGATGTCGGAGCCTTGCACCTTGTAGCCGAGATTGTGCATCACTTCGGCAATCCCGGACATGCCAATTCCGCCGATCCCGACAAAATGGATCGTTCCGATATCGGTTGCCACGCCCTTCACTGTACGTAATTCCTTGCCAACGCTTCATGGCCGGAAGCCTGAGCTTCCCCGCCCTGCATGCGGATCACATCCATCAACGGCGCACCGCCGAAGCTTTCCACCAGATCGGCAAGATCGCGCACGGCATCGGGATGCCCGCAATTCCATGCCGCATGCGCTGCATTGGCCAAAGTCTGGGGATGTTGCGCCATAACCTGAATCTGCTTGGCGAGTTCCTTGGCCGTGAACTTGTCCTGCCGGATCGCCCGTGCGCCGCCCGCGCCGACTATTTCGTGCGTGTTGGCGGCCTGGTGATCGTCCGTCGCAATCGGCAACGGCACCAGGATCGCGGGGCGCCCCACCGCCGTCAGTTCGGCAATGGTCGAAGCGCCTGCACGGCCGATAAACAGGTGCGCATCGGCAAGGCGCGAAGCCATATCCTCGAAATAAGTGCCAAGCTCAGCCGGAATATCGTGCCCGGCATAACGGGCGCGCACGGCCTCCAGGTCTTCCGGGCGGCATTGCTGCGTCACCTGCAGCCGCATGCGCAAGGCGGGCGGCAGCATGGCCAGCCCATCGGGAACGACTTCGGACAGCACGCGCGCACCCTGGCTGCCGCCGGTGACGAGAATGCGGAACAAGCCATCTTCCGTGAATGGCGGGAAAGGCCGGTTGCGCAAGGTCAACACTTCTGAACGCACCGGATTGCCGACGAGGTGAACCTTGTCATGATACTTGTTCGCCAGCCGCTCCACCTCCGGATAGGCGGTGGCAACTGCGTTTACCCGCCCGGCCAGCAGGCGATTGACGCGGCCCAGCACGGCGTTCTGTTCGTGGATAACGCTCGGTATCTTTGCCGATGTCGCCGCCAGCAGTGCAGGCAACGCGGGATAGCCGCCAAAGCCGACCACCGCGCTCGGTTCGAAACTTTCGAACAGGCGCAATGCCATGCTGCGCCCTTCCATGATGGCACGGGTGCCCTGGACCCAGGTCAGCGGGCTCTTGGTGATCCGGCCGGCGGGCAGGACATGCGCGGTCAGCGCCTCGGGCTTGCCCGGGATTTCCGCGCCACGCTCATCCGTAATCAACGCCACATGATGGCCGCGCGCCATCAATTCGGCAGCCAGCGCAAATGCGGGGATCAGGTGCCCCCCCGTGCCGCCCGCGGCCAGCACGAAATGCCGTGTCACCCCGTTCATGCCCCATCTCCGCCATTCAGCGCATGGCGCCAATCGAATTTCTCCCGCGTGAGAAACGGATTGCGCCGGGTGATCGCCAGCAGGAAGCCGACGGTGAGACACAAGGCGACGGTCGAGGAACCGCCATAGCTGATAAGCGGCAATGTCATGCCCTTCGAAGGAAACAGCTGCAAGTTGACCAGAATATTGATGAATGCCTGCCCGCCAATCTGCGCCGTAAGGCCGGTGGCGGCAAGGATCGTGAACAGATCCTCTTCATCCACCAGCCGGACGAGAATCCGGACAGTGAAGGCCAGATAGAGCAGAACCACCAGCGCGCAAGCCAGAAGACCGAACTCTTCGCCGATGACGGAGAAAATATAGTCCGTATGCGCTTCGGGCAGCGACATCTTGCGGATGCCGAGCCACATTCCGCTCCCCGTCCATCCGCCAGCGAGCAAAGTGCGGCTGGCAAGGTCGACCTGATCGTAAGCCGTGCCACCGCCGAGGAAAGCATCGATGCGATGGCGCGCGTTGTCATAAAGGAAATAGGTCGCCGTCAACGCCGCCACACCCGCCCCGAAGAGCCACCCCACGCGTTTGACCGGGATGCCCGCCAGCAACACCAGCACGAACCACACGCCCGCAAACAGGATGGTAGAGCCGAAGTCCGGCTGCAACATCAGCAGGATCGCGACCAGCCCCATGACCGCCGCGCTGATCGCGACAACCGGCAGTTTCGGATCGCGCACACGCCATGACAGAATCCAGGCGACACCGATGGCGAAAGCCGGTTTCAGGAATTCCGAAGGCTGCACCGTCAACCCGAGCTTGAGCCAGCGCTTGGCCCCGTTCACTTCCGAACCGACCAGCGGCACCAGCAGCAGCAGGAACAGCATGACCGCGCCCAGCAAGATGCCCGCACGCCGCGCCGCTTCACGCGGTAGCATGGAAACGCCGATCATGGCGATCAGCCCCAGAAACTGCCACCGCAGATGCATCCAGAAGAAATAGAGATCGGGCAGCTTCACCGCCGAAGTCGACAGCCGCTGCGCGCTGGCGGGCGACGCCACCGCCACCGCCAGCGAACCGAAAGTCATCAACAGCAGCACGATGGCCAGCAGGCCCCGGTCGATCTCGCGCCACCAGATTTTCAGTTCGGTGCGCCGGTCCCGGCGCATGCCGACGGGCCGCGCCGTCCGGTCGCCCGGCCCCGGAATGTAGGGGCGGCTACCGACACTCATGAAGCCGGACGCCCGAATTCGGCGCAGGCATCCTCGTCCAGGCCCGCCCCGGTGACTGCAGCCACGAATTGCCGGAAGGCATCCCCGCGCGCCTCATAATCGCGGAATTGATCGAAGCTCGCGCAGGCGGGCGAAAACAGCACTACATCGCCCGGCTTCGCCATTTCGAAAGCGCGGCGAACCGCCTCACACAGCATTTCCGAACGTTCGACCGGCATTACCGGTTCGAGGATCGACGCGAAAAGCGGTCCTGCTTCACCGATCGTATAGGCCCGGGCGACATTGCCGAAATAGGCTGCGCATTCGCCCAGATCTTCCCCCTTTGGCAGGCCGCCGAGAATCCAGTGCACGCGCGGTTCCGGGTTGGGGGCATAGGCGGCGAGAGCCGGCGCGGTCGATGCCGGATTGGTGGCCTTACTGTCGTTGACGAACAGCACCCCCCCGGTTTCCACGATCCGTTCCATCCGGTGGGAAAGCCCCGTGAAGCTGGCGAGCGCCGCCAGCCACTGTTCCCGCGCGATGCCGACCGCTTCGGCAAGCGCGACCGCAATGGCTGCATTCTGGAGATTGTGCGGCCCCTGAAGCGAAGGCCATTCCGGCTGCAATGGCGCCAAGGCTTCCAGATCGACCTTTAACGCATGCCCCGCCGGACGCCGCGCCAGTTCCGCCGCGTAAATCGCGCAAGTAGGCTCATCCTCGCAACCGAAAACCGCAGTATGTTCGGGCGATTGCATCGCGAACAGGCGCGCCTTGGATGCCGCGTAAGCTTCGAACCCGGCATAGCGATCCAGATGATCGGGCGTGATATTGCTCAATCCCGCTGCATCGCAATCGAGCGAATACGTGAGATCGATCTGATAGCTGGACAATTCCAGCACATAAACGCCGCCTTCGGGCAGCGGGTTCTGCCCCAGGATCGGCAAGCCGATATTGCCGCCCATCAGAGCAGGGCGCCCCGCGCTCTGCACGATATGATGGAGCAGCGCAGTGGTCGTCGATTTGCCGTTCGTCCCAGTAATGCCGACCACTTTGTGCGCCGGAAGCGCCGCGCGGGCGAGCGCGAAAAGCTCGATATCGCCGATCACCGGAACCCCGGCGGCGGCGGCCTTTTCCGCAATCGGATGGGTATTGAGCGGCACACCGGGCGAAACGATCACGCCATCGAACCCCGCAAGGTCGATCGTCAGCGGATCGGCCAGTTCCGCCCGCCCTTCCAGAGCCGCGCGGGGTTCTTCCTGCCGATCCCATGCGACGACATGAGCCCCGCTCGCCAGCAATGTCTCGACCGTCGCCATCCCCGACCTTGCAAGGCCAAGAACGGCATAGCGTCTGCCTGCAAAGATGGGGGAAGTGATCACCGCAGCTTCAACGTTGCCAGACCGGCCAGTGCCAGAACGATCGAAACGATCCAGAAACGGATCACAACGGTCGATTCCGCCCAGCCGAGCTGTTCGAAATGATGATGGATCGGGGCCATACGGAACACCCGCTTGCCCGTCCGTTTGAAGAAGAACACCTGAATGATGACTGAAGCCGCTTCCAGCACGAACAGGCCGCCGACGATCGCCAGCACGATTTCATGGTGGGAGGCAACCGCAATCGCCCCCAGCGCCCCGCCCAGGGCAAGGCTGCCGGTATCCCCCATGAATACGGCGGCGGGCGGCGCGTTGAACCACAGGAACGCCAGCCCCGCCCCCATGATCGCAGCACAGAAGATCGCCAGTTCGCCCGCCCCCGGCACATGCGGAATGCCGAGATAGTGCGAATAATCGACGCGGCCCACGAGATAGCAGATCAGCGCGACAGTGCCCGCCGCGATCACCACCGGCCAGGTGGCGAGGCCATCGAGCCCGTCCGTCAGGTTCACGGCATTGCCCGCCCCCACGATCACGAAAGCGGCGAAGACATAGTAGAACGGCCCCAATGGGATCGAGAAGCCGGAGAAAAACGGCACATAGAGGTTGGTGTTGATCTGGCTGACAATGATCCACGAGGCGATGCCCGCCACCACGAATTCAGCCAGGAGCCGCACGCGGCCCGGCACCCCCTTGTGATCCGATTTGCGGACCTTGTCGTAATCGTCGAGGAAACCGATCAGGCCGAAACCCACCGTCACCGCTATGGAGGCCCAGACGAACGGGCTGGTGAGATCCATCCACAACATCATCGCCAGCAACAGCGAGATCAGGATCATCAGGCCGCCCATGGTCGGCGTGCCGCGCTTGGCCAGATGGGTTTTCGGCCCGTCTTCGCGGATCGGCTGCCCCTTCCCCTGGCGGACACGCAGCATGCTGATGAAACGCGGGCCAATCACCAGACCAATAATCAGCGCGGTCATAAGCGTGGCGCCCGCGCGAAAGGTCTGGTACCGCACAAGATTGGCCGGACCATGAAATTCAAGCCACTGTGCGATCAGATAGAGCATCAGCCCCCCTTGCCGGAGAAATGGGCGACGAGCTTGGCCAGCCCGACCGAATTGGATCCCTTGACGAGAATTGCATCGCCGCTCTCCAACCCGAAAGCGGACAGGGCGGCAATCGCGTCTTCGGTATTTGCGCAATGCGCGAAGCCGATCCTCTTGCCAAGCTTGCCCTCCACGCCTTTCCCCAGTTCGCATGCGAGCGCTTCCATTTCCGGCCCCACGAGCAAGGCGAATTCCGCCCCCGACGAGGCGAGCGGTTCCACCAGCGCCGCATGGAAGGCGGGACCGAAATCGCCCAGTTCCTTCATCGCACCGAGGACGGCGATATGCCGGGTTGCCGGAGTGGCGCCAAGTTGCGCAAGAGTGGCGCGCATGGAAGCGGGATTGGCGTTGTAACTTTCATCGATCAGCAGCGCTGTGCCGCCGCCTGCGGGAATATCATGACGCGCCCCGCGCCCGATCAACCCTTCCATTTCGGCAAGCGAAAGACCCGCCGCGCCAAGATCGCCGCCGATAGCGCGCACCGTGGCCATGACCGCCAGCGAATTGACGATCCAATGGTCGCCCCCGGCTGCAACAGTATAGCAAATGCGCGTGTCGCCCATATCGGCCGTTACCAGCGAGCCGCCGTTCGTGGCAGGCACGCTGTCGAGCAGGCGGACATCGGCGAAGGCTGCCGTGCCGAACGAAACGACCTTTGCCCCGACCGCCAGAGCCGCATCGCGCAACCGCGTGAAATGCGGGCTATCGGCCGGGATGACCGCGGTTCCACCGGGAAGCAGGCCTTCGAAAATCTCCGCCTTGGCATCGGCAATCGCCTCCTCGCTGCCCAGATTTTCAATATGGGCCGGTGCGATGGTGGTGATAACGGCGACATGCGGGCGCACTTGCCGGGTAAGCGCCGCGATTTCGCCAGCATGGTTCATACCCATTTCAAAAATGCCGAAACTGGCATGCATCGGCATCCGCGCCAGACTGAGCGGCACGCCAATATGGTTGTTATAGCTCTTGACCGAACGATGCGCCGCGCCCCGGCTGGAACGGTCGAGCGCGGCAAAGATCGCTTCCTTCACGCCCGTCTTGCCGACCGATCCGGTAATGCCGACGATCCCCGCCTTCCCCCGTTCGCGCGCGGCGCGGGCCAGGGCTTCCAACGCCCGTGTCGTATCGTCCACCAAGACATGCGGCTGCGCAATCGGCCGGTCGACGACGGCGGCAACGGCACCGTTGGCAAAGGCCGCGTCGAGAAAGCGATGCCCGTCCGTGGCTTCACCCTTCAAAGCGAAAAAGAGATCGCCTTCGCGCACATCGCGGGAATCGATCTCCACACCGGAACAGAGAAAATCGCTGCTGGCCTTGCCGCCCGTCGCCGCCGCAATCGCGGCTGCATCCCACAACGCCAGCGGAGCGGCATCGTCCTTCGCGTGGGGCCAGGTCAGCATCGCTGGGTGGGCATTCATCATTTTTCTCCCAGGGGAATGCCCGCGCATTCCCGCGCCACTTTCACATCGTCGAACGGCAGGATGCGGGTTTCTGCCCCGCGCCCCACGATCTGCCCCTGTTCATGCCCCTTGCCTGCAACGAGGACGATATCCCCTTCGTCCGCCTCTGCAATCGCCGCCGCAATCGCCTCGCGCCGGTCCGCCACTTCACGCGCGCCTGCCGCCCCTTCGAGCACCATGCCGCGGATCGCCCCCGGATCTTCCCCGCGCGGATTGTCGTCCGTGACGATGACCATATCGGAACCGGCGACGGCAGCAGCCCCCATCGGTGCACGCTTGCCCATATCCCGGTCCCCACCGGCCCCGAACACCGTTATCAGGCGGCCGCGCACATGCGGGCGGAGCGCGGCAATGGCGGCCGCCAGCGCATCGGGGGTGTGCGCATAATCGACATAGACCGGCGCGCCGCTGGCAGTGATCGCCGCCCGCTCCAGACGCCCGCGTACCGGCTGCAACCGGCCCAACGCATCGAATGTGCGCGCGGCATCGCCCCCGGTCGCCAGCGCCAGCCCGGCGGAAACCAGCGCATTGGCCGCCTGATAGGCACCGATCAACGGCAAGGTAACCGTGATGCGCTGGCCATCGTATGCGAGTTCCAGACGCTGCCCCAGATGGCTGGGCTCGCGGGCGAGCAGGCCGATCCCAGCAGCCTGCTCGCCCACGGTGAACACGCGCAACCCTCTTTTTCGCGCATGCTCACAAGCCTGTTCGGCCCAGTCCGGCTCCATCTGCGAAGATGGGCTCCGGGCAATGACTGCGGTTCCTCCCTCAGCAACCACGTCGTCGAACAGGCGCATTTTGGCCGCGAAATAAGCATCCATCGTCCCATGGTAATCGAGATGGTCGCGGCTAAGATTGGTGAAGGCCCCGGCGGCGACACGCGGTCCTTCGTTGCGGAATTGGGCCAGCCCGTGGCTTGAGGCTTCATAAGCCACATGGCTGATCCCCTCGCGGGCAAGGCCGCTGAGATTGGCCAGGAAAGTGACGATATCCGGCGTCGTCAGCCCGGTGAAAACGGAACCGTCCGGCGTGGTGACTCCCAAAGTCCCGATGGACGCCGCGCGATGGCCGGCCATGCGCCAGATCTGCCGCGTCATCTCGACCGTGGAAGTCTTGCCGTTCGTGCCGGTAACGGCAACGATTTCAGCAGGAAACGGAGCGAAGAACGGCGCCGCCAGATGGGCAAAGGCGCGGCGGGGTTCGATATCGGCGATATGCGCCGCCCCGGTGACGCTGACACCAGGCCGGGTTACGACGGCAATCGCACCTGCGGCAATCGCCGCCGGAATGAAATCTTCCCCGTTGACGGTTGCGCCCTGAAAGGCGCCGAAAACCGTGCCCGGCGCAACCTTGCGATGATCGATGGCAAAGCCGGTGACGTTCTCATCACCCATGCACGATACGGCAAATCCGCAGGAAGAGGCGAGTTCGCCCAGTTTCATTCACCGCTCCCCCCATGCACCAGCGGCTTCAGGTCGGTGAGATCGATGTCGCGCGTGTCATCGGGCATGACGCCCAGCAGCGGCCCGACACGCGGAACGACCTTGCCCACGATCGGCGCGGCATTCCACGCGGCTGTGCGCTGGAACGAACTGGCTGCGGTGCCTTGCGGTTCGTCGAGCATCGCCACAACGACATAACGGGGGCGATCCATGGGGAAGGCTGCCGCAAACGTCGAGATCAGCGAATGTTTGCGGTAACCGCCCGCCCCCGCCTTTTCGGCCGAGCCGGTCTTGCCGCCCACGCGGAAACCGGGCGCATCGGCCTTGCGGCCGGTGCCGTAGGACACGATCATCCGCAACATCTGGTTCATCCGCGCGCTGGTGGATGCCTTGAAGACGCGGCGGCCGCGCGGGGCCTGTCCCGGTTCCAGCTTGTACAGCGTCGCCGGACGCCAGATGCCGCCATTCACCAGGGCCGCATAAGCAGAAGCGAGATGCAGCGGCGTCACCGCGAGACCGTGGCCATAGCTGACCGTCATCGTGCGCAGGCGCGGCCATTCGCCTTTCGGCCAGATCGGGAACCCGCGCGCGGGCAGTTCGATATAGGGCCGCTCGTTCATGCCCAGATCGACCATGGTGCGCTTCAGCGCTTTGCCTCCCAGTTGATCCGCGATCTGTGCCGTCACGATATTGGACGAATGCATCAGCGCCTCGGGAACGTTGAGGCTGGCGCCCATCGCATGGCTGTCATGAATGCGGAAACCGCCGATCTCGATCGGGTGGGCCGACTGGTAACGCTTCGCCAGATCGGTAACCACACCGGCATCCATGGCCGCCGCGATGCTCAACGGCTTGAAAGTCGAACCCAGTTCGAAGACCTGGTTGGTGACACGGTTGAACATGTGCTGCGCGCCCGCGACATCGATCCGGTTGGGATCGAACGAAGGCAGCGAAGCCAGCGCGAGCACTTCCCCGCTATCGACATCGACAATGATCCCCGCAGCGCCAATCGCATTGGTGGCAAGCATGCCTTTGCGCAGTTCATCCTCCAGCGCGCCTTGCGCCCGCATATCGATAGACAGAACAGCGGGCTGGCCGCGCCGCGCAGGATCGGTCAACTGCTTGTCGAGCACTTCCTCCATGCCGACCTTGCCGTGTCCATCGGCACCGACATAGCCCAGCACATGCGCCGCCAGCGATCCTTGCGGATAGAAGCGTTCGGTTTCCTGCGGGATTTCGAGAGCGATCTCGCCGATCTGCTGCACCCGGTTGGCTTCCTCAGGCAACAGGCGGCGGCGCAGGTATCCGGCGCGCCCGCTGGCCAGCCGCCCGGTCAGCCACTTCACGTCCATGTCGGGGAAGATGCGGTTGAGTTCCCGCGCGACCTCGGCGGGCGATTTCACCAGCGGCGCACCGCCATCGTCCAGCGCATGGGGATTGTACCACAGCGCATAAGCGGGAAATGCCCGGGCCAGCGGCACACCGTTGCGATCCCTGATTTCGCCGCGCGGCGGCAACAGGGCCTCGCTCAGCGAACGGCTGGTGGGTGCATCCTGGAACACGCCAAGAAAGCAAATCCGCAGCAAGGCCGCGACCGCGACCAGAGCGAAACCGATAACAACCCACAGAACCCGGAAACGGGCCGTGAACAGCGACCGCTGACGGACATTGACGAGCGCCACGCGGCCGGATGAAATCGCGGTGCTGACGCTCAGTGCTGTCATTCCACAGCCTCCGTCCGGGCGGACAGGACGATGCGCGCGGCGCCGCGCGTCAGACGGCCAGACAGGCTATCCCGACCGCCTTCATGATGTTCGATCTGATGATGCGGCGCTGAATTGTCGACCTCGGCGGCGAAGGCCTTGCCCGTCAACGGGGAAACCATCGCCGGAAAATCCGATGCCGTTTGTTCCGGGATATCGGCGGCAGCCACACGGATCGGCGCGGGCGCACCCACCGCGCGTGGCGTGCCGAGATCCGCCAGTTGCCGTTCGTTTTCGAGAAACTGATCGGCACGGGGCGCGCGATAGCCGAATTCGACCGTATTCCAGTTGGCCAGTTGCTGCTGGCTGGCGCGGGTTTCGAATTCGGTTTCCAGCATCATCTTTTCGCGTTCGAGCGACACGATATGGCGTTCGGCAAGACGCACCTGGCTCTTCACCGAATTGACCTGGAAAGTCAGGGCGACGAACAGCGTCACGCACATGGCCATCACCATGGCCCAACCGATGGAGCGCATACGGGCGGTGGGAAGCATCACGCGGCCTCCTTTCTGGCGGGCGCGGCGGTTCGGACAGCCGCGCGCAATGTGGCGGAACGCGCGCGCGGGTTGCGCGCCGTTTCCGCATCGCTCGGCCGAACCGCCTTGCCGACTGCCGTGAACACAGGTTCCGCACCGCCATCGTTGGCGGCGGGCAAATGGCGCGATCCGCGGGCCTGTGCGCCCGATGCATCGCGCAGGAAACGCTTCACGATGCGATCTTCGAGGCTGTGAAAGCTGACCACCGCCAGCCGCCCGCCTTCGCCCAGCAGGTGCTCGGCCGCGTTCAGCGCGCTTTCCAGTTCATCCAGTTCGCCGTTCACATGGATACGGATGGCCTGAAAGCTGCGGGTGGCCGGGTCCTTCGGTGCACCGGGGCGATGATTGAGCGCCTTGCGCACCACACGGGCCAGTTCGCCCGTGGTGGTGAGTGGACGGGCGGCGACAATCGCGCGTGCGACGCGGCGCGACTGACGTTCTTCACCCAATTGAAACAAAACATCGGCAATGGCTTCTTCGGAAGCAGTGTTAAGGAAATCGGCCGCGCTCTCGCCTTCCTGGCTCATCCGCATGTCGAGCGGGCCATCCATGGAAAAAGCGAAGCCGCGCTCCGCCTGATCGAGCTGCATCGAAGAAACACCGATATCCATCACCACTCCGTCGACTCGGGCGACTCCCGCTTCGGCAAGAGAAGCGACCATTTCGGAGAAACGACGCGCGTGGAGAATGAGCCTCGGCGGATTTTCCACCGTTTCCGGCCATTTCCTGCCCGCAGCGATAGCATCGGGATCGCGATCGAACGCATGCACGACCGCGCCCGCATCCAGCAAAGCACGCGTGTACCCCCCAGCGCCGAAGGTCGCATCGACCATCACCTCACCCGGCTGCGGCGCCAATGCGGCGATCACTTCATCAAGCAAAACAGGAAGATGTGGGGCGTTCATGCCTTCTTCCCCTTGGCCAGCGTTTCCGCTTCGAGCATCTTGCAGGCAGCCTGCGCACCTTCCCAGCCTTCGCCCATGGCGTAGAGTTCCTGCGGATTCCAAAGAGTGAAAAAACTGCCCGCCCCCTGGAAATAGACTCCGCTATCCAGGCCGCCGAGTTCGGCCAGTCCGGCGAGAAAATCGGGCATGATGAAGCGGCCACTTTCGTCGAACGGGACATCGGTGAACCCGTGGAGCTGGGAAGCGCGCAGATCGCGGTCGAAATCGCGGTTGAGGCGAATGGCGCGTTCTTCCTCGCGATCGAGCTGGGCTTCGAATTCGGCGAGGCGAGAGAGGCCGAAGCCGGTCAGGCATTTCCAGCGGTCATGCCGGGCAAGACAGAGGACGCGGCCTTCGCTCGATTCCTTGACCGCCTTGCGGAAGGAAGGCGGCAGGACAAAGCGGCCCTTCTCGCCACGCAGCGAGAAGCCCTGACCACTGTATCCAAATGGCTGAACCGCCGCCACGTTGCCGAATCCCCCCGCCTCTGGGTCATCCCTGAACCGCACAGACCAGCCCCCACCCGACCGCGCGCTGGAGCGATCGGGTCATTCCGCAAAGCGAAATGCGGCCTGGAACCATGTCCGATAGGCGACTGTCATAACCCGGAGCGGTGAGGGAAAAAAGGGAAAAACACGGGAAAATGCGGGATTTATATTTATCATTCTGTTTTATAATGATTTTATGTTATATTTGCATTTACCAAACAGCCTAAAGTTTCCCCTTTGTTCCCTGAAAAATATACGATTTTCCGCGACTCTCCCATGAAGGTGAGCGAGATGCCCGCATATTTCCCGTGATTTCCCCGATCCCAAACCGAATCCCTTGATCGGCCCGGAATTTCCCGGCTGTCAGTTCGGTAGTGGAAAAGCCGCCGCCCAGCCGCGTGCGATTACGCAGCCCAGCCGAACGCGAGCAGCGCCGATAGCGATAACGGTAATGCGGGCAGGCTACTGCTTGGGATCGCCGTTCTGATTGGATTTGCCGCCCGTTCCATCCGACTTGGCGGCAGGGATGACCCCGGCATCGGCCAGAGGATCGCTTCCGGGTACTGGCGGCGTTTTCACCGGCGCGGCGGTAGAGGCCGCTTCGGGCACGGTCGTCGCGTCGCTTTCCTTGGCCCGGTCCATAATGATATTGGCCAGGCCGATCATCATCAGCATCGCGACCAGACCGGCAAGGCCGATCTGCAGGCGAAAGATAGCCTCCGCCCGCGTTGGCCCGGTCGTTACGGTCAACTCCTCGGGCTGATTACCGCCATCGGGCCGCGTATTGAGGTTGATGTCCGGCATAATGCGCGGAAGCTACCGCAAGGGCGCCGCCAGTCAATCCTTCAGCCAGTCGAACACCGGAAGCCCCTTCGCTTCCAGCCATTCCCGATTGTAGAGCGAGGAGAGATAGCGGAAGCCCGTATCGCACAGGATCGTCGCCACGCGGGGGTTCTTGCGCCCCTGCGCCACCAGTTGCCGCCCCAGCGCCACCGCGCCAGCCACGTTGATGCCCGACGAAAGACCGAGGCACAGCCCTTCTTCCTTGAGCAGGCGGCCGACCCATTCCAGCCCTTCTTCATCCGACATGCGGAATTGGGTGTCGATCGGCGCCCCTTCGAGATTGGCGGTAATACGCCCCTGCCCGATCCCTTCGGCGACCGAGTTGCCTTCGGCCTTCAGTTCCCCGCAGGCATAGTAATTGTAGAGCGCCGCCCCATAGGGATCGGTAAGGGCAATAACGATATTCTCGTCAAACGCCTTGAGCCCCAGGCCCACGCCCGCAATCGTGCCGCCCGTGCCCGCGGCGCAAGTGAAGCCGTCGATCCGGCCTTCCATCTGCTCCCACAATTCGGGCGCGGTGGAATCGATATGCGCCTTGCGATTGGCGGTATTGTCGAACTGATTGGCCCAGACCGCCCCTTCCGTTTCTTCGGCAAGGCGGCGTGAGGTGTGCACGAAATGGCCGGGATTGGCATAAGGCGCGGCCGGAACCAGCACCAGTTCCGCCCCCAATGCGCGCAAGGTATCCATCTTCTCGCGCGATTGGGTTTCGGGCATGACGATTACCGTCCGGTAACCCAAGGCGTTGCCCACCAGCGCCAGACCGATGCCGGTGTTGCCAGCCGTTCCCTCGACAATCGTGCCGCCGGGTTTCAGATCGCCCCGGCGTTCCGCATCGCGCACGATCCACAGCGCGGCCCGGTCTTTCACCGATGCGCCGGGATTGGCGAATTCGCATTTGCCGAAGATTTCGCAACCGGCTGCCCGGCTCGGCCCCTCAAGCAGGACAAGCGGGGTATTGCCGATGAGATCCAGCGTCGTCTGGCGGACAGAAGGTGCAGTCATGACAGCAGAACTAGGACCTCCCGCCGCCTTCCGCAAGATTCAGCGGATGCGGCAGGAGGCAATCCCGGTTTTTCCGCGATCAGTCTTCCGGCGCGATGGTGACGCGCAGGCCGTCCAGATCGTCGGACATCGGCACCTGGCACGACAGGCGCGAAGTTTCGTTGCGATGGTCCGAACTGTCGAGCAGGTCGTTTTCGTCTTCGCTCATATCCGGCAGACGGTCGGCAAAGGCAGGGTCGACGAACACATGGCAAGTCGCGCAGCTGCAACAGCCGCCGCACAGCGCGAGCAATTCGTCAAAACCGTTGTC
Source organism: uncultured Caenibius sp. (assembly GCA_964466155.1). GTDB lineage: Bacteria > Pseudomonadota > Alphaproteobacteria > Sphingomonadales > Sphingomonadaceae > Caenibius. The sequence continues at coordinate 637 of CAYXMY010000033.1, read as the reverse complement.
GCGAATGGCTTCCATCACGGAAACGCCGCTGACGGCGTCAACGGTCCGTTCTTCCCCTTCACGATCGACCACTGTCAGTTTCGGCATCGTATTCCACTTCCCTCGAATAAAGGCGTCCTGTCAGCCCCATCGCGCGCGTGCTAGGGCCTGTATCGCCGTTTGACAAGCCGGAGGAACCATGGGGCTCAGCGCAGATCAGCTACGTGACGGGATCGATTTCGCCGCCGGAAGGGAGCCGACCATCGCTATCGCTTTGACAAAAGCGGGTTATCCCGAACCGCGCCAGCGCCCCACCGGCTATCGCACATTGCTGCGCACCATCGTGGGGCAGCAGGTCAGCGTGGCCGCAGCGGCCTCCATCTGGAACCGGCTGGAAAGCCACCTTGGCCCTGACCTTCCGCCCGCCGATCTGCTGGCGGCGGACTTCGAAGACCTGCGCGGCTGCGGCCTTTCGCGGCAGAAGCAGTCCTATGCCCGCTCGCTCTGCGAACTGGTGGTGAGCGGCACGCTCGATCTCGATCACCTTCCAACGGACGACGAAGCCGCTATCGCCGACCTCACCCGGATCAAGGGCATTGGCCGCTGGTCGGCCGAGATCTACCTGCTGTTCGCCGAAGGCCGGGCCGACATCTGGCCG
>CAYXMY010000032.1:0-25781 GCA_964466155.1 uncultured Caenibius sp. | reverse complement strand
GATCGTGCTCTTCGCAGGGCAGACGTTCATAACGGGGCGGCGGTTGTCAAAAATGGAACGGAAAATGGAGCTTTTTGCGCAATATCCACCAAATCCGCCGCGCTGAAAACGGCCACTCCCGATCTTACCTGTATCCCGCTTCGGCCCGGCCATCTTTCTGGCCCTGTTCCTTGATCGACACCTCTCCGGCGGTTAGCACGCCCACGCATTGCAGCAGTGTGTCTTTGATCAGTTCCCCGGTTTCGATCATGCGGTGATCTTCGAACGCGGCATGCGGCATCGTGTGAATGACGTTCAGAAACAGCATCGCGGCATTGCCGGTCCGCCAGTCAATCGTAACCGGATCGAGGTAATCCATTTTCCTGCGAATGGCGCTGATCAGACCTCTGAGCACCGGAAATTCCTCCGAATCCCCGCGAAATGGGTGCTCGCCAACCGTGAAGGTCGGCAGGTACTGAAAAAGAAACGATGCATGATGGATGCCGCCATCTTCCCTTCGCGCTAGGGCGAGATGCGGGAGAAGAAACATCTTCAGCAGCGTGTACATATCGCAGTCCGCGATAGCGTGCGCTTCACGCTCAATCGCCTGAGCGCGCAGCGTTTCAAGCTGCGTCTGCCTGAATTCGACCAGTTCGATCAGCATATTGGCCATCGAGCCAAAGTGATATTGCACCGAAACGTTATTCCTGAGCCCGGCCTTCTTGGCGACTTCCCGCGCGGAAAGCGCCGCCATGCCGCGCGTTGCGACAAGTTCTTCTGCCGCGATCATCAAGCGGTATCGGGTTTCGCTTATCGAGCGCCGTTTTCGGGCTGGCTGACGATTCGAGGCGGGTGCGCTGTTTTCCTGAAGGACATCGGATGTCCTTGCGGCCCCCTCCGCTTTTTTCGCACGCATCTTTCTGCATTAACTCCTTCAAAGCGTTCTCTATCACGCTGCCTCGCAAGCTTCTACTTGCGATATTTAAGGCAATTGACACATAAACTCCGAGGCAATAATATCCCGCACAATCGTGAGAGATGGTGGATTTGGGTAAGCATCCTCACGAAACCACAAAACCATCTAAGGCAAATGCCTTGTTGAGCGCCGGTAGACGAACGGGTGCTCAGCACGTTCGAGGGAGGGATTTATGCATTCTGATATCAAGCGCCTTGTCCGCACATCCGCCTGGCTATCGATCACCGCACTGGCATCGAGCCTCGCCACGGCCGCCTATGCGCAGGATGCGAGCCCGCAGCCGGCAACAAATACCGGCGTTGCCGACATCATTGTGACCGCCAACCGGCGTGCGGAACCCAATCAGACCGTGCCGATTGCGATCACCGCGCTTTCGCCGGAACGGCTTCAGCAGCAGAACATCAAATCGGGCCAGGATCTGCAGGCGAGCATTCCCTCGCTGACCGTCGGTTCGGTCGGTCAGTCTTCGCGCGAAACGCAATCCTTCACGCTGCGCGGCCAGGGGGCGACTTATCAGGCATCGCCGGGTGTGGTGGTCTATTTCAACGAAATGCCGCTGCCGTCGCCCACCACGCTCAGCCAGCAGGGCGGGCCGGGCAACTATGTCGACCTCGAAAACCTGCAGGTTCTTGCCGGGCCGCAGGGCACCCTGTTCGGCCGCAACACCACCGGCGGTGCAATTCTGCTGGTCCCCAAGAAGCCGACCAATGAATTTGGCGGGTATGTCCAGGGGACGATCGGCAACTATCAGGATCGCGAGCTGGAGGGTGTGCTCAACGTCCCTGTGGTGGACGACAAGATTATGATCCGGGCGGTGGGGACCTATCGCGATCGCGACGGCTTCACGCGCGATGTCGTGTGGGACAAGGATCGGGACAACATTCACTACTACACGGGCCGGCTCGGCATCCTGATGAAGCCGACCGAGCGCCTTGAAATCTACACGCTCGCCTATTTCGCCAATTCGCATAACAACGGCACGGGCCTGATCCACAAGGCTTATAACCTTGCTGGCCTTGCCGGCTATCACTTCTGTGCCTCTGCATCGGCGTGCACGCCTTACAGCACGGCGGATGCTCTTGCGGCTGCCCTGGGGCCGCGCAAGACGGCAATGGACATCGATGAATACCAGAGCACCAAGACCTGGGGTATCGAGAACACCACGAAATACGAGCTCAGCGACAACCTGACGATCCGCAACCTCTTCAGCTATCAGCGGTTCAAGAGCCATTATCTGGCGGACGCGGACGCCACGATCCTGCAGCAGTATGAATCCGATCCCACGCGGTTGCCGAGCGGAGCGGTCTCGGTGGGTGTCGGTTCCAATGTCCTGGGCCCTTACACCTATCACAATCAATCGCCCGATATGCCGCGTGACAACATTTCCGATATCACCGAGGAATTGCAGCTTCAGGGCACCGGGCTCGACCAGCATCTTACCTATACGGTGGGGGGCTTCTATTACGATCAGAAGCCGCACGGTACGACCGGGAATTACTCCATGAACTTCTGCCCTGCGGCCAGCACGGGGCTCTGCGCGTATACGACCCAGTTCAGCGCAACCAGAAACAGGTCCAAGGCGCTTTATGCGCAGGCGGTGCTGGATCTAGGCGTGCTCTCCCCGGCGCTCGAACGACTGAAACTGACGGGCGGCTATCGTTACACCTGGGATCACATCACCGGTTCCAATACTTCGACCAAGCTGGGGACAGGCGCCAATCTCGGCAAATATGTCTGTTCTTCGACCAACGCGGTGGTGGCCGATCCTTCGGGTTGTACTTACACGGGCAACCTGCGCAGCAAGGCGCCGAACTGGCTGATCGGTCTCGATTACAGGGTGAACGACCGTCTGCTCGTCTATGGCAAGATCAGCCATGGGTATAAGGCCGGCGGTTTCAACGGCAATTCGGTGCGCCCCGATACGCGTACTTTCGAGCCGGAATATGCAACCACGTATGAAGCCGGTTTCAAATCGGACTTCAGGCTTGCGGGCATACCGTCGCGCCTCAACGCGAGCTATTATTACACCAACTACTCGAACATCCAGAAGGCCGTCGGCGATTTCAACCCGACCACGCAGGCAAGCGGCGCGGCCGTGCTTGCGGCCAGCGCGCGCATTCAGGGCGTCGAGGTCGAGGCAACGGTCAAACCGGCTCACTGGCTCGAGATCGGGGGCAACTTCAGCTACACCGATGCCCATTACAAGAAATACCAATTCACTGCCGGAAGCGCGACCCTGTCGTGCGATGGCAACATGAAGGCGGCCGGGCAGACCGTCGATCTGGGCTGCTTGCCCGTCAACTACATCGCGCCTTACATCTATAGCGTTCACGCGGCGGTGAACGTGCCTGCGCCCGGCAATCTCGGTACGCTCGCATTCTTCGTGAACTACTCGCACACTGCGGCACAGCATACCTCGGGCGGGACACTGAATGAACCGGGCGAAAAGTTCGCCGCATACGGTCTGCTCAACGCTTCGCTCGATCTCAAGGGCGTGGCTGGCACCGGTCTCGATGTGGGTCTGTTTGTGACGAACGCGACCAACAAGTTGTACCGGATCGGCAACAGCAACGTGTACGGTTCTCTGATGAGCTGGTCGACCACTTATGGCGAACCGCGCATGTACGGCCTCCGTCTGCGCTACAGCTTCGGAAATTGATGGGTTGAGTGAAAAACCGATGTTCCTCCGCAGTGTTTTGCAACCGCGGAGGAACATCGGCTTAGAGTGAAATTCTGCATGTGCGACGGTGAAGTGGGCCATAGATTGGCCCTTCATCGATCAGGGGAAATCTGAGCGTTTCCCTGTAGGCACGGTGGGATAAGGCGCGCGTTCAGCCTGCGGCCTCGGACAGTTTTCCCCAGCAGACCGGATAGCCGTGCCCTTCCGCAATCTGGAGAACCCTTTCGCCATCGCGTTCCGCCAGCCACGGCGTGACGGTGCGCACCGGAATGGCGAGGGCCTGCGCACGGGCGCTGGCGAAATCGGGGAACTGCGCCAGCCGTTCGAGATTGCGGCGCGTGGGAAAGATGGCGCGGATCTTGCCCGCATCCGCCATCGCCAGCGCATCGCCCGCCGTGGTCCAGAACATGCCGGTGTTTTCCGTCCCATCGACCGCGATATCGACCGCGCCGGTGCCGAGGTCGGAGAGATAGAAGCGGGTGTCGAAAATAGGCCCCTTCTTGAAATGCGGCATCCAGCGGGCAAAGGGGACAAGCCCATCGAGATCGAGCGTCCAGCCGAACCGTTCCAGAACGGTTTTCAAAGGCTCGTTCCGGTTGAGCATCCTGCGCGCTTCCGCCGCATCGGCAGCATCGATCCGTTGGGCAAGGCCGATGGCCAATCCCGTCTCTTCCAGCGTTTCACGAATGCCCGCGATGCGGTGGGCGGCTTCATCGCTATCCAATAGACCCGCGGTCTGCTCCATCAGATCCCGCGCCAGTTCGTGATCGGCAGGATCGACCTTGCCGCCGGGAAACACGGCCGCGCCGCCGACGAAGGACATCGTGTGTGAGCGGATCAGCATCAGAATCTGTGGCGCTCCGCCGTCGGGGGCGTGGCGGAATATCACGACTGTGGCGGCTTGCCGGGCTCTGTCGGCGCCCTGCGGATCGGTCTCGAAACTCATAGCCTTTCATGGGGGATGGGGGGAAGGCTTGCCAAGTGTAAAACCGATCTGTCGGAATAGTTTACATTGTGCCTGATGGATAAGATGCGTTAACCTTTGCAATGCCTGCCTATCCGTGTGGCTGGCAAATTGGCACGGTGCATGCATAGTATGGTTCGAAGTCTTCGAATGAGGCAGGGCCTTCTCCTGGGTCCTGCCTCCCCGAAGACCTCTCTTCCCGCAATCCGATAAACGAAAAGGCCCGCCACCCGAAGGCAGCAGGCCCTTTGCTCATTTACGGAACCGGCGGGATCAGTGTGTGATCTGCTGGTCTTTCAGCAATTGCTGCAATTCGCCCGCTTCGTACATTTCCATCATGATATCGCTGCCGCCGACAAATTCGCCCTTCACATAAAGCTGGGGGATGGTCGGCCAGTCGGAATAGCCCTTGATGCCCTGGCGGATATCCATGTCCTGCAGCACGTCGACGCTGGCGAATTCCACGCCGCAATGTTCGAGAATGGCGACCGCGCGGCTGGAAAAGCCGCATTGCGGGAACAGGGGGGTGCCCTTCATGAACAGGACGACGTCATTCGAATTGACGATTTCGGCGATACGGGAATTGGTGTCGGACATGGTTTTGGCCCTGTGATGGAGCGTGCGATGCAGTTGGAACCGGATACCCGCTGTACGGGATTTCCCGGTGCACTGGCTACCCGGCTCAGTTGGGGATTGCGGTGGTCAGTTGCAAGGCGTGGAGCGTGCCGCCCATGTTGCCGCCCAGCGCCTCGTACACCAGTTTGTGTTGCTGCACGCGGTTCTTGCCGGTGAACGCGGCGGATGTGACGCGCGCGGCGTAGTGATCGCCATCACCCGCCAGATCGGTGATTTCCACCTCGGCATCGGGCAGGGCGGCCTTGATCATGGCCGCGATTTCGTCGGCTGCCATCGGCATGGGCTTGGCTTCCCTTTTCTGCTGTTCAGACTTCGCCCATCAACTGGCGGCGGGCTTCGACGGATTTCGCCTCCATTGCCGTGCGCACGGCCGCTTCGTCGATGTCGACGCCGGCGCTGGTCAGATCGCCCAGAACCTTGCGGATCACGTCTTCATCGCCCGCTTCCTCGAAATCGGCCTGCACGACCGATTTGGCATAGGCATCGGTTTCTTCCGCCGTCAGCCCCATCTTTGCCGCAGCCCACTGGCCCAGCAGCTTGTTGCGGCGGGCGGCAACCCGGAAAGCGGTTTCTTCGTCCAGCGCAAACTTGGCTTCTTCTGCGCGTTCGCGGTCGTTGAAGTCGGTCATCTCGGTCCCTTGATGTAAGTTGCGCGGCGGCGGTGCCGCGCGGATGAACGGATATCAGGCGGCGAGCGCGGTGCCCTTGGCGAACCAGGGCATAGCGGCTGCCTGCCGGTTTTCATAATCGCCGATTGCGGCATCGCGTGCCAGAGTCAGGCCCACTTCGTCCAGCCCGTTGAGCAGGCAATGCTTGCGGAACGGATCGATTTCGAACTGGAAACGGTCCTGAAACGGGGTTGTGACCGTCTGCGCTTCGAGATCGATGGTAAGCGGATCGGTCTGCGCCACTTCCAGCAGGCGGTCGACCTGCTCTTGCGGCAGCACCACGGTGAGGATGCCGTTCTTGAACGCGTTGCCCGAGAAGATATCGGAAAAGCTGGGGGCGATCACGGCCTTGATCCCCATGTCGAGCAAGGCCCAGGCCGCGTGTTCGCGGCTCGATCCGCAGCCGAAATTGTCCCCCGCGATCAGGATCGGGGCGCCTTTGTATGTATCCTGGTCGAAGATGTTGTCTGGATCAGTGCGGAGCGCTTCGAACGCGCCGCGGCCCAGCCCTTCGCGGCTGATGGTCTTCAGCCAGTGGGCCGGGATGATGATATCCGTATCGATATTCTTGCGGCCGAACGGAATCGCGCGGCCATCCACTTCCTTGACAGGCTGCATCAATCGGTCTCCGGCTTTTCGCCAGTGGGCGTATGCGGTTGCGAGACAGGCTTGCCCTTGCCCTTATCCTTGCGGGATTTGGAAAACAGCAATGCGGCCGCGACCGCTGCCGAGCCGATCGCGGCCCCGGCAATGGCTGCCGGTCCGGTCCAGTTCTTGTCGCTCTTCTTGCTCATCGCATTATCCCATCAGTTCGCGCACATCGGTCAGCTTGCCGGTCACGGCGGCGGCGGCGGCCATGGCGGGGGAGACGAGGTGCGTGCGGCTGCCCGGGCCTTGACGGCCCACGAAATTGCGGTTGCTGGTCGATGCGCAGCGCTCGCCCGCCGGAACCTTGTCCGGGTTCATGCCGAGACATGCGGAACAGCCCGGTTCGCGCCATTCCAGCCCGGCTTCGACGAAGATCTTGTCCAGCCCTTCCGCTTCCGCCTGGCGCTTCACCAGTCCCGAGCCGGGGACGACAATCGCCCATTTGACGTTATCGGCCTTCTTGCGGCCCTTGAGCACGGCGGCGGCGGCGCGCAGGTCTTCGATGCGGCTGTTGGTGCAACTGCCGATGAAGATGTTCTGCACTTCGACTTCGCTGAGCTTCTGGCCCGGTTCCAGCCCCATGTAATCGAGGCTGGCCCGCGCAGCATCCTGCTTGGACGGATCGGCGAAGCTTTCGGGCGCCGGAACGACGCCGCCGATCGGCACCACGTCTTCGGGGCTGGTGCCCCAGGTGACGGTGGGTTGCACATCGGCTGCATCGATCCGCACGCTCTTGTCGAAGCGCGCGCCTTCGTCGGTGTGCAGCGTTTTCCACCAGGCCAGCGCCTTGTCCCAATCCGCGCCCTTTGGGGCGTAGTGGCGGCCCTGGAGATAGGTGAACGTCTTGTCGTCCGGCGCGACGAGGCCGGCGCGTGCGCCGCCTTCGATGGACATGTTGCACACCGTCAACCGGCCTTCGATGCTCATTTCCTCGAACACCTTGCCGCGATATTCGATCACGTAGCCGGTGCCGCCAGCGGTGCCGATCACGCCGATGATGTGCAGGATCAGGTCTTTCGGCGTCACGCCGGGGCCGAGATCGCCATCGACCATGACTTCCATGGTTTTCGATTGCTTCAGCAGCAGCGTCTGCGTGGCCAGCACATGCTCGACCTCGGACGTGCCGATGCCGAAGGCCAGCGCGCCGATTCCGCCATGGCAGGCGGTGTGGCTGTCGCCGCAGACGATGGTCGCGCCCGGCAGGGAGAAGCCCTGTTCCGGGCCGACGACATGGACGATGCCCTGTTCGGCATCGGTCGCCCCGATGTAGCGCACGCCGAATTCGGGCGCGTTATGCTCCAGCGCGGCGAGTTGCTGCGCGCTTTCCTTGTCTGCGATGGGCAGGCGATTGCCCGCCGCATCCACCCGCGCGGTGGTGGGCAGGTTGTGATCCGGCACGGCGAGCGTCAGCTCGGGACGGCGGACCTTGCGGCCGCTCATGCGCAGGGCTTCGAACGCCTGCGGGCTCGTCACTTCATGGACGAGATGGCGGTCGATATAAATGATCGAGGTGCCATCGTCGCGCGATTCCACGACATGGGCATCCCAGATTTTTTCGTAAAGAGTGCGGGGTCTGCTAGCCATAGCTGGCAGCTAGGCGCGCAGACCCCGCAAAACAAGGGGGGAATGTCTTATTGACCGGGTTTAACGGCGATAGGGCCGGTGGTCGCGGTCATTATGGCTGGTGCGGAGCTGCTGCTTGACGCTGTCGATCCGGCTGTCGAGCGTGCGCAGCTCGGCTCTGGTGAAGCCGCCCCGGGCATATTGGGCGCGCAAGGTTTGAATTTCGCGGACCTGCCGGTGCAACTGGCTGGCTTCGCGGGGCGAAATCGCTCGCCGGGACTGGGCCTGGTCGATCTGCCGGTCGAGCTGATTGATGTCCCGGGTAATCTGCGCGCTGTTGTAGGTCTGCGGGGCTGCCGAGGCCGGGTTGGCGAGCAGGGTTGCCGCTGCCAGAGCGAGCGGGGTGGCGATCAGGAACTTGCGCATGAGGTTCACTCCTTTTGCAATGCCATTGCGATGGCGATCTGTCTGTTCGGTTCGGCGGGAAGTGCCGAGGCCTTTGATCTAGCACTGCAAATTGCGTTTGAGCGTCGCGGTTTGTACCAAAGTGTCACAGAAGCGCGGGGCCGTTACGCTGCCGTTCATGCGGTGGAGCGCGCGCGAAGCTGCTGCCCGGCGCGAGGCAGAGGGGGAGTTCGATAAAGCCGGGCGATGTCAGCCCGCGGCGATGCGGGCTGCGGTTTCGCGGATCAGGGCGATCATGTTGGGGACGCCCTGCGTGCGGTTGGAAGAAAGCTGATTCTTGAGATCGAACGGCGCCAGCGCTGCCGTTATATCCATGGCGGCGACCTTTTCCGCTGGCTGATCCTGCGCGGCGGACAGGACCAGCGCGACGATTCCCTTGGTGATGGCGGCATTCGAATCGGCAAGGAAATGCAGCCGTTCGCCATGCTGCGTGGGATAGATCCACACCGAAGCGGAACAACCGCGCACCAGCGTGGCGTCGGTTTTCAGGGCATCGGGCATCGGTTCCAGTTCGCGGCCCAGTTCGATCAGCAGGCGATAGCGTTCATCGCCTTCGAGGAACTCGTATTCTTCGCGGATATCGTCGAGTGAGCGCATGGCGCGGGGCCTTAGCTGCAAATCCGGGCCGGGCAAAGGGGGCGGCGGAGATGGGCCTGGTGAAGATGGCGTGGTGCAGATGCGAAAGAACTTGCAAACAGGTGGCAATGAGCCTATTTGCGCGCCATCCCGACATTGTCGCGACAAGGTTGGACGCTGGCCCTGACGGGTTCGGGCGCGAAACCGCGTTGCTGCGATAGTTGGCAGATATTTTGGAGTGGCGATGGCCGATATTGCACGCATTATCGAAGTGGTGGAGCCAGAGGCGAGAGCTTTGGGCTTCGAACTCGTGCGTGTAAAAATGCTGGGCTCCGAGGCCGGGGATGAACCTGCCTTGCAGATCATGGCGGAAGATCCGGCCACCGGCCAGTTGGTGATCGAACAGTGCGCTGAACTCTCGCGCCGCGTGTCGGATGTTATCGATGCGCTGGAAGAACAGGGCGAAGTCCTGATCGAAGGGGCCTATCGTCTCGAAGTCAGTTCGCCGGGGATCGACCGGCCGCTCACCCGGCTGAAGGATTTTGCCGATTGGGTTGGGCACGAAGCGAAGATCAGCCTGTCCGAAAAACTGGACGGGCAGCGTGATTTCCGGGGTGATCTCACCGGCGTCGAAGGCGATGCGATCACTATCGAAGATCGCAAGAAGGGGGCGGTGTCGTTCCCCTTTACCCACATTCATGCGGCGAAGCTGGTCTTGACCGACCGCCTGATTGCTGCGACCCGCCCGCTCGACTCCAGCGGTGCGGACGAGATTCTCGAAGAAGAGGAAGGCTGAAGACCCATGGCCAGTGCGATTGCCGCCAACAAGGCAGAGCTGCTCGCGATTGCGAACTCCGTTGCCAGCGAGAAGATGATCGACAAGTCGATCGTCATCGAGGCGATGGAAGAAGCGATCCAGAAGTCCGCGCGCAACCGCTATGGCGCCGAGAACGACATCCGCGCCAAGCTTGATCCGCGCACCGGCGACCTGCGCCTGTGGCGCGTGGTCGAGGTGGTGGAAGAGGTCGAGGACTACTTCAAGCAGGTCGACCTGAAGGCGGCCGAGAAGCTGCAGCCGGGCTCGAAGATCGGCGACTTCCTCGTCGATCCGCTGCCGGCGGTGGAACTCGGTCGCATCGATGCGCAGTCCGCCAAGCAGGTGATCTTCCAGAAGGTTCGCGATGCCGAGCGTGACCGGCAGTACGAAGAATTCAAGGACCGCGCCGGCGAAGTGATCACCGGCGTGATCAAGTCGGTCGAGTTCGGCCACGTGATCGTCAACCTCGGCCGCGCCGAGGGCGTGATCCGCCGCGACCAGCAGATCCCGCGCGAAGTGCCGCGTGTGGGCGAGCGCGTCCGCGCCTGGATCATGAAAGTGGAGCGCCAGAACCGCGGCCCGCAGATCTTCCTGAGCCGCGCGCACCCTGAATTCATGAAGAAGCTGTTCGCGCAGGAAGTGCCTGAAATCTACGATGGCATCATCGAGATCAAGGCCGCCGCCCGCGATCCGGGTTCGCGCGCCAAGATCGGCGTGATCAGCCGCGACAGCAGCATCGACCCCGTCGGCGCTTGCGTCGGCATGAAGGGCAGCCGTGTGCAGGCCGTCGTGCAGGAACTGCAGGGCGAGAAGATCGACATCATCCCGTGGAGCGAGGACACCGCGACGTTCGTGGTCAACGCGCTCCAGCCCGCCACCGTCAGCCGCGTGGTGATCGACGAGGAAGAGAGCCGCATCGAAGTCGTCGTGCCCGATGACCAGCTCTCGCTCGCCATCGGTCGCCGCGGCCAGAACGTGCGTCTGGCTTCGTCGCTGACGGGTTCGGCGATCGACATCATGACCGAGGCGGAAGCTTCGGAGAAGCGCCAGAAGGAATTCGCCGAGCGCTCGAAGATGTTCGAGGAAGAGCTCGACGTGGACGAGACGCTCTCGCAGCTGCTGGTGGCCGAAGGCTTCAGCGAGCTTGAGGAAGTGGCCTACATCGATATCGCCGAACTGGCGGCCATCGAGGGCTTCGACGAGGAACTGGGCGAAGAGCTGCAGAGCCGTGCGCTCGAAGCGCTGGAGCGCCGCGAGGAAGCGCAGCGCGAAGAGCGCCGCGGTCTTGGCGTCGAGGACGCGCTGGCCGAACTGCCGCACCTGACCGAGGCGATGCTCGTCACGCTGGGCAAGGCGGGCATCAAGACGCTCGACGATCTGGCTGATCTGGCCACCGACGAGCTCATCGCCAAGAAGCGCGGGGGCGAGCAGCGCCGCCGCAACAATTCGAACGAGACCCGCCGTGACCGCGAGCGCAGTGAGCGTAGCGAGGACAAGGGCGGCGTTCTGGGCGAATATGGCCTGAGCGAAGAGCAGGGCAACGAGATCATCATGGCCGCGCGCGCGCACTGGTTCGACGACGAACCGGCGACCGGCGGGCCTGCAAACGAGGAGGCCGCTGATGCGGAATCCTCACAATGAGGCGCTAAGCCCAGACATCGCTGAAGGCCGCAAGGCTCGCGAAAGCGGGCCTGAGCGCCGCTGCATCCTGACGGGGGACAACGCCCCGCGCGATGCGCTGGTGCGGCTGGCCATTTCTCCGGAAGGCCCGGACGGCACTTCGTACGTGCTGCCCGATGCCTTGGCGCGTGCGCCGGGGCGGGGCGCCTGGATCGGTGTCACGCGCGATGATCTTTCCGCCGCCCTTGCCAATGGCAAGCTCAAGGGCGCTCTGGCGCGGGCTTTCAAGGGCGCGCGCATGGAGATTGCCGCGAATCTGCCGGAAATGGTGGAGCAGGCTCTGACTCGGGCTTTTCTGGACCGGCTGGGTCTCGAAATGCGGGCGGGAAAGCTTATCTTGGGGAATGACCGCATCGCGGAGCAGGCCCGGATGGGCGGCGTGGCATGGCTGGCCCATGCGGCGGATGCGGCGGAAGACGGCACGCGCAAGCTCGATCAGGCATGGCGCGTGGGCATGGATGCCGAAGGGTCCGGCCTGGGCGGCATACGCTTGCCACTGGACCGGGCGGCGCTGTCTGTGGCATTGGGCCGCGACAATGTCGTCCATCTGGCACTGGCCGATAAAGGATCGGCCGAAAGAGTAGCCTTGCCACTGCGGCGCTTGCTGCATTTCATCGGGGCCAATGACACGGCCACAGGCGATACCGGCGAGCGGACGAATGGCGCTGCGTGACACGCGGCGGCGAACTATTTGGAATACGAAGGGTTAGACGAGCTTTATGAGCGATACCGACAACAAACCGACGCTGGGCCGCAAGCCTCTGGGCCTCAAGCGCTCGGTCGAGGCGGGAGAGGTCAAACAGACTTTCAGCCATGGCCGCACCAACAAGGTGGTCGTGGAAGTGAAGCGCCGCAAGATCGTCAAGCCTGGTTCCGCGCCCGAGGCGAAGGATGTGGCTCCGGAGGCGGTGCCTGCTCCGGCTCCTGCCGCTGCGCCCGCGCCAAAAGCTGCGCCTGCCCCTGCTGCCGTGCAGCCCAGCGCCCCTCCGAAGACGCGCGAAAGCCGCCAGGAAATGCAGGCCCGCCTGCTGCGCGAAGCCGAAGAGGCCCGGCTTACGGCGCTGGAAGAAGCGAATCGCCGCGAGGAAGAAGAGCGTCTGCGCGCTTTTGAAGAGGAAAAGCGCCGCACGGAAGAAAATCGCCGGGCTGAGGAAGAAGCTTCCCGCAAGGCGGTGGAAGAAGACGCTCCTGCGCAGGTTCCCGTTGCGGAGGCACAGCCCGAAGCTCCGGCTGCTCCTGTAGCCGAAACCGGGACTGTGGAAGCTGCCGCACAGCCGGAAGCCAGCGAAGCGAATGCCGAAGACGGCGAAGCTGCGGGTGCCACTCCGGCCCCGGCGCCGCGCAAGTTCACCCCGGTGGCCCGCCCCGAAGTCAAGCGGCCGGAACGGACCGACCGCAACGTCAAGAAGGACGACCGCAAGGCCACGCGTGAAAAAGGCGGGGACGACCGCCGCCGTGGTGGCAAGTTGACCGTCAACCGCGCGCTGAACGAGGATGAAGGCGCGCGCGCCCGCTCGCTCGCCGCGCTCAAGCGTGCGCGTGAGAAGGAACGCCGCGCGCATTTCTCGGGCCAGCAGCAGCAGCGTGAAAAGCAGGTGCGCGATGTTGTCGTGCCCGAAGCGATCACGGTGCAGGAACTTGCCAACCGCATGGCCGAGAAGGGCGCCGATCTGGTGAAGGCGCTGTTCAAGATGGGCATGATGGTCACCGTCAACCAGACGATCGACCAGGATACGGCGGAATTGCTGGTCGAAGAATTCGGCCACAACATCACCCGCGTCAGCGAAAGCGATGTCGATATCGACACGTCGGAAGATGTCGATGCGGACAGCACGCTGCAGCCGCGCCCGCCGGTGGTCACCATCATGGGGCATGTCGATCACGGCAAGACCAGCCTGCTCGACGCGCTGCGCGGCACCGATGTCGTGCGAGGCGAAGCGGGCGGCATCACGCAGCATATCGGGGCCTATCAGATCAAGACCAAGAGCGGCGATCTGATTACGTTCCTCGATACGCCGGGCCACTCCGCCTTCACCGAAATGCGCGCGCGCGGTGCGAATGTCACCGATATCGTTGTGCTGGTGGTGGCGGCCGATGACGGCATCATGCCGCAGACGGTGGAAGCCATCAATCACACCAAGGCGGCGGGCGTGCCGATGATCGTTGCGATCAACAAGTCGGACAAGCCCGAAGCCAACCCGCAGCGGGTGCGTGAACGCCTGCTTGAGCATGAGATCGTCGTGGAAGCGATGTCGGGCGATGTGCAGGATGTCGAAGTCTCGGCCAAGACCGGGGCCGGTCTCGACACGCTGATCGAGAAGATCCTGCTTCAGGCGGAACTGCTCGAACTCGGGGCCAATCCGAACCGCGAAGCCGAAGCGACCGTGATCGAAGCCAAGCTGGACAAGGGCAAGGGGCCGCTGGCCACCGTTCTCGTCACGCGCGGCACCTTGAAGCGCGGCGACGTGCTGGTGGTCGGTACCGAAAGCGGCCGTGTGCGTGCGATGATCGACGACAAGGGCCGCCAGGTGAAGGAAGCGCCGCCGTCGATGCCGGTCGAAGTGCTGGGCCTTGGCGGTGTGCCGATGGCCGGCGATACGCTGACCGTGGTCGAAAACGAGCAGCGCGCCCGTGAAGTGTCCGCTTACCGTAAGGAAAAGGCGACCGAAAAGCGCACCACGATGGCGCCCGCCAGCATCGATACGATGTTCTCGGCCCTGGCTGACAAGCAGAATGTCATCGAATTCCCGCTGGTGGTGAAGGCCGACGTGCAAGGGTCCGTGGAAGCGATCAACACCGCGCTTCACAACCTCTCGAACGACGAGATCAAGGTCCGCATCCTGCATTCGGGCGTGGGCGCAATCACGGAAAGCGATGTGACGCTGGCTTCGGCATCGGGCGCGCCGATCATCGGTTTCAATGTCCGTCCCAACGCCAAGGCGCGCGAATTGATCGAGCGTAACAAAACCCGGATGATGTATTACGACGTCATCTATCACCTGACCGAGGAAATCGCGAAGGAGATGGCGGGCGAGCTGGGGCCGGAGCGGATCGAGCATGTCGTCGGCCGCGCGGAGATCAAGGAAATCTTCCCCGCGGGCAAGAAGGACAAGGCGGCCGGTCTGCTGGTTCTGGATGGCCACATCAAGAAGGGCATCCATGCGCGTCTTACCCGCAACGATGTCATCGTCTCGAAGACGACCATCGCTTCGTTGCGCCGTTTCAAGGACGATGTGGACGAAGTGCGCGCCGGGCTCGAATGCGGTGTCGTGCTGGCCGATACGAACGATATCAAGCCGGGCGATACTCTCGAAGTGTTCGAAGTCGAAGAACGCGAACGGACTTTGTGATCCAATCCCGCTCCCCCAGGGGAGTGGGAGCAGGAGCGATCCATGGCACGACAGCACACGACCCCAGAAACCCGTTCCGTCCGCCTGCTCAAAGTGGGTGAGCAGGTGCGGCACATCGTTTCCGATCTGCTGACCCGCCAGCAGGTGCATGACGATGTGCTGACGGCGCATTCGGTGTCCGTCACCGAAGTGCGCATGTCGCCCGATCTGCGGCAGGCGAAAGTCTATGTGAAGCCGCTGCTGGGCGCGGATGAGGAGCAGGTGCTGAAAGCGCTGCGCACCAACACCGCGTTTTTCCAGCGCGAAGTGGCCCAGCGGCTGAAGCTCAAATACGCGGCGAAGATTCAGTTCTGGCCCGACGAAAGCTTCGACGAGGCGGATCGGATCGAGCGCCTGCTTTCCGATCCGCGCGTGGTGCGCGATCTGGGCGACGAATAACCTATTTCGATCAGGCTACCCCGGTCGTTTCCATTGCAGGCAAGAGGTTCGATCCGCGCCGTGTGCCGATTTCGCAAGGCACGGCCAGCAGATCGTGAAGGGTAGGATAGACGTCCAGAATGGAAACTTTGCCTGTATGAACGCGCGGTTGCGCATGTTCGATCCACAGCACCCCATCGGGATGATGGCATCCGCTCTTGATAGCGTCGATGACATAGAGATCGGTAAAGAAACGGCGCCGCGTACCGTCCGGCTCACTATAGAGCGTTGCCGAATCCAGGGCGCTTGCGATTTCGCAACCGAAATAAAGCGAAGCCTCGCCGGCGCCTTCATGGTCGGCGAAACCGAACAGCGAACGGCCATCTTCCAGCTTCAATCCCGCAAGTTTCTCCCGCGCGGCATCGCGAGAGGCCGCATGATCGAAATGGGCCAGAAACTGATGAGTCATGGTAGGAGCGACTTCGCGCGGAACGATGTCCAGGCTGCGCAGGAATGCGCCGACATCACGCAGCCGATAGAAGTGCTGACCGCCCTTGTCCTCTTTACGCAGGTAAGGTTGCTGGCTTAGCGCGCTTGCCAGTATCAGCCGTATCCCCTGCCGCGCTGCGAAGCGGTGAAAGCGGCCGAGCAGTTTGTCCATCGCCCGATAGCCGAAGGTTATTGCATCGCCATAGATCGCCCGCTCTTCTTCGCTCGGCTTGATCGTGAAGGGTTCTGGATCATGATGCCGCCAGTAGCTGTGTTGGAGATGAGCGGTCGAATTGAGGAAAAAGCTGGCGAAATCGGGCCGGGTGCGTTTCCAGGCATCGAGAAACAAGTCGGTCTGCAGCCGGTCCAGAACCGCCACGCGGCGATAGGAAAGACGCGAATCGCCAGTCTTCTCGCTTGCAAGCTGGCGCAGGATTAGGGCGACCGTTCCGGCGGAAAGGCCGTGACCTGCCATGAAGGTGGCGAAGCGGGCGGCGTCTTTTGCGCCGGGGCGGCCTTGTTCGTTTGAATATTCCCGCACCATGCGCGATACGAAATCGCTATATGCGGAATACGATGCCGGCCAGGAAGCGCCCGCTTCGGACCATGGGTCGGCCAGAAATATATCTTTGCCGCCTGAAAACGGTGTCACGTTCATGCTGCCGAAGCTGGCGACCCGGCGGCCTGCTTTACGCAGGCTGGTGTAGATATCCTCATGCTTGGCCTGTGTGCCTTCGGTTAAATGGAAGACCCCATGCTGATCGTAAGCCAGGCCGGTATGAAGGGAATACCATTGAATCCACGGTTCCAGGAGTCCTGGATCGTTGACATCGGCTTGGGTCACGAAAACTTGAGCGCGATCGTGCAAGGCTTTGAAATTGGGCAGTGTGCCGTCATCCATTCCTTGCCGCAGTAAACTCGGGCAGAGCTCATTGAACTCAAGAAGAATTACCGGCTGCGGATTTGCTGATGGCTGCCTATGATCGATGAATGTCATATCTTCCCATAATCCATTGGCCGGTGCGCGACTGCCCTGTATAATTTTCTGTCCGATAACCGGACAAATTGGTGGGGGGCGGGAGTAAATATTCGGTGAACCCGACCTCTCTGCTTGGCGAATGACGGCGGGTTCCCTATCTGCCGGTGTGCAATGAACGATACTCTTTTCACCGCCATCACCCTCATTCCCGCTCTGGTCTTGGCCATCGTGTTTCACGAGGTGGCCCATGGCTATGTCGCCAAGCTGCTGGGCGATCCCACGGCGAGCGAGCAGCGGCGGCTTTCGCTCAATCCCCTGCGGCATGTCGATCCCATCGGCACGGTGCTGCTGCCCGGCCTTCTGGCACTGACCGGCGCGCCTGTGTTCGGGTGGGCGAAGCCGGTGCCGGTCAACAAGTGGCGGCTGCGCAATCCCCGTTTCGGGATGATGGCGGTGGCTGCGGCCGGACCGGGAATCAATCTGGTGCTGGCCGCGATAGGTGCGGTTGTGCTTGGCTTGCTGGCGCGCGGCGTCGATGCACCGCCCACCGGCATGCTGGCGCTGAGCATGACCGGCATTCAGTTCTTCATTCTGGTGAACATCTTTCTCGCGCTGTTCAATTTGCTGCCGATCCCGCCGTTCGACGGTTCGCACATCGTCGAGGGTATCCTGCCGGAACCTTTGGCGCGGCAATACCAGCGCTTGCGGCCCTATGGCTTCCTGCTGCTGATAGCGTTGCTGTTCGTCGTGCCGATGGTATTCCCGCAGGCAAGGCTGGTGCAAACCGTGATCGGGCCGCCGGTCGACTGGCTGACCGCGCACTATATGATGCTGGCCGGGATGATTGCGGGCAAATGAACGCCCGCAGATGGCGGATTTTCATTTTCCTCTGTCCCTTGATCCGGAACGGAAGGCTTCCCAAGTCCATTTCGGGGACGGGACATATGAAAGGAACCCGGCCATGAACTGCGCAAAATCCCTTTTGCCTCTTGCCGCAATGGCATGTCTTGCCGTGCCGCTGACAGCCTCGGCGCAGACGGCGGCTCCGGCCTCTGCCAAGCAACAGGATGCCTCCATCCCCTTCGCCAATCGCGGTGGAGTGCGGGACTGGCGTTCTCAGGGAATGGATCGCATCTATTTTCAGGACAATCGTGGCCAATGGTATCTGGCCAAGCTGATGGGTACGGCGAGCGATCTGCCTTTCACCGAATTCGTCGGTATCGACGCGAACCCCGATGGCTCGCTCGACAAGTTCAGCGCAGTCTATGTGAAAGGGCAAAAGTATCCCTTCGAAAGCTTCGTCAAGGTGGCAGGACCGCCGAGCAAGAAGGCTGGCGCCAAGCACAAAGGATGAGGATTGCGCGCTTATAAATTTAACCCGGATAATATATTGACATTTTTTATCCGGGTTAATATACGCGGCGCTCAAGGAGTGACCGTATGAGTGTGACCGTATTTTGCAAAGGGGCCATCGTTGCCCAGGGCAGCCCTGACGATGTGGCGGTACGCCTCGCGGCATTGCCCAGTCCCGAACGCAGTTCCGATCTGCTCGCCTTCGATGATGACACCGGCAGGCAAGTCGATCTGGATATGCGCGCGGCACCTGCCCCGCGCACGCGGGGTAGGCCATCGCTCGGCGTGCGTGCCCGCGAGGTCACGCTGCTGCCGCGCCATTGGGATTGGCTCAATCTCCAGCGGGGCGGTGCTTCGGCTGCCTTGCGCCGTCTGGTCGATGAGGCCCTGGCGCGCGGCAAGAGCGAGGAAGAATGCCGGGATGCGGCCTATCGCTTCCTCTCGGCCATCGCCGGGGATCTGCCGCATTTCGAGGATGCGATCCGCGAACTCTATGCCGACAATCGGATGGGCTACGATCGTTTCACGCGCGATTGGCCTGCCGATATCCGTGCCCATGGGCATAAACTGGCATGGCCGGAGCCTGCCGCGTGATGCCGCATGGCTGGATTATTCTCGACAAGCCGGTGGGGCTGGGCTCGACGCAGGCCGTGGCGGCGGTGAAGCGCAATTTGCGTGAGGCGGGCTATGGCAAGAAGGTCAAGGTCGGCCATGGCGGCACGCTCGATCCCCTGGCGGAAGGTGTGCTGCCTATCGCCATCGGCGAAGCGACCAAGCTGTGCGGGCGGATGCTCGATGCGTCCAAGATCTATGCGTTCACCATCCAGTTCGGCAGTGAAACCGATACGCTGGACGCGGAAGGGGAGGTGATCGCCCGCAGCGAGCATTTCCCTTCCTTCCCCGCCATCGCGGCGGTGCTGGCGCATTTCACCGGCCCGATCGAGCAGGTGCCGCCCGCCTATTCCGCGCTCAAGATCGATGGGCAGCGGGCCTACGATCTCGCGCGGGCGGGGGCGGATGTGGAACTGAAGAGCCGGGCGGTGACGATCCATGCGCTCGATTTTGCCGTGCCGCATGGCGGGGCTGCTGAGGTGGAATCCGCCTTTGCGGAAAGTGCGGGCAGGCCCGATCCTTTCGATCCTGCCGCTCCGCTCGAACTGGCCGATGCCGTGACATTGGTGGCCCATGTTTCCAAGGGGACCTATATCCGCAGCCTCGCGCGGGACATTGCCCATGCGCTCGGTACGGTCGGCCATGTGACGATGCTGCGCCGGATCAAAGCCGGGCCGTTTACCGAGAAACAGGCGATTTCGCTGGACAAACTCAACGAAATCGGTAGAGGCGCGGCCCTTGAAGACGTAATCCTGCCGTTGGAGGCAGGGCTGGACGACATCCCGGCCCTTTCTCTCGATCCGGACACGGCACGGGCGGTCCGTCAGGGCCGGGTCATTTCCGGATTGCCCCAGGACGATGGGCTGTATTGGGCAAGATCGGGCGCGGTTCCGGTTGCGCTGATGGAGCTTTCGGGCGGTGAAGCCCGGGTCGTCAGGGGGTTCAACCTTTCGGATGTCGCGGAGTGAATGACATGTCGGTTACCGCCGAAAAGAAGCAGGAAATCATCCAGGGCAACGCTCGCCAGTCGGGCGACACCGGTTCGCCGGAAGTGCAGGTCGCGATCCTCACCGAACGGATCCGCAATCTGACCGAACACTTCAAGGATCACCACAAGGATAACCACTCCCGCCGTGGCCTGCTGATGATGGTCAACAAGCGCCGCAGCCTTCTGGCTTATCTCAAGAAGAAGGATGTGGAGCGTTACAACGCTCTGATCCAGAAGCTGGGTCTTCGTAAATAAGACTTGCGGAGCGGCCCCATGGTGGGCCGCTCTTTGCATATAGGGACATCGCAATTGCGATGTATAAGACATGGGAAACTCCGCAATCCGGCGGAGGGACTCTGGGGCGCAAAACCAGGCCCCGCACCGGACCGGGACGGAATACCCGGCCAGTAAACCCCGCGTGGCAATAGGGCTCGTGGGTTCGAGGAAAAACTGAATGTTTGATGTGAAAACCGTATCGCTGGAATGGGGCGGAAAAACCCTCACTCTGGAAACCGGCCGTATCGCCCGCCAGGCTGATGGCGCGGTTCTGGCCACTTATGGCGAAACCGTGGTGCTCTGCGCCGTGACGGCCGCCAAGTCGGTGAAGGAAGGGCAGGATTTCTTCCCGCTCACCGTTCACTACCAGGAAAAGTTCTCCGCTGCCGGGCGTATCCCGGGCGGCTTCTTCAAGCGCGAACGTGGCGCGACGGAAAAGGAAACGCTGACCAGCCGCCTGATTGACCGTCCGGTTCGCCCGCTGTTCCCGGAAGGCTTCTACAACGAAATCAACGTCATTGCTCAGGTGATGAGCTATGACGGCGAAACCGAGCCCGATATCGTTGCACTGATCGCGGCTTCGGCGGCGCTCACCATCTCGGGCGTTCCCTTCATGGGGCCGATCGGCGCGGCGCGCGTCGGTTTCAAGGATGGCGAATATCAGCTGAACCCGTCGATGGCCGAAGTGGCCGATGGCCGTCTCGATCTCGTGGTTGCCGCCACGCAGGACGCGGTGATGATGGTCGAATCCGAAGCCAAGGAACTGACCGAAGACGAAATGCTCGGCGCGGTCGTCTTCGCTCACGAAGAATCGCGCAAGGTTATCGGCGCGATCATCGAACTGGCGGAAAAGGCTGCCAAGGAGCCTTGGAGCATCGACCTGTCGGACAACACCGCCGACCTCAAGGCCGATATCAAGAAGCTGATCGGCAAGGATATCGCCGGAGCTTACAAGGAAACCAACAAGTCGAAGCGTTCGGACGCGCTCAATGCCGCGCGTGACAAGGTGAAGGCGAAGTTCGCCGACGCCGATGGCCAGACGCTGATGACCGCGATCAAGCTGACCAAGAAGCTGGAAGCGGAAATCGTCCGCACGGCGATCCTCAAGGATGGCCAGCGCATCGACGGCCGCACCACCACGCAGGTCCGCCCGATCGAAGCGATGGTCGGTTTCCTGCCGCGCACGCACGGTTCGTCGCTGTTCACCCGCGGTGAAACGCAGGCGATCTGCACCACCACGCTCGGCACCAAGGATTCCGAGCAGATGATCGATGGTCTCGATGGCCTCAGCTACTCGCGCTTCATGCTGCACTACAACTTCCCGCCCTATTCGGTCGGTGAAGTGGGCCGCTTCGGCGCGCCGGGCCGCCGTGAAGTCGGCCATGGCAAGCTGGCATGGCGTGCGCTGCACCCCGTGCTGCCGAGCAAGGAAGACTTCCCCTATACGATCCGCGTGCTGTCCGACATCACCGAATCGAACGGTTCGTCCTCCATGGCGACCGTGTGCGGCGGCTGTCTCTCGATGATGGATGCGGGTGTTCCCATCGAACGTCCGGTTTCCGGCATCGCCATGGGCCTGATCCTCGAAGGTGACGAATTCACCGTGCTGTCCGATATCCTGGGTGACGAAGATCACCTGGGCGACATGGACTTCAAGGTGGCCGGGACCGAAGCGGGCATCACCAGCCTGCAGATGGACATCAAGGTTGCCGGGATCACCGAAGCGATCATGAAGCAGGCGCTGGCGCAGGCTAAGGAAGGCCGTGCGCATATCCTGGGCGAAATGACCAAGGCGCTGGGTTCGGCCCGTACCGAACTGTCTGCCCATGCCCCGCGCATCGAGACGATCCAGATCGACAAGTCGAAGATCCGCGACGTGATCGGTACGGGTGGCAAGGTGATCCGTGAGATCGTCGCCGAAACCGGTGCCAAGGTCGACATCGACGATGAAGGCGTGATCAAGATCAGCTCTTCCGACGTCAACCAGATCGAAGCCGCGAAGAAGTGGATTCAGGGCATCGTCGAGGAAGCCGAAGTCGGCAAGATCTACAATGGCAAGGTCGTCAACATCGTTGATTTCGGTGCCTTCGTGAACTTCATGGGTGGCAAGGACGGTCTCGTCCACGTCTCCGAAATGCGGAACGAGCGCGTCGAAAAGCCGACGGACGTCGTCAAGGAAGGCCAGGAGGTCAAGGTCAAGGTTCTCGAGATCGACAACCGTGGCAAGGTCCGTCTGTCGATGCGCGTGGTCGATCAGGAAACCGGCGAAGAGCTGGAAGACACCCGCCCGCCGCGCGAACCGCGTGAACCGCGCGGTGATCGTGGCGACCGGGGTGACCGTCGCCCGCGCCGTGACGGTGACCGTGGCGGTCGTGGTGGCCCCCGTGGCGATCGTGATCGCGGCCCGCGCCGTGATCGTGGTGAAGGCAAGGAAGACGGCAACCCCGATCACATGCCTGCCTTCCTCAAGTCTGACGACTGAGCGAAACGCAAACGGCCCTGAACGGGGCGAAGAAAAGGCCGCCGGGGAAACCTGGCGGCCTTTTTGTTTTGGCGATTAGCTCTCCGCCGGCATCGCCCCGAGAAAATCGCCCTTGCCCAGTTGTACGCCGCGCGAACGGAGAATGTCGTAGGTCGTGGTGGCGTGGAAGAAGAAGTTGGGCTGGGTAAAGCCGAGCAGGAAATTCTCTGCCGTGAAGTCGATCCGGTATGTCTGGCCCACGGTGAAAACCACCGGGCGGCCGATGAAGCCCTCTATTTCCTGGGGATCGAGCGCGTTCAGCGCGGCAACGGTATCATCCAGCCTGGCCCGCAAGGTGGCAAAGGTGGCGGGCGGTTCCGACCAGTCGGGCGAGATTGTACCGCGGCGAATCCCTTCGATGGCGCCGATCGAATGCACGGTGCAGCTTTTGACCTGATAGTTGAGCGGCAGCATATCCTCTGCCAGCCGTGCTTCGATCAGGGCGTTTTCCGCCATGCCGGTGTCCCGGCAATGCGCCTCCGCCTTGTCGAGCCAGTTGCGGCAGGCGCCGAGTATCTGAAGCCATCCGGGGACAAGCACGGCATGAAGCGAAAGCGGCATAGAGGGGGCTCCTTCCTGATCGTATCGGAGGAAGCCAGCGCCCGCAGAGCTTAGCAAGCGTGGCCTACTGCGATAGGATATGCACCTTTGCCCTACCGCATGCCCGGACGGCAAGGCTCAGGCGCAGCCTGACAAGGCTTGCGCGCTTTGCAGGAAGCAGAAAACGGGTGTGGGGCGGCTGCTAAGGCCGCCCATCGGTCTCAACGAACGCGCGGGCCGCCGTAAGGCAGCGGCGGAGGTGGACGGCGTGCACCACGCGGCAACTGTGCCTGATAGGCCCGGCCGCAATGCTCGACGCAGTAAGGATAGCCGGGATTCACCTTGTCCCCGCAGAAATGGAAATCCGGTTCCCCCGGGTGTCCCATCGGCCAGCGGCACACCTTGTCGCTCAGGTCGAGCAGGCTGGTCTTGTCCGCGATTTCCGGGCTCGGCTTGGCCGGAACGAGACGGCGGGGCGGGGCAGGGGGAATCGGGGCCTGCTGATCGCCGGGGCCTTGACGGAGGAAGCCGCCAGGGCCGACTGACACGATCTTAGGCATGTCGGAAGTGGGGTTGGGCAGGGGCTGGGAAGGTGTCCCCGATGCGGGCGAGCCGAGATCGTCCTCTTCCGGCTCAGGCTTTGCCGCCGGCTTGGGGGCGGGTTGAGCCGCCGCTGCGGTAGCCGGCCGCGCGGGGGCCTTCGCCTTGGGCGGCTCGGCCGGAGCGGAGGTTGCAGGTGGTTTCTTGGCGGCTGGCGCGGCGGGCTTCGCCTTTTTCGGTTGTTCGTTGGCTTTCACCGGCGAAGGGCGCGCCTTCAGGCCAAGGCGATGCGCCTTGCCGATCACCGCGTTGCGGCTGACCCCGCCGAGTTCTTCGGCGATCTGGCTTGCCGTGGCACCGCCTTCCCACATCTTGGTCAGCGTTGCGATGCGTTCGTCGGTCCAGCTCATTGACGCTCCAATTCCTCAAATCCGCTCGAGATCCCGTCTGCGTGGGACAAGATGCCGCTTGTCAGCCGGATCGGTTGCCGATAGTCGCCCGGGCATGGCCAATCAAGCCCAAGAGACAGTAGTAGTTTCCGCCGACCCCGTGCAAACCCAACGGCGCTTCCCGCCGAAGGGGCAGCCGTTGATCCATGGTATTAACCGGGAAGGGCTATGGACCCTCTATATTAAGGAGGTTCGCCGGTTTCTCAAGGTGCAGACCCAGACAATCTGGGCGCCTGCGGTCACGACACTGCTGTTTCTGGTGATTTTCACCGTCGCACTGGGGCGGCAGGGGCGCATGGTGTGGGGTGTTCCCTTCGCCAGCTTCATCGCCCCCGGCCTGATCGCCATGGGCATGATGCAGAATGCTTTCGCCAATTCGAGCTTTTCCCTGCTCGTAGGTAAGATTCAGGGCACGATCATCGACTATCTGATGCCGCCGCTGAGCGAAGGGGAATTGATGGCGGGAATCGTAGCGGCGGCCACCACACGCGCGATTGCGGTGGGTGCCGCGGTGGCAGCGGCGATCTGGCTCTGGCCGGGGGTGCATCTGGGCGTGGCGCATATCTGGGCCGTTGTCTGGTTCGGGCTGATGGGCGCGGTCATGCTGTCGTTCCTGGGCCTCCTGACCTCGCTCTGGGCTGAAAAATTCGATCACGCGGCCGCAATCACCAATTTCGTGATCGCGCCGCTCTCGCTGCTCTCAGGCACGTTTTACACGATCCACAATCTGGCGCCTTCGTTCCAGATAGTCAGCCTCGCCAACCCGTTCTTCTATGTGATTTCGGGCTTCCGTTACGGCTTTCTCGGGGCGAGCGATATCGGCGATGGGCATGCCGCCGTGTGGTGGGCTGCCGCGGGGCTCGGCCTCTTCAATCTGGCGCTTGGCGTTCTGACGTATTGCCTGTTGCGATCGGGGTGGAAGCTCAAGAGCTAAGCGATACCGATCTAGGCCGCGCCCATAGGCGGGTAGCGGCCTTGCAGCGGGCGATCAGTGGCTTAGGCTGCGGCGCAGGCGATACCGGCCATCGGCGAAATCGTCGAAAATCTGCGACACGGATGGATGATCGACCGGGCCGCCTTCACTGTCCGCCAACAGGTTCTGCTGGCTGACATAGGCGACGTAGGACGAATCCTCGTTCTCCGCGAGCAGGTGGTAAAAGGGCTGATCGCGTCGCGGACGTATATCCTGGGGAATCGCCTCATACCATTCTTCGCTGTTGGCGAAGACCGGGTCGATATCGAAAATAACGCCGCGAAAACCGAATTGGCGGTGCCGTACGACATCGCCGATGGCGAAGCGGGCGCGGGTTTGCAGCGGTGCATCGACCACGCGGCCAGCCTGCTGCGAATAGAATGTCGAACGGTTCATTACGGCATACAATATAATTTATTGCGCGTGCGAAACAAGGATGGCGGCGATCCGGTGAATTTTTGCGCAAGTGGGGTTGGCAAGCCGCCTGTCATCCGCTAACCGCCCGCTTCCCAGTGACCGCGCTCTTCACCGAGCGATGCACCTGACTTCGCGGAGAGGTGGCAGAGAGGTCGAATGCGCCGCACTCGAAATGCGGTTTACGGGCAACCGTAACGTGGGTTCGAATCCCACCCTCTCCGCCAG
>CAYXMY010000031.1:0-26220 GCA_964466155.1 uncultured Caenibius sp. | reverse complement strand
ACCGATCAGATAGCCGATCTCACCCACCGTTCTCTCTTTTGTTCGGGAATGGCGCACCCGACAGGATTCGAACCTGTGACCTCTGCCTTCGGAGGGCAGCGCTCTATCCAGCTGAGCTACGGGTGCCTGCGGGCGCAACTAGCAGCGAGTGCGGCGGCATGCCAGCGCTTTTACGCGTTGGCCGGCAATCGCCGTGACCTAGTGGAATCGTGGCAGTAGCCGGATGGAATTCAGGCTTGACAAAGTTCCCTATATGTTCTCATCATCGCCCATGATCGATCCGCCCCCCTGCCCCTTGCCGGAAGCGTTCGAGGAAGAACGGGAAGCGCTGGCCGTGGCGCGTGGGATTGGCCGCCTGTTCGCGCGCAACAACATCTGGTGCCTGCCTGAAATGCCGCTGCGCAATGGACGGCGGGCCGATCTGATGGGGCTGGATGACAAGGGGCGGATCGTGATCGTCGAAATCAAGGTGGCCCGCGCAGATCTTCTCGGCGATACCAAATGGACAGACTATCTCGATTTTTGCGACCGGTTCTTCTGGGGGTTGGCTCCGCATCTTGACCGGGCTTGCCTGGAACACACCGAATTCCGCCCGGAAGCATGCGGCGTTATCGTTGCCGATGGTTATGATGCGGAAATCGTGCGGCCTGCACCGCTGTTGGGGCTGGCCACCGCCCGGCGCAAAGTGGAGGTCGAACGGCTGGCCCGGACCGCATTGCGCCGCACGATGGCCGCTGCCGATCCTGGCATCGGGCCGCTCCTTCCCGGGAACGATTGATCCGCCCTCCACCATTCCGTGCTGCCTCATCCGCCCGGGAAAAGGATATGATCTTTACCGGAATTTTACTCTGCCCAGGCCAGAATGTCCGCACAAGCGTGCATAAGGGCCTTTGCGCATGGGCGATTCCACCGGACAATTCACCACCGACGCACCGGCAGACGGTATCGGCCGAAACCCCCACGAACGGCGCATGCAGGTGCGCGCCTACAATTATTGGGCCAACCTGCTGGGCAACAGCCCGATCCCCGCAATTACCGCGTTAAATCGGGAGAAGCCGGGCGATTTTGCCGCCAATAGCATTCTGCTCGATCTCTCGGCCGATCCGCACAATCCCGATATCCTTCATCTGGGGGAAACGCTGGCAAACGAATGCGGGATCGCGCAAACGGTTGCCCAGTGGTCCGACATTCCCGCCCGATCCCTGTTGGCGCAAATCGCGGATCGTTTCCCGCCATTGCTGGCGAAACGGACACCGGTCAGCTGCGAAGCGGATTTCGTCAACCAGCGTGGCCAGACGATCCTGTATCGCGGAATCCTGCTTCCCTTCTCATCGGACAATCACACGGTCGATTTCATTCTCTGCGTCATCAACTGGAAGGAAGCCGGCGAGCAAGGGCGACCCGCCCCCGCCGACGAAAACGCCTCCGCGCGTGCAAGGCAGCCTTTCGCTCCCTTCCCAACCGATGCACCGCTGACGAACTGGGCCGATGGCCCCGCCATGGATGCGGCCGGGGATGTGCAGCCCCCCCGACCATTGGATACATCCACTTCTTCCCAAGGCGAGCTTGCCCTCGCGGTTGTGCGTAAGCAGGCCGATGGTTCGATCGCGCTAGTGGGTCTCGTGGCCGATGAGGGAGCTCTGCTGGAGCAGGCCATGCGCAAACTGCGCGACTGACGCCCCCGGCCGCTTTGGCCGGACCGCAGGCCGATCTTCATTTCCGGTTCAGACCAAAACAGGCTAGCAAGCGCAGATCATGCGCAAGCCTGCCCGTCTGCTCGCCCGAATCTTCGCGATTGTCGCCGCTGCCACCCTCTCCATCCAGCAGGCCGCCGCCCAATCCATCCTGCGCGATGCCGAAACCGAAGCCCTGTTGCAGGACATGGGCAACCCGCTGGTCGAAGCGGCAGGCCTCAAGTCCGGCAATGTCGATATCGTGCTGATCAACGATCCGGCGATCAACGCCTTCGTCGCCGGGGGGCAGGCGATCTACATCCACAGCGGGCTGATCAACGCGGCGACCAGCGTCGACGAAGTGCGCGGGGTGATCGCCCACGAACTCGGTCACATCGTGGGCGGCCATGTCATCCGCTTCGACGAAGGGGCGAAGGCGGCAGGCCACATCACCATCCTGTCGCTGCTGCTCGGCGTCGCGGCAGCGGCGGCTGGCGCGCCCGACGCGGCCATGGGCGTAATAGCAGCAGGACAGCAGGCAGCGATGGGCAAATTCCTCGCTTTCAGCCGCGTGCAGGAATCCTCGGCCGATGCGGCCGGGGCACAATTTCTCTCCAAGGCGGGCATTTCCGGGCGGGGGTCGATCGACTTCTTCAAGAAGCTGCAGAATCAGGAATTCCGTTACGGCTACGGCCAGAGCGACGAGGATTCCTTCGGCCGCACCCACCCGCTGACGGGGGACCGCATCAACAACCTGATCGATATCTACGAAAAGGATCCGGCCTGGACCAAACCACCCGATCCCGCACTGCAGGAGCGTTTCCTCCGCGTAAGGGCCAAGCTTTACGGGTATCTGGCCGAACCGGCGCAAACGCTGGCTGCCTATCCGCCGAAGGACAACAGCATTCCGGCCCACTATGCCCGCGCCTACGCCTATCACAAGGAAGCGTACCTTTCGAAAGCGCTGGCGGAAACCGCAGCCTTGCGCTCGATTGAGCCGCAGAATCCCTATTTCCTCGAACTGGAAGGGCAGATTCTGCTCGAATCCGGCAAACCGGCGCAGGCGATCCCCGCACTGCGCGAAGCCAACCGGCTGACGCGCAACAACCCGCTGATCGCCACCATTTTCGGCCACGCGCTGATCGCCACCGAAAATCCCGCCAATTACCCCGAAGCGGTCCAGGTGCTCAAAGCGGCCGTGACCCGCGACCGCGAAAGCCCGTTCGCGTGGTATCAACTGGGCGTGGCCTATGCCGCCCAAGGCGATACGCCGCGCGCGCAACTGGCCAGCGCGGAACAGCAGGTCATGGAAAAGCGTTATCCCGAAGCCCTGCAGAACGCACAGGCCGCGCTGGTCGCGCTGCCGGAAAATTCGCCGGACTGGCTGAGGGCACAGGATATCACCATGCAGGCCCGCGCCGCCCTTGAAGGCAAGAAGAAAAAGGGTAAGGCCAAGCACGATGGCTGAACAATCGAAAGCGGGCGCGGCCCGGATCGCCCTTTACGCGCTCGGTGCCGTGCTGCTGGGACTAGCCGGCGGCTATGCCGCGTCCTGGACCGGGCTGACGCGCCCCGCCACCGATGCGGCCGTGCGCGACTATCTGCTGACGCACCCCGAAATTCTGCCGCAGGCGATGGACCGGCTGCAGGCACGCGAAGTCGCCAAACGGCTGACGCCGATCAAGGCGCAAGTCACCACCGCTTTCCCCGGCGCCATTCTCGGCAATCCCACAGGCTCCAGGGTGCTGGTGGAATTCACCGATTTCGCCTGCACGTATTGCCGCCACAGCGTGGCCGAAGTCGATGCGCTGATCGCACAGGACCCGCAACTCAAGGTCGTGATCCGCGAATTGCCCATCCTTTCGGAACAAAGCGCAACCGCCGCGCGGATGGCGCTCGCAGCGGCGGAACAGGGCCGCTATGCCGCCTTCCACAAGGCGATGTTCGAACTCGGCCCCCCTTCCCCCGCCAGCATAGACGCCGCCGCGCAGAAGGCCGGGCTCGACATGGTTCGCGCCAAGGCCGTCGCGCAATCGAAACCGGTCGAGGCGGAACTGGGCCGCAATCTCGCGATTGCCCAACGGCTCAATTTCAACGGCACCCCCAGTTGGGTGGTAGGCGATCAGGCCTTTTCCGGGGCTTTGCCGCGCGATGCGCTGGCCGATGCCCTGGCCAAGGCGGACAGTGCGAAGGACAAGGACGCTTCCTGATACCGGCACGCTTTCGTCAGCCTGCCACAGGTGCGGAAAAGCGATGCAATAAGGTCTGACGAAAGCCCGGAAATCGGCTAAAGGTATGACCGTTATGGCCGTTCTGCCCCTCCAACCGACGCCTTTTTTCGCCAACAAGAACCGCGCCTTCTGGCAATTGCAGATCGCGGGCTGGGGCGGGGCGATGGTCGTGCGCGGCATGACCACCGTCGCGAACGAGAAGCCGTTCTCGTTCCTGCTGCTGGTGGTGATCGCCACGATCACCGGTTTTTCGATCAGTCTCGTCCTTTCGGTCATCTACCGCCAGTTGATCCACCGCCGCCCGCTGGTCACCTGGGGGCTGACGAGCATCGCGCTGGCAGGCGCCGTCAGCGTGTCGGCCTTCATCAACGGGTGGGTGATCAGCCTTTACCAGGTCAATAGCGATGCGAGTTTCGCCCAGTTGTTCCTGGGTGTATTCTACATCGATCTTACCCTGCTGGGTGCATGGTCCGCGCTGTATTACGCGATCAATTTCTACGTCCAGATCGAAGAACAATCGGATCGGATGCTCCGCCTCGAAGCCGAGGCGACCAGCGCACAGCTCGCCATGCTGCGCTATCAGCTCAATCCGCATTTCCTGTTCAACACGCTCAATTCGATTTCGACGCTGGTGCTGCTCAAACAGACCGAACCGGCCAACGCGATGCTGATGCGGCTGTCGTCGTTCCTGCGCCACACGCTTATCAACGAAGCGGGCAGCAAGGTTTCCATCGAGCAGGAAGTGGAGACGCTGAAGCTCTATCTCGACATCGAACGGATGCGGTTCGAGGAACGGCTGCGAACCGAATTCCGCGTCGACCCGGAAGCGGGCGATGCCCTGCTGCCTTCGCTGCTGCTGCAACCGCTGGTTGAAAACGCGATCAAATATGCCGTTTCCCCGCAGGAGGAAGGGGCCAGAATCACGCTCACCGCACAACTCGTCGGCCAAAGGCTTCGCATTACCGTCTCCGACACCGGGCCGGGATTGCAAAACGCCGAACTAAGGCCGACCTATCCGGGTGTCGTTACCGGCGCCGGTGAGCAGACGTCCACCGGCGTGGGATTGTCCAATATTCGGGATCGGCTTGGCCAGGCATATGGCGACGAACATCGCTTCGAGATTCGCAATCCGCCTGAGGGAGGTTTCACCGTTATTATCGAAATCCCCTACGAGCCTGCCAAGAAGGCGGAAACTCCGCAGGCTCGCCCGCCTGCGGCAGCCGCGCCGGGCACAGCCGCCCTCCCCGACAAACGCTCGCTCGGAACCCCCGCATGACTATCCGAACCATACTTGTCGATGACGAAAAGCTCGCCATTCAGGGGCTGCAATTGCGCCTCGAAGCCTTCCCCGATGTCGAGGTGATCGACACTTGCTCCAACGGACGCGAAGCGATCCGCAAGATCAAGACGGAAAAGCCCGATCTCGTCTTCCTCGATATCCAGATGCCCGGCTTCGACGGTTTCTCCGTCGTCAAGGGCGTGATGGAAATCGAACCGCCGCTGTTCGTCTTCGTCACCGCTTATCAGGAACATGCGATCCGCGCGTTCGAAGCCAATGCGGTGAATTATCTGATGAAGCCGGTCGATGTCGACAAGCTGGCCGACACCATCGAGCGGGTGCGCCAGCGCATGGCCGAAAAGAAATCCGCCGAAGAAGCCGAAAAGCTCAAGACCGTCCTGTCCGAAGTCGCCCCCGATGCGGTGGAGAACATGCCGGAACAGGACGACACCGCCAACCGCTACGAAAAGCTGATCAACGTGAAGGATCGCGGCCAGATCTTCCGCGTCGATGTCGATTCGATCGAGCATATCGAAGCGGCGGGCGACTATATGTGCATCTACACCGGCGACAATTCGCTGATCCTGCGCGAAACGATGAAGGATCTCGAACGGCGGCTCGATCCGCGCATATTCCAGCGCGTGCACCGTTCCACCATCGTCAATCTCGATCAGGTGCGCCAGGTGAAGCCGCACACCAATGGCGAATGCTTCCTCGTGCTGGAAAGCGGGGCGCAAGTGAAAGTCAGCCGCTCCTATCGCGACGTGGTGGCACGCTTCGTCCACTAGGCGGACCTTAAGAGCCGGTATCCCGTTCAGGCACCGCTTGTCGAAACGCGATTTTTCCTGTTTGGACGATGCGGATAGCCGATGCCGCGTTTCGCTGCGGTGCGCGCCCTGAACGGGAGTAACTATGGGTTTTGAGCTCACAGGCTTCGATTGCGACGCCTTTGTCCGCGCCACTCTGGATGAAGATCTTGGCGTGGGGTTGCCGGGCGGCGGGCAGGATGTAACCGCGCAAAGCGTGATCCCCGCCGATGCCCGCTTTTCCGGCGTGATGGACAGCCGGGATGCGATCACCGTCGCGGGGCTGCCCGTTGCGGCGGCATTCTTCCGCACGCTCGATCCATCGATGGATATAATCCTGCTGGCGGGAGAAGGACAGGCCGTGCCCGCCGGAACGCAGCTCATGCGCCTGTCGGGCAATGCCCGCGCGATGCTGACCGCAGAACGCAGCGCGCTCAACACCGTGCAGCACCTGTCCGGCATCGCCAGCATGACGCGCGCCTATGTCGATGCCATGGGCGATACGGGCTGCGTCCTGCTCGACACGCGCAAGACCATTCCCGGCCTACGCCATCTGGAAAAGTACGCAACCCGCATGGGCGGGGCGCAAAACCACCGCATGGGCCTGTGGGATGCGGCGATGATCAAGGATAACCACGTGCTGGTGGCAGGCGATGTCGGGGAAGCCGTGCGCCGCGCCCGTGCCGCCGGGGTTGCCAGCGTGATCTGCGAAGTGGACCGGATCGACCAGATCGAACCGGCGCTGGCAGCCGGTGCGAGCCATCTCCTGCTCGACAACATGGACGTGCCGACCTTGCGCGAGGCCGTGGTTCTGGTCGCGGGCCGTGTCCCGACGGAAGCATCGGGCGGGATCGATCTCACCACTATCGGCCCCAAGGCGGCGACGGGCGTGACTTACGTATCGGTCGGCCGCCTGACGCAGAGCGCCCCCGCCGCCGATATCGGTCTCGATTTCACGCCGCTTTAAGTTCATCGTACGAGTGCGCGCGGCGGGCGATTGCGCCATGTGCGGACCGGAACAATCGCGAAGGCCGACCACCCTTCCCGTTCCGCACCGATGCGAAAGTCTTGCTCAACGCGTATAAGCGAACGGACAACCGGCACGAAGGTATTCACCGATCCCATGCCCATAGCCAGACCGCTGCTCATAGCCGCCAGCCTCGCCATTCTGCCCGCCAGCGCCGCCTACGCCCAGGCCGATCAATGCCGCGTGCCGGATGGGCCGGTGACAGTGCCGCAGATCGTGCCCGACAGCCCCGCGCGCCGCATGCCGGTCAGCGGCTATTCGCTGTCGCTGAGCTGGTCGCCCGAATATTGCCACGGGCGGGAAAGCAGCGCGGGCGATGCCATGCAATGTTCGGGGCGCAACGGCCGGTTCGGGCTGGTGCTGCACGGCCTATGGCCCGAAGGAGGCAATGGCCGCTGGCCGCAATGGTGCCCGGCTCCACGCACGCCCTCCCCCGCGCTGGTTCGCCAATACCTGTGCACCATGCCGTCCGCCCGGCTGATGGCGCACGAATGGGCCAAGCATGGCAGTTGCATGGTCCGCACGCCCGAATCCTATTTCAAGGTCAGCCGAATTCTGTGGGATTCGCTGCGCCTGCCCGATCTCGACAGCCTATCGCGACAAGATAACCTCAACGCGGGGGCGATTCGCCGCGCCTTTGTCGCCCGCAATCGCGGCTGGAAACCGGAACAGGTCGGCGTGCATCTCAATCGGCGTGGCTAGCTGGAGGAAATCCGCCTCTGCTATGACAAGGGCTATATGCCCACGCGTTGCAGCCCAGCCCAGTTCGGGATGCGCGATACCGTGCGCGCGAAAATCTGGCGCAGCGGCACTTAACCGCGCCGCGCGCGGAAGAAATCGCGCAGCAGCCCGGCGGCCTCTGTTTCCCCCATTCCGGCATAGATTTCCGGGCGATGGAGGCATTGCGGCTGATCGAACACCCGCGCGCCCTGCTCCACCGCACCGCCCTTGGGATCGGATGCGCCGTAGTACAGCCGCGCGACGCGCGCATGGGCAATCGCGCCTGCGCACATCGCGCAAGGTTCCAGCGTAACCCACAATTCGCAGCCTTCCAGCCGTTCATCCCCCAGGACTTGCGCCGCCCGGCGAATCGCCAGCATTTCG
Source organism: uncultured Caenibius sp. (assembly GCA_964466155.1). Taxonomy (GTDB): domain Bacteria; phylum Pseudomonadota; class Alphaproteobacteria; order Sphingomonadales; family Sphingomonadaceae; genus Caenibius. The sequence goes on along the minus strand of CAYXMY010000031.1, from coordinate 18,100 downwards.
GCGTGGGCCGTGGGATCGTGAAGCTGGCGCGGGGCATTATGCGCCCGCGCGATGATCTGCCCGTCCTTGACGACGACCGCGCCCACGGGCACTTCCCCGGCCGCAGCACCGGCTTCGGCTTCGGCCAGGGCGGCACACATCGGTTCGGGCAGCGGCCAGCGTTTCATCCCGCATGGGCTAATACCGTAAAAGCGATCCAGCAATGCCGACGATATGCTTGACGATCCGCCCGGCGGAAGTTATGCGCGCCGCTTTCCGGGGATAACCCCAAGCTTTTCGAACGAGAGATTTTCCATGTCGCGGATTTGCGAACTGACCGGCAAGGGCCGCCAGATCGGCCACAATGTGAGCCACGCCAACAACAAGACCAAGCGCGTGTTCCTGCCCAACCTGCAGAACGTCACGCTGCTGTCGGAAAAGCTGGATCGCAGCTTCAAGTTCCGCGTCTCGACGCATGGCCTGCGTTCGGTGGAACACAACGGCGGCCTCGACAACTGGCTGCTCAAGACCTCGGACGAGAAGCTTTCCCCGCGCGCCCGCAAGGTGAAGCGCGAAGTGGCAAAGGCTGCCGCTGCCGCCTGAGCCTTTCGGCCTCCTAGGAGGCCGTCTCGCGAAAGCTTGAAGGGGCGTACGGGTTACCGTGCGCCCTTTTCGCGTGCCTGCGCCGATTTTCCCGCTTCCTTCTGCGCATTCCAGCGCAGCTTCAGCAGAATCGTGCGCTGGAATGCGATCTGGTTATCGTCCGAGATGACCCAGACCACGGCATTGCCATCGGCCAGCGGTTCCACCGCCAGACCTTCGAAATTGTCGCTCGGCAAGGGGGGCTCGATAGTGGCGATCGTCTTCCCCTGCCACACCTGCCCCGCCCGAATCGCGGCGGGATCGGCCAGCACGATCTTCGAGGAAAAGCCGGGCGGCACGTTGAGCACGATCTCGCGATGCAGGATCAGCACCCGCCCATCGGGCAACTGGGCGATATCGGTCGGCTCCGAATAAGCCGGCGCATCGTAACTGAACCGAACCGGCTTCGCCCCTGCAACGGGATCGAACGGGAACAGCAAGGCCCGGCCGGTGGAGGAAAACCACCCGTCCCGCGATTCGGCCAGCACGATGAAGCGCCCATCGGCCATGCGCACCATCGCTTCCGGCCCGCCGTTGGATGGCCAATCGCGCATCGCGGCCGGGCGCACGCTGCGCGGATTGCCACCGAACGGATCGGTCCGCAGAATGGAATTGGTCTGTTCGTATCCCGCCCAGAGATTGCCCGTTTCTGGATCGCGCGTCAGCGATTCGCTATCGACGCGGCGTTTATCCATTTCCTCCTTGTTCAGAAACCAGCCCATGCGCGGCTGCGGATCGCCGCGTGAGGGATCGGAAAAGCGCAGATACCGCCCGAAATCGCTCAACGCGAGCAAGCCCCCGCCGCCGAGCGAGACAAGCGCGGAATAGCCTCCGAAACCGTCCCCCTTGCTTTTCACCACCCAGGCCCGCTCCAACGTCAGGCCGGGGCCGAGACGCGGCGTTCCCTTGAGCGCGATGGGCGCGAAAACCACCCGCGTATCCTGATTGGGGCGGGGCAGGGGGCTGCGCCACCAGCTTAGCGCCAGCAGCAGGGTACACAGGGTCGCAATCGCAAGGCGGCGCAGGAACGGCATCAATCGCCTGCTATGGCATTGCCCTGCGCCCCGCAATCGTCAGGGCATCGGCCCTGTGAACAGCAGCGGATCGAGCCGGGCATCGCGCCATTTCAGGCTCCAGTGCAGATGCGGCCCGGTGGCGCGGCCCGTGGCCCCGATCCGGCCGATGACCTGCCCCTGCCGGACCCGTTCACCTTCATGCACGAGGATGGCGGAGCAGTGCAGAAATGCGCTGTTGAGCCCATTGCCATGATCGATCATCAGCAGGTTCCCTTCGAGCGAGAAGGGCGCTTGCGCCGCCAGTATCACCACCCCGTCAGCCGGGGCGACGAACGCCGTGCCCGCACCCCCGGCGATATCCAATCCGCTGTGATAGGCGCCCGGTTCCCCGCGATAGACGCGCTGGGACCCGAACAGGCCCGAAATCCGTCCTTTCGCCGGCCAGACGAACCTTTGCCGCCAGCCATCGCTATCGGCGTTGATCTCGCGCGCCGCGTTGATCCGGGCAAGTTCCGGCTTGCGGATTTGCATGAATTCTTCGGTCGGCCCGCCCGGTTTGCGGGCGACATTAATATGTTCGATCCGCCATGCGCGCGGGGAAACGGCAAGGCGCCGCTCCACCCGCCGGCCATCGCGCAAGGTGGCGACCAGAGCGGCGGAGGAGGCAGCATCGCGATCGAACGCGACAAAGAATTGCCCATCCGCCGCGACCGGCACATCCGCACCGTCGAGCGTGAGCCGGGCAGTGCCGCCGGGCACCGTACCGCGAATCCAGCCGCCCTGGGTCAATTCGCCGGAAAATGCGAAATCCGCAGGGCCTGAAATCCGGGCACCGGGGGATGCCGTGGCTGGCGTTTGCACCGGCCGTTTTGCGTCCACCCGGCCATTGGCCGCAGTTTCCTTCGCCGGGGCCACACAAGCCGCCAGCACCGCGATCCCCGCGGCAGCGCATGCCGCCGCCAGGGAAACGAGCCGCCGGTTCACGCCAAGCCCAGCAGGCGCTTGGTAGCCACTTCTGGCGAAATATAGGCTTCCTGCAGCTGTGCGCTCCAATATCGTAATTCCTCAAGCGGAATCGGCTCGCCCGTGACGGCGCAGAGCACATGGCTGCCGGGCTTCAACACACGAAAATCGCTGGGGCCGTATTGCAGCCGGGCAACGGAATCTTTGGAGGACATCAGCATGGCCCCGTTCCTACCAAAGCCCCCGGTTCAAAGCAATTTCGGCTGATCCGCCGATTCGGCAGGCCGTAGCCTGGCGCGGGCAGGCGCCGGGCGGGCGGGAGACGGAGAAGGGGAGGGGGCAGCCGCGCCCTGCGGCACCACATCCAGCAGGCCATCGCGAAACTTGAGCACAAGCGAGGGTTGCCCGGCAGCAGTCATCTTATCCGTCACCGTGCGCCCCGACGGGTCCATCACCCGGACATAACCACGCGCCAGCGGGCCATCGGGATGGAGTTGCAGCGCCAGCCGGGCGAGCGCGGCAAGCCGTTCATGCTGCGCGCCAATGCGTTGGGTCAGCAGGGCAGGGGTAAGCCGCGCGGTTGCCAGCCCGTGCCGCGCCCGGTCCAGCCGCGCGCGCAGGATCGGCGCGGAAAGGTGCCGCACGCGTTCCTGCAACCGCTCCCGTTCGCGCATCGTCCGGTCGGCAAGGCCGCGCCGCAGCCGTTCGGACAGATCGTCCAGCTTCTGCGCCTGCGGGGCGAGGAGGTTTTCCGGGCGCGGCAGGCGCTGCGCCCGCGCAGCAAGCCGTTCGCGCCCCAGCCCCACAGGGCGCAGGATCGCCCGCTTCTTGCGCAGCGCCAATTCATCCATCAGCGCGGCCAGTTCCACCCGCACCGGCACCGCCATCTCCGCCGCTGCGGTGGGGGTGGGCGCGCGCCTGTCCGCTGCATGGTCGGCCAGCGTGGTATCGGTTTCGTGGCCCACCGCTGAAACGATGGGAATCGTGCAGGCGGCAATCGCGCGTACGACCGCTTCTTCGTTGAAACTCCACAGATCCTCGATCGAACCGCCTCCGCGCGCCACGATCACCAGATCGGGCCGCGGCACCGCGCCACCGGGGGGAAGCTGGGAGAACCCCTCAATCGCTGCCGCCACCTGTTCCGCCGAACCTTGCCCCTGCACCAGCACCGGCCAAACCAGCACATGGCTGGGGAAACGGTCCGCCAGCCGGTGCAGGATATCGCGGATCACCGCGCCCGTGGGCGAAGTGACGACCCCGATCACACGCGGCAGATAGGGAAGGGGCTTCTTGCGCCCCGGCGCGAACAGCCCTTCCGCCTCCAGCCGGGCCTTGGTCTTTTCCAGCAGCGCCAGCAGCGCCCCTTCGCCCGCGATCTCCATCCGTTCGATCACGATCTGATAGGACGAGCGGCCGGGATAAGTGGTCAACTTGCCGCTGGCGATCACTTCCAGCCCGTCTTCCGGCGTGAAGGGCAGGCGCTGGGCATTGCCACGCCACATCACCCCGTCGATCCGGGCGTTTTCATCCTTGAGACTGCAATAGAGATGGCCCGATGCCGCCCGTTTGACGCCTGAAAGCTCGCCCCGTAAACGGACGAAACCGAAGCGATCCTCCACCGTGCGCTTGAGCAGCGCGGAAATTTCGCTGACGGAAAGCGGCGCGGCGTTGTCCCCGGGCGCGCCCTTCGCTACCAGCCCGGCAGAGCCCCCCGTTTCGGGGGCACCAGTTTCTTCGAAGGGATCGGGCATGAATATCCTCTTGGCAGGTTCGGGCGGCCGCGAACATGCGCTGGCTTGGAAGCTGGCGCAATCCCGCCTGGTGTCGGACGGTGCCGACACGCTCTACGCCACCCCCGGCAATCCGGGAATTGCCGAGTATGCGCAGCTCGTCACGCTCGACCTTGCAGATCATGCCGCCGTCGCCGCCTTTTGCGAGGAAAAGCGCATCGGCCTGGTGGTGATCGGGCCGGAGGCGCCGCTGGTCGATGGTCTGGCCGATTCGCTGCGGGCAAAGCTGATCCCGGTGTTCGGACCTTCCGCGCAGGCGGCCCAGCTCGAAGGGAGCAAAGGCTTCACCAAGGACCTGTGCGAACGCACCGGCATCCCCACCGCGGGCTATGTCCGCACCCGTTCGCTGGAAGAAGCGCAAGCCGCGCTGGCGCGCTTCACCGCGCCTTATGTGCTCAAGGCCGATGGGCTGGCGGCGGGCAAGGGCGTGGTCATCGCCGAAACCCGCGCCGAAGCGGAAGAAGCGCTAGCCGACATGTTCGGCGGCGCATTCGGCGAGGCCGGGGCCGAAGTGGTGATCGAGGAATTCATGGTGGGGGAGGAAGCGAGCTTCTTCGCCATCACCGATGGGGCGACCATCGTGCCGTTCGGCAGCGCGCAGGATCACAAGCGCGTGGGGGAAGGGGACACCGGCCCCAACACCGGCGGCATGGGCGCCTACAGCCCGGCCCCGGTGCTGACCCCGGCGCTGGAAGCCGAAGTGATCCAGCGGATCGTCGGCCCTACCGTGCACGCGATGACCAACGAAGGCATGCCCTATTCCGGCGTGCTCTATGCCGGGCTGATGCTGACCGCCGAAGGGCCTAAGCTGATCGAATACAATTGCCGCTTCGGCGATCCCGAATGCCAGGTGCTGATGATGCGGCTGGAAGGCGATCTGGGCGAATTGCTGCTGGCCTGCGCGGAAAACCGTCTGGCAACGCTCCCGCCCCCGCGCTTCTCGCCCGATACGGCGCTGACGGTGGTCATGGCAGCGGAAGGTTATCCCGGCACGCCGAAAAAAGGCGGCGCCATTGGCGGGATCGACAGGGCCGAAGCCACGGGCGCGAAAGTCTTTCACGCGGGCACGGCGCTCGCAGCGGATGGCAGTCTGGTGTCCAATGGCGGGCGCGTGCTCAACGTCACCGCACGCGGCGCCAATGTCACCCAGGCACAGGCGGCGGCCTATACGGCGGTCGATGCGCTCACCTTCCCCGATGGCTTCTGCCGCCGCGACATCGGCTGGCGCGAAGTGGCGCGGGAACAGGCGGCGGACTGACGCCGCCGCCTGCTATCCGTTCAGCCGAACCGCTGGGCGAACAGCGCCTTGAGATCGGCTTCGGGCCGCGCGCCATAGTGCGCGATGATCTCGCCCGCCGCCAGCGCACCCATGGCGAGGCTGCGTTCGAGGCTTTCCCCGCGCACATGCCCGGCGAGGAACCCGGCAGCGAAGAGATCGCCCGCACCCGTGGTATCGATCACCGCATCCACCGGTTCCGCCGCCACTTCGGCTCGTTCCCCACCGCCGATTGCCACTGCACCGTCTGCGCCGCGCGTCACCACCAGCACGGGCACCTTGGGGGTCAGCAGAGCCAGACCGGCCTCGAAATCGTCCTCACCCGTCAACGCGGCGAGTTCGACCGTGTTGGCGAACAGGATATCGATCTGCCCGGCTTCAATCAGCGCGCGGAAATCGTCGCCATGGCGATCGATCACGAAGGCGTCCGACAGGGTGAAGGCCACTTTGCGCCCGGCGGCGCGGGCGGCGGCAATCGCCTTCTTCATCGCGGCGCGCGGTTCTTCCGGGTCCCACAGATAGCCTTCGAGATAGAGTACGGCGGCTTCGGCCACCACCGCATCGTCCAGCACTGCGGCAGGCAGGAATTGCGACGCGCCGAGATAGGTGTTCATCGTCCGCTGGCCATCGGGCGACACGAAGATCAGGCAGCGCCCCGTCGGCGGATCGCCCGCGCGGGCCGGGGTATCGAAATCGATCCCCACGGCGCGAATATCGTGCGCGAAGACATCGCCCAACTGGTCCTTTGCCACTTGCCCGATGAAGGCGCATTGCAACCCGATGGCGGACAGGCCCGCCAGCGTGTTGGCCGCCGATCCGCCCGACACTTCGCGCGCAGGCCCCATCGCATCATACAGTTCGCGCGCGCGGTCGGTATCGACCAGCGTCATGCCGCCCCGGGCCATGCCCAGTTCCTCGATCAGGTCGTCTTCGCAAGGGGCCATCACATCGACAATGGCATTGCCGATGGCCAGAACATCGTATCGGGGTGCGGACATGTGCTTTCCTGTTCCAATCTGCAGTCGGACGGCGCTTAGAGCGATTTCGGGGCGGAGGAAACCGTCCACCGCAGCCGATGCTTGAGCCAGGCGGATAGAGATCGCGCGGAATCGGCCGGGCGGGAGAATCCGCTCATCCGCATATCTCCGCTATGCCGTTGACTTGCGCCCTTTCGCACCGCACATCCCCCGCCATGCTCCAAAGGTTCGCCCAAAAGTTTGCCATGCCCCCCAAGCAGGCCCTTTCGCTCACGCTCGTCCCGCTGCTCGCCGCCTGCGCTTCCACCGCCACCACGCCGCCGCAGCAGCAGCATCGGCCCCCCAGCGCCTCCACCCGCGTACCACCGACCGCGCCGCGCCCGCCGGTGCAGAGCTGGCGTCCGGCAAAGGAAATGACCGCTCCCGGGCTGGAAGGTGTTATCGGCGCAGACGCGCGGAGCTTGGCGCAGATGTTCGGCAAGCCGCGCCTCGATGTCATCGAAGGCGATGCGCACAAGCTGCAGTTCAGCGGGCGGGCCTGCGTGCTGGACATCTATCTCTATCCACCCAGGCAAGGGGCGGACCCGCGCGCGACCTATGTCGATGCGCGGCGGGAAAGCGATGGGCAGGATGTCGACCGCGCGGCCTGTGTCGCGGCGCTGCACCGGTAATGCCGCCGGAGGCGATCAGACGGTAAAGCTTTCCCCGCAACCGCAAGTGCCCTTGGCATTGGGGTTCTGGAAGGTGAAACCGGCGGTGAAGTCGTCTTCCTGCCAGTTCATCGTGCTGCCGATCAGGTAAAGCACGCTGCCGCCATCGATGAAGAACAGGCCGCCCGGCGTTTCGATCCGTTCGTCCATCGGGTTCGCTTCGTTCACATAATCGACCGAATAGGCGAGCCCCGAACACCCCCGGCGCGGGGTAGACAGCTTGACTCCGATGGCCCCTTCGGGCGCCTGCGCCATCAGATCGGCGATGCGCTGCTCGGCCGACGGCGTCAGGATGACGGCGGCGGGGCGGGCGCGGAGTTTCGTCTCGGTCATCACAGCATTCCCAGTTCGAGCTTGGCGTCGTCGCTCATCTTGGACGGGTCCCACGGCGGGTCCCACACGATGGCGACTTCCGCATCGCGAATGCCCGGCACCGCACCGATGCGCAGTTCCACTTCGCCCGGCATGGATTCGGCCACCGGGCAATGCGGCGTGGTGAGCGTCATCGTCACTTTGGCGTCGCCATCGCCGGACACGTCCACCCCATAGATAAGACCGAGATCGTAAATGTTAACCGGGATTTCCGGATCGTAGATTTCGCGCAGCGCCGCGATCACCCCTTCGTAAAGCACGCCGCCCGGTTCGCCCGGGGCGATGCCTAGCGGCGCTTCCTTGAGGAAACCTTCGAGATAATCGGGCTTGTGCGGCGCGCCGGCTTCCGCCCGGCCCGCCACTTCGTCCACCCGCGCGCGGCGCGGCTGGTCCACGCTGTTCACTTCTTCCACCGCGATCTTTTCGGGTTCGTCGCTCATCCGAAGATTCTCCTGGTGCGTTCGATGCCGCGCAGCAGGGCATCGATATCGCCGTCATCGCTATAAAGGCCGAAACTGGCCCGGGCCGTGGCCGGAACGCCGAGATGGTCCATCAGCGGCTGGGCGCAATGGTGGCCCGCGCGGATCGCCACGTTTTCTTCATCCAGAATGGTGCCGAGATCGTGCGGATGGACCCCGTCCATCGCGAAGCTGACGATCCCGGCAGACTGATCCGGGCCGAACAGCGTGACATCGTTCATGCCGCGCAGCGCTTCGCGCAGCCGGGCGACCAGCGCGGTTTCGTGCCGGTCGATCGCATCCAGTCCGATGGCGGAAACGTAATCGACCGCCGCGGCAAAGCCGATTGCCTCCACGATTGCAGGCGTTCCCGCCTCGAACCGCTGCGGGGCCGGGGCATAGGTCGTGCGTTCGAACGTCACCCGGTCGATCATCGATCCGCCGCCCTGATAAGGCGGCATGGCGGCGAGGATATCGCCCCGTGCCCACAGCGCACCGATGCCCGTGGGGCCATAGAGCTTGTGCGCCGAAAAGGCGTAGAAATCGCAGCCCAGCGCCGCGACATCGACCGCCATCCGCGGCACTGCCTGGCACCCGTCGAGCAGGAATTTCGCGCCCACGGCATGCGCCATGTCCGCCGCGCGCCGGGCATCCAGCACCGAGCCCAGGACATTGGAAACATGGGCGAAAGCCACCAGCTTGTGCTGCGGGGTGAGCATTCTTTCAGCCGCGTCGAGATCGATCGACCCGTCCGCCGTCAATGGGCAGACATCGATTGCAACGCCTGTGCGGTCGCGCAGCAATTGCCACGGAACGATGTTGGAATGATGTTCCAGCGTCGAAAGCAGGATCCGGTCGCCCGCCTTGCAGTTTTCCACGCCCCAGGTCGCCGCGACGAGATTGATCGCTTCGGTCGCGCCGCGTGTGAAGACGAGTTCATCTTCCTTGCCGCCGATGAAGGCCGCGATCCGCCGCCGGGCAGATTCGAATGCCAGCGTCATTTCGGCGGAGCGGCTGTAAACCCCGCGATGGACGGTGGCATAATCCACGCCCATCGCCCGCGCCATGGCGTCGATCACCGCTTGCGGTTTCTGCGCGGTCGCCCCGCTATCCAGATAATGCCACACTTGGCCTTCGGCGGTGAGAAGGCCCGGGAAATCGGCCTTGCGGCTTTGCGTGGCGACAGTCACAGCGCCGCCCCTTCCAATGCCGCCAGCGCGGTGTCGAGCAGGCGGGCCTGTTCCGCCTCGTCCGATACATCCGCGAAAGCATCGGCGATGAACGCCCGGACCAGCAGCTTGCGCGCCACTTCAGGCGGAATCCCGCGCGAAGCCATGTAGAACCCCGCCTGCTCGTCCAGCGCACCGATGGCCGCGCCGTGGGCGCATTTCACATCGTCAGCATAGATTTCCAGTTCCGGCTTGGCATTGGCGGCAGCGCCCTGTTCCAGGAGGATGGCACGGAAGTTCTGCCCGGCATCAGTCTTCTGCGCATCGCGCACGACCTCGATCCGGCCGAGGAAGTTGCCGGTCGCCCGGCCCCATTGGACCGCGCGGACGATCTGCTGCGAGGTCGCCTCAGGCTCCGCATGGATCACGCGGGTGACGAATTCCTGCACATTGGCCCCGCCGCCGATGGTGACGCCGCCGAAAGCGAAATGCGCGCCCCGTTCCAGCGTCACTTCCGCTTCGAAGCGGGCATAAGGGCCTGCCGCGTTGACCACGGCCAGTTCGAACCGCCCGCCCTGGCCGACATGGACGCGCAGCCGCTCCACCTGGCCCGGCGCGCCGGAATCCGCTGCCAGCACGCGATAGACCTGCCGCGTTTCGCCCGCCGGAATCCGCACATCCTCCCACTGCGCCAAGGCAACGGGGTCCGCAGCCGCGAGCCAGGCGGCATCGGCATAGCGCCAATCCTCATCGCGCGTGGTGGGAAGGGGCAGAACCTGCGTCACGCCACCGCCTCATATCCTTCGCGTTCGAGTTCGAGCGCGAGTTCGGGGCCGCCGCTCTTGACGATGCGGCCACCGGCAAGAACGTGCACCACGTCCGGCTTCACATAGTCGAGCAGGCGCTGATAATGGGTGATGAGCAGCACCGCCTTGTCCGGGCGGCGCATGATCGCGTTGATCCCTTCGCCGACGATGCGCAGCGCATCGATGTCCAGCCCGCTGTCGGTTTCGTCGAGCACGGCGAATTGCGGATCGAGAATGCCCATCTGGACCATTTCGGCGCGCTTCTTCTCCCCACCGGAAAAGCCCACGTTCACCGGGCGCTTGAGCATGTCCATGTCGAGCTTGAGCAGCGCCGCCTTTTCCCGCGCGAGCTTGAGGAAATCGCCGCCCGAAAGCGGTTCTTCCCCGCGCGTCTTGCGCTGGGCATTCAAGGCTTCGCGCAGGAACTGAACGAAGGAAACGCCGGGGATTTCCACCGGATACTGGAAGCCGAGGAACAGGCCAGCCGCCGCGCGTTCATGCGGCTCCAGCGCCAACAGGTCCTGCCCCAGAAAATCCACCGAACCGCCCGTCACCGTATAACCGGGCCGCCCGCCGAGCGTGTAGCCCAGCGTCGATTTGCCCGCCCCGTTCGGCCCCATGATGGCGTGGATTTCGCCCGGCTTCACGTCGAGCGAAAGGCCCTTGAGAATGGGCTTGCCCGCCACTTCGGCCTGGAGGTTATCAATCTTCAGCATCAATTCTTCCGATTACGTTTTTACAGTCCGGCCCACACCGCACTGGTCCTGTTCACTTTGCGTCGCGGCTGAAACGGCGCGGCCCTCTGTTGCCATCGCGCGGATTTCCGCCGCGCGGAGCCGGACGAGAAGGGCGGGCAGGGCGCGCATTGCCCCGGTCCGCGCTGGCCGATTGCGGTTTGGCGAACGGCTTCTGCAATTCTTCCGCGATCTGGCCGAGCACTCCGGCCACGTCGGCCAGAATGGCTTCGTCAGTAAAGCGCAACACGCGCACGCCGACTTCGGTCAGCTTGCGGTCGCTCAGTTCGTTGCGCGCCACTTCGGCTTCGCTCGCGCCGCCGGTTTCGACCACCAGCCAGCGCGAACGGCAGGCGAAATCGACAATCGCAGAGCCCATCACCACTTGCCGGGTGAAGGCGAAACCGCCGCATTTCTTGTCTTTCAACCCTTCCCACAGCAGCGCTTCTGCTTCTGTCGGATTGCGGCGCATGTCGCGGGCCTGTTCCTTCAGCTTTTCCGCGCGGGCGGGCGAAACCTGCCAGGCGCGGGTCTTGTCAGCGGCAGTGGCCACCGCTTCGCCTTCGGCCGGGGCCGGGCGCGCGGCCAGCGTCAATCTGGTCCGTTCGTTCATCCCACGCTCCCTTCAAGGCTGATGCCGAGCAGCTTCTGCGCTTCCACGGCGAATTCCATCGGCAACTGCTGCAACACTTCCTTGGCGAAACCGTTGACGATCAGCGCCACCGCCGATTCCTGATCCAGCCCACGCTGCATGGCGTAGAACAGTTGATCGTCGCTGATCTTGCTGGTCGTCGCTTCATGCTCGATCTGCGCCGAAGGGTTCTTCACTTCGATATAGGGCACGGTATGCGCGCCGCACCGGTCGCCCAGCAGCAGCGAATCGCACTGGGTGAAATTGCGCACGCCGGCGGCATTTCCCGCCACGCGCACCAGCCCGCGATAGGTGTTGTTGCTCTTGCCCGCGCTGATGCCCTTGGAAATGATCGTCGAACGGCTGCGCGCGCCGTTGTGGATCATTTTCGTCCCGGTATCGGCCTGCTGGTAATTGTTGGTGACGGCAACCGAGTAGAACTCGCCCACGCTGTCTTCCCCGTTCAACACGCAACTGGGATATTTCCAGGTGATCGCGCTGCCGGTTTCGACCTGGGTCCAGCTCACCTTGCTGCGCGCGCCCTGACACAGCGCCCGCTTGGTGACGAAATTGTAGATCCCGCCCTTGCCCTCGGCATCGCCCGGATACCAGTTCTGCACGGTGGAATACTTGATTTCGGCATCGTCCAGCGCGACCAGTTCGACCACGGCGGCGTGAAGCTGGTTCTCATCGCGCTGCGGCGCAGTGCAGCCTTCGAGATAGGACACATACGCGCCCTTGTCCGCCACGATCAGCGTGCGTTCGAACTGCCCGGTGTTTTCCGCGTTGATGCGGAAATAGGTGCTCAGCTCCATCGGGCAGCGCACCCCTTCGGGGATGTAAACGAACGTGCCATCGGAAAAGACCGCACAATTCAGGGCGGCGAAGTAGTTGTCGTGCATCGGCACGACCTTGCCCAGCCACTTCTTCACCAGATCGGGATATTCGCGGATCGCTTCCGAAATCGACAGGAAGATCACGCCCGCCTTCTTCAGTTCCTCACGGAACGTGGTGGCGACGGAAACGCTGTCGAACACGGCATCGACCGCGACCTTGCGCGCGCCTTCGACCCCGGCGAGCACTTTCTGCTCTTCCAGCGGGATGCCCAGCTTTTCATAGACCCGGAGGATTTCGGGATCGACTTCATCGAGGCTGGACAGCTCCTTCTTCACCTTGGGCGCGGCGTAGTAGTAGGCATCCTGATAATCGATCGGCGGAATGTTGAGCTTGGCCCATTCCGGCTCTTTCATCGCCTGCCACATGCGGAAGGCCTTCAGGCGCCAGTCCAGCATCCATTCCGGCTCGTTCTTCTTGGCCGAAATGAAGCGCACGGTATCCTAGTTGAGGCCCTTGGGCGCGAATTCCTGTTCGATATCGGCCGACCAGCCATGCTCGTAGTCGGCGACTCTTTCCGCCGCCTCGCGCGCCTGCTGGTCCTTGATCTCTTCCGTCATGCGACAACTTCCATCCGGGCCAGGCGAGTCAAAGGCACCTGCGCCAATGCGCTGCGCAGCGCTTCGTTCACCACCGGCCAATGCTGGCGCACCGAACAACACTGTTCCAGCGCGCAATCGTGGCGCCCCTGTTCCACACAGGCCGTGAGCGCAATCGGGCCTTCCACGGCCTCCACAATATCAGCCAGACTGATTGCGGCGGCCGGGCGGGCAAGCTGCAATCCCCCGCCTGCCCCGCGGATCGAACGCAGCAGGCCCGCCGCCGTCAACCGGCTGACCAGCTTCTGCACCGTGGGGGCGGGGAGCCGGGTTTCCTGCGCCAGTTGCGCGGCGGACACGCGCGCGCCGCCACAATGGCGCGCGGCGGCGCTCATTGTCACAACAGCATAATCGGCCATGCTCGAAAGGCGCAACGCCCTGACTCCGGTAAATCGGACTGATTCGTTCCGGTTTCACCTAGGAGCGCGGCCCCGGCTTTTCAATGATAGATTTGGCGTGGCGATGCCGGGCGCGAAAATGGCGAAAAAAGGCGGCCCTCCCATAAGGAAGACCGCCTTGTAGGTGAGGAACTCGTTGCTGAAAGCACCGAGCCCTTCGGGTCGCAATTCGGCGCTTATGCCGATTTGGACGGCTCGGCTTGTAAAAAAACGACAGAGTGCGGCAAAATTTTCGCACCGATTGCAAGAGTTAACAGGATTTTCACCCCGATCTTGCCGCCGCCCTGCTCAGTATGCCGGAAGCATCGACAGCGTGTCCCGCCTTTGCCATAGGCAGGCCATGTCATTCCGCCTTCTTCGCCCGCTCCTCTACCGCTTCACTCCCGAACGGGCGCACCGGATGGCCATTGCCGGCCTCAGGATATTGCCGGCGGGCCATGCCCCCACACCGGGCGGGTCGTTGACGACCACGGTGGCGGGCCTGACTTTTCCCAATCCGCTGGGCATGGCCGCCGGGTTCGACAAGGACGGCGAAGTGCCCGATGCGCTGCTCGGTCTCGGTTTCGGGTTTGCCGAAGTCGGTTCGATCACGCCATTACCACAAGCGGGCAACCCTCAGCCCCGCCTGTTCCGGCTGACGGAAGACCGCGCCGTAATCAACCGCATGGGGTTCAACAACGGCGGCGCGCAGGCCGCCGCCGCCCGGCTGGCCGCACGCCAGAACCGGGGCGGGATCGTCGGCATCAACATCGGCGCCAACAAGGACGCGGTGGACCGGATCGCCGACTATGCCACGATGACGCGGGTCATGGCCCCGCTGGCCAGCTATCTGGCGGTCAATATTTCCAGCCCCAACACGCCGGGCCTGCGCGCATTGCAGGATGAAAGCGCGCTGACCGGTCTGCTCGACGCCGTGATCGAGGCGCGCGCCGCCGCCACGGGCGAGGCGGGGCCGCCGGTATTCCTCAAGGTCGCGCCCGATCTCGAACCTGCCGACATCGATGCCATCGCCCGCATTGCCATCGACAAGCGGCTGGGCGCGCTGATCGTATCCAACACCACCATTTCCCGCCCGCCCCTGCAATCGCCGCAACGCGATGAAACGGGGGGCCTTTCAGGCGCACCCTTACGCGATCTGGCGCAGCAGAGACTGCGCGATTTCCGCAAGGCCACCGGCGGAGCACTGCCCCTGATCGGGGCAGGGGGGATTGCCACCGCTGAAGACGCCTGGGCTCGCATCCGGGCGGGCGCGAGCCTGGTTCAGCTTTACAGCGCCATGGTTTATGAAGGGCCAGGCCTTGCCCGAAAGATAGTGCGCGGCCTTGAAGCCGCGATGCAGCGCGACGGTTTCAGGACCATCGCGGAAGCCGTAGGGAGCGAATAGGATGAAAGCACCGTTGCGCCAGACATTCGCGGCCCTGGCCCTGCCTGTGCTGCTGAGCGCCTGCGCGACGGTTCCGGCGCAACGGGAAACAGCACGGCAGGCCCCCGTCCAGGCGGCTTCGGGGCTGGTCAGCGCGGCCGATCCGCGCGCGGCCGAGGCCGGGGCGAGCATATTGGCGCAAGGGGGCAACGCCACCGATGCCGCCATCGCCACGATGCTGGCGCTGACAGTGGTCGAACCGCAAAGTTCCGGCATCGGCGGGGGCGGCTTCATGGTGCGCGGCGCGGCGGATGGTTCGGTGGAAACGATCGATGGCCGCGAAACCGCCCCTGCGGCCGCCAATGGTGCATGGTTCCTCGATTCCAGCGGACAGCCCCTGCCGTTCATGCAGGCGGTCAAATCGGGGCTGAGCGTGGGCGTGCCGGGCAATCTGCGCCTTGCCGCAGAAGCGCATCGCCGCCATGGCAACCTGCCCTGGGCAGATCTGTTCGGCCCCGCCATCGCCCTTGCCCGCAACGGCTACACCATCAGCCCGCGCATGCGCGAATTCCTGGTCGAAGCGGGGGACCGCGCCGGGGCCGATCCCTTGGGACGCAAGCTATTCTTCGATGAAGCGGGCCAGCCCTTGCCGGTGGGCACGCGCGTGATCAACGCCCCGCTGGCCGAAACGCTGGAACGCATCGCCCGCGACGGGCCGGACGCGTTCTACAAGGGGGACAACGCCCAGGCCCTTGCCACGCTGGTCGCCGCCGCCACGCCCCATAAGAAGGCGATGACGCAGGCGGATATCGCCGCCTATCGCGCCATGCCGCGCGCGGCGGTGTGCGGGGTCTATCGCGCGTATCGCATCTGCGGCATGGGTCCGCCATCGTCCGGCGCGACCACGGTGTTCGCCACGCTCAAGCAGTTGGAGCGGTTCAATCTCACCGCGCTTGGCCCCCATTCGCCCACCGCATGGCACCTGATCGCCGAATCCATGCGGCTCGCCTATGCTGATCGCGATTACTATCTGGGCGATGCCGATTTCGTCTCCGTCCCCGTGCGCGGGCTGACCGATCCCAATTATCTGGCTGCACGCAGCAAGCTGATTTCGCCCACCGCCACCATGCCGCACGCCAGTGCCGGCACCCCGCCGGGCGTGACCATGGCCTTCGCCAAAGGTGCGCAGATGCCCGAATCCGGCACATCGCACTTCGTCATCGTCGATCATGATGGAACCGCGATCAGCTATACCTCCACTATCGAGGGGCTGTTCGGATCGGGCCTGATGACGGGCGGCTATTTCCTCAACAACGAACTGACCGATTTCAGCTTCACCCCGCAAGCGGACGGGCGCCCCATCGCCAACCGGGTGGAAGGGGGCAAGCGCCCGCGTAGCTCGATGGCGCCCACGGTGATCTATGGGCCGGATGGCAAGTTGTTTATGGCGGTCGGCGCGGCGGGCGGGGCCACCATTCCGGCTCAGGTAACCCGCGCGATCATCGGCGCGATCGACTGGAAAATGAATCCGAAGCAGGCGCTGGCTTTGCCCGTCCTGTTCGCCCCCGGCGATACGGTCATCGTCGAGAAGGGCAGCAAACTGGAAGCGATGATCCCGCAGTTGCGCAAGCTGGGGCATGAAGTCGAAGCCAGGGAGCTCCCCCTCAAGGCCAATGCCGCGGTACAGCGGGGCGAGAAGTGGACCGGGGCCGCCGATCCGCGCAGCGAAGGCATCGCGATAGCGCCCTGATTCCCGCCTGCCTTCTATTTGCCCCGATATCCGGGCCAGCGGGTGTTCCACCTGCTTCGAAATGCTTCTAGAGTCCGGAAAGATCGCTGCGAACAGACAGCAACATACGGGGGCAAGGCGTGGAGGTTTCCGAAATCCAGAGGACAGACAATCTTGTCAGCCTTTTCCTGACGCAGGCCGACAGGGCGGGCGAGCGGCCTTTCCTGTGGACCAGGCGCGGCAATAGCTGGCAATCGCTGAGCTGGGCGGAAGCCGCCCGCCAGGTTTGCCTGCTGGCGGAAAATCTGGCCGCGCAGGGCCTTCAACCGGGCGACAGGGTGGCGCTGGTTTCCGAAAACCGGCCCGAATGGTGCATCGCCGATCTGGCGATCATGGCCGCAGGCTGCGTCACCGTGCCCACCTACACCACCAATACCGAGCGCGATCACCTGCATATCCTTGACGATTCCGGTGCACGCGCAGTGATCGTCTCCACCGCGAAGCTTGCCGAACGGATCGTTCCCGCGATGATGCATACCGGTCTGGCGGAACATCTGATCGGCATGGAACCGCTGCGAACCGGGCAAGTGGGCGGCTTCGCCTGGCATGGCTGGGATGCGATGACGGCGGGCGATGCCGCCGCTGCCCGCACGGCCGTGGAACGCCGCATGGCCGCCATCGGGCGCGGCGATCTGGCGTGCATCATCTACACCAGCGGCACAGGCGGCGCGCCGCGCGGCGTGTGCCAGCATCATGGCGCGATCCTTGCCAACCTAGCCGGCGCGGCCACGATCCTGATTGAGGATTTCCACACGGGCGAAAACGAGGCGGGGGAGGAAGTGTTTCTGTCCTTCCTGCCGCTGTCCCACGCATACGAACATACGGGCGGGCAATTCCTCCCCATCGGCCTGGGCGCGCAGATTTACTATGCTGAAGGGCTGGAAAAGCTGGCCAGCAACATCGCCGAAGTGCGCCCGACGATCATGGTGGTGGTGCCCCGCCTGTTCGAAGTGCTGCGCGGGCGGATCATGAAGCAGATCGCCAAGGAAGGGCGCGTGGCGAACTATCTGATGGAGCGCGCGCTGACAATTGCCGGGCGCAAACGCTGGCTGGACAAGCCGATGGACCTGATCCTGGAACGCACGCTGCGCCCCAAGGTGCGCCAGCGGTTCGGCGGGCGGATCAAGGCACTGGTATCGGGCGGGGCGCCGCTCAATCCCGATGTCGGCACGTTCTTCACCGCAATGGGGATCACGCTGTTGCAAGGTTATGGCCAGACCGAAGCGGGGCCGGTCATCAGTTGCAACCGCCCTGCGGCGGGGTTGAAAATGGATACGGTCGGCCCGCCGCTGCCCGGCGTCGAAGTGAAGATCGCCGAGGATGGCGAAATCCTCTGCCGGGGCGAACTCGTCATGCATGGCTACTGGCGCAATCCGGCGCAAACGGCAGCAACGCTGATGCTCGATCCGGCAGACCCGGATGGCGCGCCCTGGCTGCATACCGGGGACATCGGCCATCTGGACAAGGCGGGGCGGATTGTCATCACCGACCGCAAGAAGGACATGATCGTCAACGACAAGGGGGATAACGTCGC
>CAYXMY010000030.1:21174-26924 GCA_964466155.1 uncultured Caenibius sp. | reverse complement strand
CCCAGCCCGCCGCAGCCCTTGGCCTTCTTGGGCGGGGCGGCCATGGTCGGGGAAAGGTCGCCGATGGCCTCGGACGGGTTGTAGGGGTTGGCCGTGGTGGCGTTGTGCGTGTTGCGGATCACGCCCGCGGGAAGCTGGAGGACCTGCCCTTCGATCAGCCCTGCATTGCCGGAGAGCCCGTTCGCTTCCGCCACCTTGTACCACAGGCTGCTGTCGCCCCACACCGCCTGCGCCACCGATTGCAGCGTATCGCCGGTGCGCACCGTGTAGCTGCCGCCCGCCGCGCCCTGACTGTAGGAGTTGATCGGATCGTAGCTTTGCGCAAAGTCGGCTGAACTGGCCGCATAAGTCCCGCCATTGCGGAACGTGCCCGTGGCAGACTGGCCGACGGTCTGGCGCTGCGCAATCGAGGCCGCGTAATCGATATCGCCGGTTCCGTTGTTCCCGGCATAGCCCATCTCGCGCCCGCCGAAACGATACCAGACCTCATGCGGGCTGCCCGTCTGATAGGACGGCGCGTTCGAGGGCCGGGTTTCATCACGCCGGATGATCTGGGCATTTTCATCGAGCGTATAGGCTACCGAGCGGGGCTTCCCGTCGCCGATGTAGGCGCTCGTCAGACGCCCGGCGGCGTCATAATACATCGTGGTGGTATAGAGCGCGTTGGACGAGGAACCGGTGTCGCTGTCGAACGTGATCGTGCTCTGCATCGCACCGTCACGCCACGTGTAGGCGTTCACCGTGCTGGTGTCCTTGGCCCTATGGTGACAGTTTAGGGGTTAAGTAAACTGTCACCGTAATCTATATTATACCCCCAATCCCCTACGCGCCTCAGCAAAATCGCCTGTCGAGTGCAGATATCGATCCGGCTCATCTTTCAAATCGACGCCGCTTAAGTAGAGAAGGGACTTCCATATTTTATCAGCGAACGCAGGCTCCATCTCAAGCGATCCGGCGTCATCAGCTTCCATAGCGCGTGTAGCAAAATCGGCGATTTCTTCGCGCGATTCTGTCTCGCCGTTCAAGGCATCAAACTTCTGCCGGATATCATCCAAGGTGATCTTCATTTTACCACTTCCCGATATATTTGCCGTCCGCGTCGAACTGATAATGGACCTTAGCACCGCTTGTCTGTGGGCGAACCTGACGAACATTTCCTGCTGCGTCCAGCGTCTCATGCCACGTCCGCGTCACACCGCTGGCCGGGTCCCATTCTCTCACTAAGCGACGGCCAACCATCTCTCCGGGAGTGTTCGCTGGAGCAACATCTCCAAAGTATCGAAACCGGCCATTCTCCAATTCCTTGAAGCCTTGGCTACCATACTTTTCCAGTTGGCGAAGATGATCTCCAAGCCGTGCGCCTTGCGCAGCACTGCTCGCCGGAATGGCAGATCTATCTATAGCAACAAGACTTCGCCCCCCACTTATTCCCCTCGCATTGAGAGACATTGAGAGCGCAGCTTCATTAGCGGAAATCTCACCGTTGTTGAAAGCAATCCCCGTTTCGGCAACGTTCGCCGCAAGACCTACGCCGCCAGCGAAGAAAGCCCCTCCTTTAAGCACATAGCGCCCCCAGAGCTTCACATCATCCACGAGCTGTGCATCTGCGATAGCATTCCATTCACCGATCATGCGCGCGTTGGTCGCCAGAGATGTCTGGATCGCGCCGTAAACATTGGGATCATACGCCTTGCTGCCCGGTCCGAATGCCACCGCCAGCTTCGCCGTGCGTGCATTCAACTCGAACTCGCTCGCCGCCAGACCGGCAACGGTAGGCACTCCATCCCGTTTCCCGTCAATGGCATCAAATGCAGCGTAACCCGTGGTCGCTGCCAAGTTTTCCGCATTGGCGCGAGCGGCCAGATTTTGGACAATCCGCTCTTTCTGCCGGGCTGTCGCATACTCAACACCGCCGCTCCGGATATCGTCATCAAACAACGCTGCGGTCGCCGCCACACTAGGCGTTCACCGTGCTGGTGTCCTTGGCGTTCGCGTCGTTGTTGTTCTTGTAGTTCTTCGATGTGACCGAAATCACGGAGCCGAGCGCATAGCCGGTGCCCGAACCGTAATCATACGTGTTCACCGACATATAGGTGTCGCTATACCCCTTGGTGACGGTGGTTTCGGTGGCGATCTGGTTCTTCGCGTTGTACGTGATCGCCCGGTCATAGGCGACCGTGGTGCCGTCCGCCGCATAGTCCTTCTGCGAAGTCATCCGGCCCATGGCGTCGTAGACGAATTCGGCCCGCTTCGTACCCGGGGCCGTCGCGGCGGGCAGAGAGGTGACGGGATTGCCGTTCTCGAAAACCGTCTCGCCGGTGGAACTCGCCACCTGGGCCAGGCTGCCCGCGGCGTTGTAGGTGTAAAACTCCCGCTGTTCCGCGTACCCGCCGGGGATATAGGCGCCGATCTCGGGAATGTAGACGGGCGCAGAGTACCACGTGGTGGCCACGCTCGTCCGCCGCCCGGCCGCGTCATTGTTAGGGGACACTAGGTTCTAGAGTGCGGTTGGGGCGGGACAAAACGGGCCTTCGTGGGATTTCGTGGGACGGAAACCA
This sequence comes from uncultured Caenibius sp., assembly GCA_964466155.1. Taxonomy (GTDB): domain Bacteria; phylum Pseudomonadota; class Alphaproteobacteria; order Sphingomonadales; family Sphingomonadaceae; genus Caenibius. The sequence continues at coordinate 24,366 of CAYXMY010000030.1, read as the reverse complement.
ACGGAAAACCGCCAATCACTCCAAAAATCGGCGCGTCGTCACCGCTCGGCGAGACTGTCTAGAGTGGTGGTTAATTTAATCGATGTTCTGACAAGAGCAATGGGAGTTGGCCGGATTAACCCAATGGACCTCTCAAGCTAGGATTTCTGCGGCACCGGCCTCTTCTAAGAGGTCTCTCAGAGGCTTCTTAGAGCGCTCTAACTGGGACGGAACTGGGGCAAGTGGTGTCCCAGTTCGCATATCGCTGTCCCAGTTTCGATTTTTGGCGGAAATCCGGCCTCTCAGCTATCGGCTGGCACATAGTTTAATGTGTTTGGCCCCGAGTGAACTGGGGCAGAATTTTTAACGCCGCGCTGCCTTCTCCATCAGATCGCGCAGACTTGTTGACGGCGCGTGTCAGTTGGCCTGCGCGCCGGTTTTGCAATTCACCATACCCAAGCTCAGCGACGGCGCTTCGCCTTCGATATATGAGCCAGCCTCGACCAGTTGCACTACGGTGGTCACCTCTTCCGCTTTGTTTTCGCGAATGATCATACAGGCGATGTCAGCGTACCCGAACTCGGGTGAGCCTGCGCCCTTTACCTCAATAACCCAGTTGGGAAATTTCCCCGGCCGATAGTGAACAATCTTCACCCACTTTTCAGCTTTGAGATTCGTGATCGCGTCAGTCGCATCAATCGCAGCGGCCTGAGCCCCAGCCGAGCTGTTTGACTTAGAGATCGTTGGCCTTGCAGGTGGAGCGTTGTGTGCCTGGTCCTCGCCACAACCAGAAACCAGCAGCGCAGAGAGCACTACGATACCACGAAACACAGCCCTGAAACCCATACTTCCCCCCATTCCAGCATCACGGTCGCGGTCAGATACTTTGATCGGCTTCGCGCCACCAGTGCGCGCGGTCAATGATCCGCGTGGTCAGCGTGCCCGGATCATCCTTTGTGAGGCTTTCGAAGGCGTCGGCTGCGTTGCCATTGATCTCCTGAAGGCGCGTCGCCACTTCCTCGGCACATGAAATCTCTATCTCCCTGAAATAGGAAGCATAGTTTCGCAGGGTGTCAGTATACGCCGCAGCACCAAACCGGCGGCCGAACGCATCCAGCGACGGGGCAAGAAACAGCGCCAAGCAAAGCCCCTCATAGAGCACCTGATGCCCTAGCTCCTCCCGCCGCACCAACATTGCACGCGACTTCGCAATGCGCGGTGCGAGAGCATTTGCCCTTGAAATCGCACCATCGGGAACTGCGCCTCTCTTGCGCCATGCAGATACGTTTGCGCGACTATATCCAAGCATTTCCGCAAGTTGTGCGTCGCTGGCTGCGCCAAGTGCCTCCCTGAGAGCTAAAATCTGTGCATCAATTGTTTACATTAGTCGTCAACATTGCTTCATTTGTTGACGTAACATGTCAACAAGGTGCGTCGTATGAACCCTCCACTCCATCCTGAAGAGATCAAAGCGCAACTGCGTATGCGCTATGGCACCTTGCAGGAATTCGAAAAAGCCAAGGGGCTCGCGCCGCGTTCGGTTAGCTGGTTGCTGTCGGGAAAGGCGATTATGCCTGCGGCAGAGGCGATCGCTGATGAGCTGGATGTTCCGGTGCATCGTGTGACGTCTCACTACCACAGCCAATACTACAAACTGTCAACAACACCACGCCATAGGCGGGATGATGAAGCGATGCACCGTCTAAATGCGGGGGGGGGCGCTGAACATGGGCATCCTGAAGACCGCTCAGCTTCTTGAACTCGACCCTAACGAAATCGACGACTCCGACCACGACCGGGTGGGTTGGCTGCACGAAGACAAGGCCATCGCCACTGGAAAATCGATGGCCCGATTTGGCCAGCGTGATCCGATCAAGGTTTGCAAGGACACCAAAGGTGAACGGCCTTGGCGGCTGATCTCCGGCCGTCACCGCTTGGTGGGCGCCCGCCGAGAGGGTCTGAATATTATCACGTTCAATGTCACCGGCGTATCCAAGAACGAGATGCGCGAGATCGAGGTGTCAGAGAACCTTGAGCATCGTGCCCGCACGCTCTGCCCGCTGGAGACCGCTGCGTTTGTCGGCGAAATGGTCGTGGCAGCGCGACAACGGATCGCTCAGGAGGAAGGCGGCAACTACAAACAACAAGCTCTGGCGATCAAGGCTCGCTGGAACAACGCAAAAGGACGCCCAGCAGCCGTCGATGAGGTGTTGTCTGGCGATGTCGATGATACGCGTTCCAAGTTGGAACGCGTACGCGTCTGCACCAATTGCCCGGCGGCATCGTAAAGATATTCTGTCACCTGCCCCGCCGCGTTAACGGCAAAGGCCAGATGCCCTTCGGCATCGTAGGCATATTGGGTGTAATGGGCCGCGCTCGGCCCGGTCTTGTCCGAACCGTAAGCCAGTTCCGTAATCAGCCGGTTGGCGCTGTTGTACGTGCGTTCCACCACATTGCCGTTGGCATCGGTGACTTTCACCGCATTGCCGTTGGCATCGTATTCGTAAGCCGTGACCTTACCGCGCGGATCGGTCATGCCGATGAGATTGCCCGCCGTATCGTAAGCGAACTGCGTCTGCTGCGCCGCCGCCCCGGTTGCCGCGGGCGGCGCGGTGATCGCGGTCAATTGCCCCGCGGCATCGTAAGCCAGCCGCGTCACCTGCCCATCCGGCCCGGTCACTTCGGTATAGCCCGTGGCATAGACGAGGCTGGTCACGCGGGTCACACCGGTGGCGACAGCCTGAGACAGCGTTTGCACACGGCCTTGCGCATCATAGGCGATTGTCAGCAGCGAACCGTCAGTCTGCGCAATCGAAGCAATCCGGTTGCTCACCCCGTCATAGGTATAAGTGACGACATAGGTCTTGCCATCGGCAACACTGTTGTCTTCGGGCGAAAGATCGGTGGTGACCGCAATCAACCGGTCCGCCGCATCGTAGGCATAGAGCGTGCGCGTCAAGGTCCTGGCGCCCGATGTCGCGAGATCGGTATAACCCGTTTCGATGGCGGTGATGTGGCTGCCCGACCAGACGTAGCGCGTCCATGCCCCATCGGCCGTGGTCACCGTATCCAGCTTATCGCCGGTGTAGCTCCACGTCAGGCCGTTGCCGTCGATATCGCTGGCCGAAACGATCCGCCAACTGTCCGTGCCATGGGCTTCGTAGCTTTCGGTAGCTTGCGTATCGCCATCGCGCCATGTCCACGCGCCGCCCG
>CAYXMY010000030.1:0-21164 GCA_964466155.1 uncultured Caenibius sp. | reverse complement strand
TATCGAATGCCCCGCTGCCCGCGCTGGTGACATAGGCATTGCGCCCCGCGTCCCAGCTATAGACGATCACCGAACCATCCGCGCCCAGCCGGCTGACCGTGCTGCCGGCCGCATTCGCTGTCCCGGTCAGGCCGAATACCCGCCGGGTCGTGCTTTGCTGCCACTGATCCCCGTTGTCGCCATCGCCCGCTTCGGCAAGGCTGTTATAGGTGCGCGAAATCCCGATATCCGGGCCGCGCCCCACGAGAAACTCGTCCTGATGCGCCACCAGCAGATTGCCCGTGGCCGCGTTCACCGAAACGCTCTCGCCACCCCGCCCCAGCAGTTCCCCGCCAAGCCGCCCGGCACCGCCCAGCACATTGGCCGAACCACGCACGAAACCGGCACCCTGCCCCACAAATATCGCTACCATTTCAACCCCGCCGAATGCGATCAACAAGGGACGCAAACCGCCCCCGACACATCTCACTCCGACACAGGCCGGGGATGTTTAGGCAGAGATCGAAATATTTTCCGGATCAGGAAGAATAGCGAACGTTCCTGCGGAATGCCGTGGGACTTTGCCCACGCGCCTTCCGGAATGCGACGGCAAAGCTGCTGGGTGTGGCGAAGCCCAGCAAGTGGGCGATTTCCTTGATCGAACGGTCCTGCTCCGCCAGCAATGTCTGCGCGCGTTCGATGCGGGTGCGTTGCACATGGGCGTGGATCGTCTCGCCGGTCGACTGGCGAAAGCAACGCATCAGGTGCCCCGCGCTGATGCCGCAAACTTGCGCCAGTTCCGCAATCGTCGGACTGCGGTCGAGCGAGCTGGCGATATAATCGGTCAAGCGCCGCAGCTGCGCGGGCGAAAGACCACCGGAATAGTGCCGCCGCCCCTCCCCATCCTGCCGCACATGGCGCACCACATCGACAATGGCGGCGCGGACCAGCCAATCGATCATCGTTTCGCGGGCAAAGCCGGGCGTGCGCAGTTCATGGGCAAGGCGGCGCATCATCTCTTCCATCTGCGGCGCGCGGATATCGCCGCAGGCCAGCAGCCGCTCTTCGGACAGGCTCTGCTCGAACAGGGCCAGATCCGCAAACGCGCCATAATCGAGGCGGCAGGATAATGTCTGCTGCAAACCGCCCGGCCCCCAGCCTATGATCGGCACACCGCCCGGCACGAACGTGATATTGCCGAATTGGAACGGCCGGGTTTCCCGTCGGTCACGGATATAGCGCCCGGTGGAGCCCCGCGGACGCCCGCTGAGGCTGACGGAAAGGACATGATCGGCCCGCACCTTGCCCCCTTCGCTCGGTGCTTCGTGGTGGTAAGTGCGCAGTTGCAAATTGACGCCCGGCATCGCGAACATCGCATCGATCTGATAATCGCGCACGCGCACCGCAGATGCCTGTCCGCCTGCCATTTCCTCGCGCATCGGCGATTTTCCTTGTTTCTGCCTGCCTCTCTCCCTCCCGAAACTAGGCAAATATCGCCCGGATGCCAAGCCGGGCGGCGCCAATCCGAAAATGTTGGTTTTCGAACGCATGTGCGTTTTGGAAAAGCCTTTGGCCTTCCCAAGCCCCGGCGCGCGGCATAGCCTCCCCGCCAGAGGTCATGCCCTCAATGGGCAAAAGGCCCGCACCATTTTTCGGAGAGGATCGTCTTTCGCCCATGCGGCCCGTCTTATCCTGCCCATCGATGAAAGCCGCCCGCCATGAGCGTTGAACCGGCCTTTCATTATGACCCGTTCTCGCCCGAGGCGATGACCGACCCGGAGCCGCTTTACCGCCGGTTGCGCGCCGATCATCCGGTCTATCCCCTGCCGCAATACCGCGCCTGGGCGCTGTCCCGGTTCGAGGATGTGTGGAACGCTTTCCTCGACCGGGAACGGTTCACTGAAGCGGAAGGGCAGGTGTTCCCACGCGAATTGCTGACCGCACCCACGGGCGAGACGGTGCCCGAACCCAAGCTCGTCCCGCTCGACCTGTTCAACAATCTCGATCCGCCGGTGCATGGGCTGGTCCGCCGGGCGATGGGCGCATCGCTGCTGCCCGGCGCGGTGGGCAAGATGGAACCGATGCTGCGCGATCTGGTGCGCAAACGGCTGGACCTGCTGGCCGATATCGGGCGGCTGGACATCAATCTCGATCTCGCCAGCCACGTTTCGGCGGGGGCGGCGTGCCATATCGTCGGCTTCGCGCAGAGCGAGATCGAAGACGCCATCGCGCTGGTCAACCGCTCCGTCGCGCGGGCGCCCGACCAGCCGGGGATGACGGAAGACGGCTGGGCCGCGATTGCCGAGATCGCTGCCCGCATCAAGCACCTGGTGATCCAGCGGCGCAGCGGCACGGTGCCCGGCGACCCGCGCATGATCGACGGGCTGATCGCCGCCGATATTCCGGGGCGCGGGCCGCTGTCCGATGACGAAATTGCCCAGCAGCTCATCAGCATCCTGATCGGCGGGACGGAATCGCTGCCCAAAGTCATGGCGGGGGGTCTGCGCGAACTGTGGCGCCAACCCGATCAGCGCGCCGCCGCCGCTGCCGATCCCGCCGCCCATGCCGCCTCCACGTTCGAGGAAATGGTCCGCATGTTTGGCCCCGCGCAATGGTTCGGCCGCACGCTGAAGCAGGACGCGGTGATCGCGGACACACCGATGCGCGCGGGCGAGCGGGTGCTGCTGCTCACCGCCTCCGCCAACCGGGACGAGCGCGAGTTCACCGATCCCGACACGTTCCACTGGGATCGCCCGATGCGCCGTGTGGTTGCATTCGGGATGGGGCCGCATTTCTGCATCGGTATCCATATCGCCCGCCTCGAAGGGCGGCTGATCGTGGAAGAACTGCTGCGCCGCTTCCCCGATTACACCATCGACGAAGCGGGGGGCGAACGCGCCACGTCCGAATTCCAGATCGGCTGGGTCCGCCTGCCGATCGTCGTCCATTCTCAAGGGAAAGCCGCCTGATGCATACCTTCACTCAAAAGCCGGATATCATCGCCAGCGGGTTCGCCTTCGCCGAAAATCCACGTTGGCACGATGGGCGGCTGTGGTTCGTCGATATCCATGGCGGCCATGTCTATGCCATGGATGGCGCGGGCACGCTGGAAACCGTGGTCACCCCGCCCGATTCCCCATCGGGCATCGGCTTCATGCCCGATGGCAGCCTGCTGGTGGTGGCGGTGCACGACATGAAGGTCATGCGCTGGAAGGACGGGCGGCTTACCGAACATGCCGATCTCTCGCATATGGCGAAAGGCGGGCTGAACGATATGCTGGTCGATCCACAGGGCCGCGCCTACACGGTGCAGCAAGGGTTCGACTGGCGCAGCGGGGAAACGCCGGTGGCCGCCGCCCTGCTCTGCGCGGAGCCGGATGGCAGCGTGCACGAGGCGGCGGAAGGGATGGCGAGCGGCAACGGCATGGTGCTCACCCCCGATGGCCGCACCTTCATCATCGCCGAAAGCGCGGCTTGCCGCCTCAGCGCGTTCGACCGCGACGAGCAGGGCCGCCTGTCCAACCGGCGCGTGTTCGCACAATTGCCCGATGGCTATTACCCCGACGGCATCTGCCTCGACGATACCGGCGCGGCGTGGGTCTCATGTTGCTGGGGTCCGGGCGTCATCCGGGTGGAGGATGGCGGCACAATCACCCATCTGGTGCCGAGCGAGGAAGGGCGCAATCCGTTCGCCTGCGTGTTCGGTGGGCCGGATCGCAAGACCCTGTACATCTGCACGGCAGAGCAGGAGGAACCCACCACCGCCCTTGCCAAGATGGCTTCGCGGATCGAGGCCATCGACGTCGGCTTCGCCGGGGCGGGCCTGCCATGAACGGGCCATCTGTGAATGGGGCGGATGATCTTCACGCCGCGCTGAACGATGCAGTCGGGCCGGATCAGGTTTTCACCGGCGATGCCATCGATCTGCGCTATCACACCGATCTGCGCGGCCAGCCGCTGCCGCGCCCCGGCTTCGTCGTACGCCCCGGCAGCACGGAGGAAGTGGCCGCGGTGCTCAAGGCGGCGCAGCGGTTCGGCACGCCCGTCACCACGCAGGGCGGGCGCACCGGCGTGGTCGGTGGGGCCGATGCCGCGCCCCATGCCATCGCCCTGTCGCTCGAACGGATGAACCGCATCCTCGAAATCGATCCTGCCAGCATGACGATGACGGTGGAGGCAGGCTGCGTTCTGCAAACCGTGCAGGACCGGGCCGAAGCGCAAGGGATGATCCTGCCGCTCGATCTCGGCGCGCGCGGCACGGCAACCATCGGCGGCAATATCGCCACCAACGCGGGCGGCGTGCGCGTGCTGCGCTGGGGCATGATGCGTGACATGGTGCTGGGACTGGAAGCGGTGCTGGCGGACGGCACGATCCTTGAAGGCCTGCACAAAACGATCAAGGACAACGCCGGTTACGATCTCAAGCACCTGCTGATCGGCAGCGAGGGCACGCTGGGCGTCGTCACCAAGGCAGTGCTCCGCCTCCGCCCCGCGCCGAAAAGCACGCAGACGGCCTTGCTCGCCCTCGACAGCTTCGATCACGCAGTCACGCTGCTGCGGCGGCTGGAAGGGGAAATGGCGGGCACGCTGTCCTCGTTCGAAGTGATGTGGGACGATTTCTACGCTCTCATCACCACCACCAATGCCGCCAAACGGCCTGCCCCGCTGCCTTCCGGCGCGCCGTTCTATGCCCTCGTCGAAGCGATGGGGGCCGAACCGGAACGCGACGCAGAGCGGTTCGAGGAAGTGTTGGCCGGAGTGCTGGCCGATGGTCTCGCCAGCGATGCGGTGATCGCCCAATCTGGCGCGGACCGCGAGCGGCTGTGGGCCGTGCGCGAAGACCTCAACGACCCGATGGCCAGCATGTGGCCGCTGTTCGCGTTCGATGTCAGCGTCCCCGTGTCCGAGATGGAAGCGTTCGTTGCCGAAGCCAAGGCCGGTGTCGCCGCCCGCTTCCCCGGCACGCGTTTCGTAACGTACGGCCATATCGGCGATGGCAACCTGCACTTGATGGTCGGCACCGGCAGCGCCGATGGCGACACGCATCATGCCGTCGATACCGCCGTGTTCGAAACGGTGCAGCGCTTCAACGGCTCGATCTCCGCCGAACACGGCATTGGCACCACCAAGCGCGCATATATCGGCTACACCCGCACTCCGGCGGAACTGGCGCTGATGAAAGCGATCAAGGCGGCGATGGACCCCGCCCATATCCTCAACCCCGACAAGATGTTCCCAGCCTGAAAGGCACCACGATGGCCGATACCGAACCCTTGCGCCGCTCCCTCCTCTATATCGCCCCGGCCTATCCCGAGATGCTGGCCAGTTACCCCCGCTTCCCGGCAGACATGTTCTGCTTCGATCTGGAAGACGGCACACCGCCGGCCGACAAGGTGGCCGCGCGCGCCAAGATCGCCGAAGCCCTGCGCACCATCCCCGATGGTGCAGGGCGCGAACGGTTGCTGCGCGTGAACGGCCTCGATACGCCATGGGGGCATGACGATTGCGCTGCCGCCGCACAGATGCCGCTGAGCGGCGTTCTGGTGCCCAAAGTGGAAGGCGCGGGCATGGTGCGGCAGGTGGAAGCGATCCTCAATGCCGCCGGGGCGCCGCAGGATATGCGCATCTGGTGCCTGATCGAAACGCCAATGGGCGTGCTGCGCGCCGAAGAAATCGCCACGGCCAGCCCCCGCGTCGCCGGGTTGTCGATCGGCGGCACCGATCTGGCCGAAACGCTGCATATCCGGCAGACAGCAGACCGCCTGGGGGCGCTCCATGCACTCAGCCATATCGTGCTGGCAGCCCGGGCTCACGGCCTGGCAATCATCGATGCGGTGCACCCCAACTACGCCAACACCGATGGGTTCGCCGAAAGCTGCGCACAAGGGGTGGAATTGGGTTTCGATGGCAAATCGGTGGTGCTGCCTGCCACGATTGCCACCGCCAATGCCATCTTCGGCCCGAACGAGGACGAAATCGCCCATGCCCGTGCGCAGGTGGAGGCAGCAGGCGAAGCGCAGGATGGCTATGCCAGCCTCCACCTCGCCCATGCCCGCCGCCTGCTCGCCAAGGCCGCCCATATCGCGCGGCAGGATGCGTTGCGGGCGGCCCTTTAAGCTACGCCTTCACTCGGTCAGGCGGCGGTTGTAACTGGCCAGCCGCTCCGCCTGCTGGGCCTTGCGCTCCGCCGGGGTGACGAAGACAGTTTCGGGCGGCAAGGCTTGCTTCAGCCCGCTGATCGGCAACACTTGCACATTGCGAAGGGCACTGTCCGGTTTCGCCCCTGCGGACAGCGACTGCCAGCGGATGGCCAGCAGCCCCCCTGTGTGACCTTCGGGGTCCAACCAATTGTAGACGCCGGGATCACGCGACGAAACGACGAAGGTGTATGTCCCGTCGGCATTGGGCTTGGCTTGCATGTTGTTCAGGCTGCTGATGCGATTAGCGTATTCGTAAGCGACACCCCAGGGGTCGGTTATCTGGATACCCAGCGATTTCGCACCCACGGCGTCCAGCGTCACCACCAGCGCCTCGTTGGCCGCCAGGCTGAAATATCCGCCCGAAGACAAGCCGCGCCCACCCGGGCGTACGCGTACCGACTTGATCTGGTTCGGCTGCCCCGGATAGGTGTACTGGTTGAAATAGTTCAGCCAGTACGGCGCGAGCTGCGAGAGCAATGTCGCCGCCCTCTGGGCCACTTCCGCATCCGGTCGGAGCGGCCGGATCGCGGGGCCACCGACGCGCCGCACATCCAGCGCCACGGGATTCTGCGTCTTCCAATCGGTGAACAGATCGCGGACAATCAGCAGGAACTGCCCTTCGGGCGGCATCTGCATGTGATTGGCACGGCCATTGGCCGGGCTGCTGTCGAGCGTGATCGTGAACGTCCCGTCATCGGCGATCTGCAACTGCTCGTTGCTCAGCGTCGCCAGTTGCTTCCCGCCTTCCGGCCCCATCGCTCCGGTGCCCGGAATGGAATCGCGCAGTTCGAAATGCTGCTCCACCGGCGCAGGCCGTTTCACGCGTCCATGGATTTCGTAGCGGGCCGATCCATCGATCATGAGGTTGCGGTACACGTTGTCCGGATTTTCGATGCCATAACCGGATCGCGGAGAATGAATCCCGAACCAGTCGTGCGGCCCATTGACGACCCAGAACACGCCCGGACGATCGGTATCCTCGCCCACCGCATACTGCGCGGACACCGCGGCGATGGATTCAGCCGCGCGCTTTATCGTTGCCTTGCCAGCGGCTGTCGCCCCTTGCGGATCGGCGGCGTAGAGCGCTTTGACCCGCTGGATTTCCGCCTGCATCGCGGGGCTTTGCATCACGCGCAATACCTGCTTTTCGAATGCGATCTGGCTTGGGGAGCCCAGCACGCTGGTGTGGGAGTGAGCAACCTGCGCGGGCTTGGGCGCCTCTGCATGCGCGATACTCCCCATACAGAGGCCCTGCATTGCGAGACCTAGAGCCAGAACCGTTTTCTTCGACATCTTCACTCTCCTTTGGAATCTGGGCACCTCATCCGATCTGTGCAAACCGGGCCTCAGGCCGCCTCCGGAGCGCACAGCCCACCCCTACCGCAGCCGATGCGCATAGCTGGCTGCGCGCTGGGCTTGCTGGGTCTGCCGCTCGCCTGGATTGAGGAAATGCGTTTCAGGCGGCAGCACTTCACGCAGACGCGCCAGAGGCACCACGGCTGTGCCGCGGATAGCCGTTTCGGCCTTGGCCGCTTGCGGCAACGACTGCCAGCGGATCGCCAGCATGCCGGCGTCATGGCCTTCCGGATCGAGCCAGTTGTGGACGCCGGGATCGCGCTGCGCAACGACGAAAGTATAGGTACCGTCCGCGTTGGGGGTGGCCTGCACGTTGTTGAGGCTGCTGGTCCGATTGACGTAGTCGTAGGCGACACCCCAGGGATCGGTGATCTGTACCCCCAAGGATAGCGCTCCCAACGGGTCAAGCGTGATCACCCATGCCTCATCCGGCTTGAGCGTGAAATGGCCATTGGCGGAAAGCCCCCGCCCGCCTGGCCGGGCCCGTGGCGGCCGCACGTAATTGGCCGGTTGGGAAAAGATGAAACGGTTGTCGTAAGCCACCCAGAACGGGGCGATTTTTTTCAGAAGCTCAACCGAGCGATCCGCAATCTGAGCCACTGTCAGGGGCTGCTTCGGTGGAGCCCCCGACAATCGCACCACTTCGAGGGAGATCGGATTCTGCGTGCCCCAGTCGGTAAAGAGTTGGCGCACGGACATATGAAAGCTGCCGCTCGCCGGGGTGGCGATATGATTGGTCCGCCCCGCCACCGGATCGCTGTCGATGGTAATGACGAACGAGCCATCGGGCTGCACTGCGATCTCGTCGCTGCGCAGCGTGGCCAGTTGCTGTCCTGCTTCCGCCACCATCGGCCCGGTTCCGGGGACGCTGTCGCGCAGCTCGAAATGCAATTCGACCGGTCCGGGCTGCCTGATCCGACCCCGTACCTCGTAACGTACCCCACCTTCGATCCGAATTGGGCTGTAGACGTTGTCGGGATTATCGATACCGAAGCCGGCCCGGGGTACCTTGATGCCAAACCATTCGTGCGGGGCATTCACAGACCAGAACGGATAGGGCCGGGTCAGATCCTCCGCAATCGCCATATAGATCGCAGCCATGGTAATCGAATGGGCAGCGCGGCCTATCGTGACCTTGCCTGTAGGCGTCGCGCCCTGCGGGTCCGCGGCATAAAGCGCTTCGACCCGGCGCAACTGTTCACGAACCTGTGGCGTGGCCAGCACCTCCAGGGCCAGTTTCTCCCGCCGAACCTGTTCGCTCGTGCCCAGCCCCGCAACCGGCGTCAACGCCGGCGCATGCGCCGGCTGCCCAGCCGCCGCCACAGCCCCGAAAATTACGGTCGGCAATCCCAAACCCAAGGTCAGCGCGAATTTGCCAAACGACATCTTCCATACTCCTTCATTCGCCCAGGCTGCGCGAGGTCAAGCCGGACGGTCAGAACTTCAGGCCTATGCTTACGCCATAAGTGCGTGGATCGGGGAAATAGGCCGTAATCAGGCGTTGGAAATTGGCACCATAATCGATGAAGAAATTGGGGTTCTTCTCATTGAGTAGGTTCTTCCCCCAGAGCGACAGCGTTCCCTTGGTATTGCCGATCGGGATCTCGCTGAGGACCAGCCTGGCGCCGAGCATCGTCTGACCGGGGCTTCGAGTTACGTCCGCGGCGGTCTGCGTCGGAGCCGTCGGCACCAAAGGCGAAGCCGAGATATAGTACTTCGACACCAAGTTGAAATCGACGATCAGATTCAGCTTGCCCCAATCCGCCTCGGTCGCCGTCCAGTCCACGCTGGAAGACAGTGTCCATTTGGGAGAGTGGGGGAAGGCGCGATTGTCGGCAACATTGACCCCGCTATCGATGTATTGAAGATATTTGCTATGCATATAACCGAGGCCAGTCTGCAATGTGAGCCGATCCGTCGGGCGGATAGTTGCTTCGAGCTCCAAGCCGCGAACCCGGGCCTTGCCTGCATTGACCAGGATGCTGGAAGCGGAAATGCCGGGCACGAAGACCGAAAGCTGAAGGTCGTCTATATCGTTCTGGAACGCTGCAACGTTGAACTGAACACGGTTGTCCAGAAAGCGTGACTTGAAGCCAATCTCGTAGGTGTTCTGGACCTGCGGCCTGAAAATGCGCTGCACGTCCGCCGTCGAGTTGGCGGTCGCATTGAAACCGCCGCTGCGATAGCCTTGCGCGTAACGTGCATAGAGGTTGAAATTCGGGCTGAACTTGTAAGCCAGCGTGACTGTCGGCGAAACCTTCTCGAACTTGGCAGCAGGTGTCGCGCCATCGGGTAGGTCGATGATCACTGTGCGCGTCGCCCCCGTCAACCGGGCGAGATACCGCTCCACCGTTTTCTTCTCATGCGTGTAGCGCAAGCCGCCGGTCAGCGTGAGCGCATCGGTGATCTTGTAATCGAGTTGCGCATAAGCGGCATAGGCCCGAGTGGTGAAGGCGTAGTTGGTTTCGGTGTTCGACTGTCCCAAGAGGAAGGACTGCTTGCTGTCGGTACGGCCCTTGTCATCGAAGTAGTAAGCGCCGAAAACATAATTTAAGCGCCCTGTTTGCCCGGTGAGCTGGAATTCCTGGCTGAACTGCCGATATTCCGAATCGCGGGAAGCAATCGCAAAGGGAAGCGGTGTGCCGTCCAGGTCAAGCGCCTGGGGGGCCTTTTGCTTGCGCAGAGCTGTGATCGATTTGAACGTGCCGATTGCCCCCAAATCTAGCGTTGCTGTCAGCGCATGGCCCCAGTTGCGGGTGTTTTCGAAATTGGGACTATCGAAGCTCACGGTCTTCTGACGCTTGCGCGGCTGGACATAAGGCGCCAGCGGCCCAGTTCCCATAACGGTCTGCGAATAGCCAGTCTGTGTATCGATATCGCTGATATCGAACACATAGTCCAAAGTCAGCGCGTCACTGGGTTCCGCGCGCACCTGGATCATCGCGCTTTTGGAATCGAAACTGTTCGCTTCATTGGTAAACGCGTTACCCGTGACTTTGTAGAAGCCGTTCCGCTTGCTAATCTGCCCTGACAGCTTCGCACTGAAAATGCCGAAGCGGGGCAGGTCCAGCGTCCCGCGCACGCGCCAGTAGTCATAGTTGCCGTAAGAGGCTTCAACCTTGCCGCCCAGTTCGCCGCTCGGCTTCTTGGTCACGATATTCACCGCACCTGCCACCGCATTGCGACCGTACAATGTGCCCTGCGGCCCACGCAGCACTTCGATCCGCTCGATATCGGCTACGTCGAACAGCGAACCCTGCACCTTGGCTACGTAAACGCCGTCCATATAGAGGCCCACCGACGGCTCGAAATAGAGTTGCGGATTGCCCTGGATGCCACCTCGGATCGAGATAAGCGTGGAAGTCTGGCTATTCGCCGCAGTCTGCACCTTCAAGTTGGGTGCGAGCCCGCTGAGATTGGCGATAGAGGTAATTTCGCGCTTTTCCAGATAGGCCGGCGACAGGGCGGAAATCGCTATTGGCACATCCTGCAGGTTCTGTTCGCGTTTTTGCGCGGTGACGATGATTTCTTCAATCCCGCTATTGCTGGAAGATGACGCCGCTTCCTGCGCAAAGGCCGGGGTCGTTAACATCGTTGAAGTCAGTACCGTCAATGCGAGCTTTTTCATTTTCATTGCCCTCCCCATTAATATGATGAAATCATAGCCAGTTGAATCGATTGTAGATTCCGCGCCTGCGCGCAGCCAATTGCGCCTGCCGTTCTGTGGCGGAAATGCGCTTCACCCCTTTGGGCAGATGCCGGAACAGCGCATCGTGCGGCACGAGTTCGCAAATCACATCGGGGGTGGAATCGGCGAACATCCAGCGGCGGCCGACCATCCCTTCGACGAAACCGGAGGTGTCCAGCCAGTTGGGTACGCCGGGGTCCTGATGCGCGATCACCGCGATCAGTTCTCCATCATCCTCAAGCACTGCCTGGTGCATGTTCGTGCCGCTGAGACGATGGAGGTAATCCATGGTTTCCCACCACGGATTGTTGAATTCGATGTTCCAGTATTCGCACTCGGGTGGACGCGTGCGCAGGATCAGCGCCTGTCCTTCCGGCACTTTCCAGTAGGCGCAGGCCGGATCGCCGCCCGGAGTGGCGTTGACCTTATCTCCGGTCAGCTTGCGCCAGTTGACGAATTGGTTCGGCGTTTTGCGGAACATGTCCATTGTGTCCTGCCAGAACCGGATAGTGTTCTCGATCCAGTCTCCCGTCTGGCGCAAGCCCGCCAGGATATGGTCTGCCGTGAGGACGCGGGCCGGCGGGGCTTCGCCCACGAGGTCCACATATGCGCGCATCGGTCGCTCATTTTCCCAGTCGGCGAAGAATTGGCGAATGGTGACACGGAAATCGCGCGGGCTCAGTTTGATCCAGTTACCCGGCTGGGGGGTAGCACTGAGGATCACTTCGAAATTACCGGCGGCATCGGTCTTGAGATCGCGCCCGAACAGCGCAGCCCCCATGCCCCCACCCCAAGGCGTCGGCCCGCGTTCCACCGTGGTGATCGACAAATGCTTTGCCGAACCACGATTGCCGTACAGCCGATATGTGTGTGCCGCATCCACCGCGAAACCGAGATAAAGCGCGCTCTGATTATCGCCGCCCTGCTTCCGGTCCGGACCCATATAGCGGAACAGTTCAGGGTGCGCGGGATCGTCCTGATAAATATGAAAAGCGAGCCCCAGCGAGAGGTTGCTCATAATGTGAAGCAGACCGGAGGCGCGATCGAGCGGACGCTTTGCGGAACTGCGCCCGAAGGCAAGCTTGGCCGCATCCTGCACTCGCCGCAGCACGGCATCGAATTCCGCCAGCAGAACTTCGTCATCGGGGGCCTGGGCCGCTGCGCTCTCCAGCAGGCCGGTTAATCCGGCAAAGGCAGCCACGCCGCTCCCTGCCATCAATCCCCGACGGGACAGGCCCCATTTATCGCTTGCCACATCCGCCATGACGCACCTCGCCATTAAGCCGGATTCAGTGCCCGGCCTGTCTCTATCCCATAGCGGTTTCTGATCCAGAAATTACTTAGTAGCAAGTAGAAATATTTCTCTCTGGCATTTCCAGCCACGGGATAAGGGAATTTTTCAAAGATATTTCTGGCTTTTCTGGATATGGGCGCAGTAAAATTAAATCATCAGCAATTAAATTTGACGCGCGAAAAAGGCGCTGGCATGAGGGCCGTATGGATACCGACATGAGCCTTCCTGCCGAGACGCGCCCGCGCAAGCTTACCAAAGGGGAAATCACGCGCCGCAATATCCTGAAAGCGGCGGAAGCGGGCTTTGCCGGACTGGGCTACGATGCCGCGCGGCTGGAAACGATTGCCGAGGAAGTCGGCATCAAGCAGGCGGCGATCTTCTACTACTTCCCCAGCAAGCGGCATCTGTTCGACGAACTGGGGCGCGATATTCACGATAGCCTGGTCAGCATCACGCAGACACGCCTTTCCGGTGTGGACGATCCGTGGGAAAAGCTGATGCTGCTGGTCGAAACATGGCTCGATTTCATGGTTGCCCGGCCAACGGCAGCACGCATCATCCTGCGCAATTGTGCGTCCCCCACCACAGCGGATGAGCCTGCCGAAGCCTATTCCGCCGATGCCCTGCAACTGCTGCGCGCGATCATCAGCGAAGGGGTCACCGCCGGCCGTTTCGCGGAGGTGAATTCAATGTATCTCGTCAATCTGCTCAGCGGCAGCATTCTGCACTATGTCTGCAATCCGGAACAGTTGGGCAGCGAACGCCCCTATCGCCCGGACGATCCGACCGAGATCGCGATCTTCAAGACCGTGCTGCGCAAGACCGCGCGCGCGGTGCTGGATGTCCGCTAGCCAAGCCCGTTACTTTCCCCCTGCTGTCCGGCAGGGGCACCCGCGAGCCCCCGCCGGACATTCAGGCAGGCGCTTCGTCATGCGGCAGCATCGCATGACAGCCGCGCACCCCTGAGTTCGTAGCCGGTAATCAACGCGTTCCATCCGATATCAGGTGCACGTTCCAGCCGCAGGCCGGGCACCTGCAACAAGGCTTCGAGGAAAATCGCCGCTTCATGCATTGCAACCTGGGCACCGGGGCAGCGATGTTCCCCATCGCCGAAGGCCATCACCGCGTTGCCATATTTCGCCGCGACATTGCGATCCGGATCGACACCGTAGGGGCAGGCGCCCGTCACCGTTTCATCGGTATTGGCCGCGCGCACGTCGATGCCCAGCACCCCGGGCCGATCCGGCATACGGCGGTAGATCATGCCCACCACCGGTTCCACCCGGAGGATTTCTTCGAGCAGCGCGATCTTGCCCAGATCGTTCGCCGCCATGAAACGTGCCCGCAAATCCGGGTTTTCCAGCAGATACCAGCCCGCCACGGTGATGAATTCACGCGTGGTGATCATGCCCGCCGCACCGTATGTCAGGCATTCGACTAGAATTTCCTGATCGTTGTATCCCTCGGCAATCAGGTGGGAAATCACATCGTCGCGCGGCGCCGACTTGCGCGCCATAATGGCGGGGCGCACATCCTTGCGCAGGAAATGGCCCACTTGCCATTGGCGACGCAGCATCATCGCCAGCTTCCCGATTGCCCAGCGCGGCTGCGCCCCGCCGCTTGTGATCGTCTCCAGCCGATGCGCCATCGCGGCGCTGTCGCTTTCGGTGAGGCCGACGATTTCCGCCGCCACCGTCACCGCCAGATCGAGCGACAGGGCATCGAGATCGGCCCCGCCCTGCGCACGCAATCGCCCTATCAGCCGCGCGGTTTCGGAACGGATCAGATCGCGATAGCGGCCCGTCACCACCTTGGGCGCGAAGAAGCGCGCGGTGGCCTTGCGCTGCCGCCGGTGCTCCTCCCCCGAGAGGAACAGGATCGGCTGCTTCATCCGGCTGTAGCGCCGGGCAAGATCGGACAGGAACCCCGCCTGCTCCGCCTCGCCCGAACGCAGCACGGCACGGGCATCATCAAATCCCGCCACCCGGATGGGCGAACGAATCAATCCACCTTGCGCAGCGACGTAAACGGTCTTGCGTTCATCCCCATTTCCCGCAGAAACCGGACACTGCGACATATTCTGCGTGCGAGTAGCCATGACACATGACTCCAGATATATGATATACTATGGATCATAAATCCTCCATCCGTGCCACAAGATCAAGGGATAATGATGCCCGGGTGGTGCGCACGCGCGCCGCCCTGCATCGCGCCTTGCTGACATTGGCAGAACGGATGAGCTTTGCCGATATCACGGTAACCGCAATCGCCGGGGAAGCGGGTGTCGGCTACGCCACGTTCTTCCGTCACTATCCCGACAAGCAGAGCCTGCTCGCCGCCATCGCCGCCGAACTGGTGGACCAACTGGTGACGGAAATAGGGGTGTCAGCTGCCATTCACCCCAGAGAAACGGGGATGAAGCTGGCGCAATTCGTCGAAGAGCGGCGCGGTATCTGCCATGCCTTGCTGGTGGGGGCGGGGGATGAGATCAGGCGAGTCATCGTCCGGCGGGCAATCGAGAGTGCGCAAGCGATGACCCCGCCCGAACCGCACGGCTTCCCACCGGAACTGATTATCAGCCATACAGCTTCGGCGGCATTGACCATGCTCGCATGGTGGCTGGAAAATCCCCAGGCAATGGATCGCGCCAGATTGGCCGAAGCGCTTGATGCGCTCGTGCTCGCTCCGGCGACGGCATTGCAGACGGGCGGACGCCCAGCCTGATAGCCAATCCGATCAGACTGTCAGCAACCGCTTTTCCCGCCCTGCATCGGTAATCGTGGGCTCCGGCACGCGGAACAGGCTGCGCTGCGACGAACGCCGCGCCCCTTGCGTGCTTGCGGTTCGGGCAACCAGCCACGGCGATGTCAGCAAACCGATGGTGAGCGGCGAAAGCCATACGGCAGTGATCGGATCGAAGAATGCGACCGAGGCGAACAACAGCCCAAGCACGATATGCTCTTCCAGGCTTGGCAGGATATCGCGCATGCGCATCTCCTGCGCTTCGCGCGCTTGCGTGCTCCACCCGGCTTCACGGCCCACCAGCAGGCCGACAAGCGCCCGCGTCTGATTGACCATGGTGACGGGCGCCATCAGCATCGCGAGCGGAATATCCACCGCCACGCTTTTCAACAGGGCGCAAATGCCGCCGAATTCGCGCCGCCGCTCCCGGTCGGCAACGATCCAGATCATCCCCATGATCTTCGCCCCGAACAGCAGGGCAATGGTCAGCCACAAGACGCCCGGCGGCGTAACATCGCGCACTGCCTGCTCCTGCCCGAAGAATGCCAGTGCGATGGTGACGCCGATCAGCAGCAGCCAGGCGGGCGAAGTGAGGAAAGCCGATGCACCGATCAACAGATGCAGGCGGCTGGCCCAGTGCAGACCCGGTGCTCCCAGCAGGCGCAGATGTTGCAGGTTGCCCTGCATCCAGCGCCGGTCGCGAATGGCGAAATCGACAATCGTGGGCGGAAATTCCTCATAGCTGCCCTTGATCATCACCATATGCACTGCCCAGCCGCGCCGACGCAGGAGCGCGGATTCGACCATATCGTGGCTCATGATATAGCCGCCGAACGGCGGCTTGCCTTCCAGTTTGGGCAAACCGCAGCTTTCGGCGAAGGCCCGCACCCGCACGATGGCGTTATGCCCCCAGAAATTGGCCTCCGCACCGGACCACCAGAGCAGGCCCGCCGAAGCGATCGGGCCATAGGCATATCCGGCGAACTGCTGCCAGCGCTGAAACAGGGTGCGGGCGTTGATCGTCATCGGCACGGTCTGGAGAAGGCCGATGGAAGGGCGCTGCTCCATGATCGTGGTCAGGCCGAGGATCGAATTCCCGCTCATCATGCTGTCGGCGTCGAGAATGATCATATATTCATATGCCGACCCGAAGCGTTGCAGCCATTCGGCGATATTACCGGGCTTGCGGGCGATATTTTCCGCCCGCCGCCGGTAATAGACCGGGATCGGTGCCGCCCCCGCCACGCGCCGCCATGCGGCCAGTTCTTCTTCCCCGTGATCGGGACGGGAATCGCTCAGCACGAAGAAATCGACCAGCCCCGTCATGCCCGCCTGGGCAATGGATGCGGCCATCGCCTCTACCCGGCCGAAAACCGCCGATACTTCTTCGTTGTAAACCGGCATCAGCACCGCCGTGCGCTGCCGCACCCTGTCGGCGGAACCGGTGATGGCGGTAAAGCCCGGATGCGCCCCGCTCATCAGGCTGATAAAGCCGATGAAGGAACTGACGAAGCCGAACGCGATCCAGCACAGCAGCGGCACGAACAGCAGCAGAAACACGATTTCGAGCCAGTCCAGCCCATCCCGCGACATGGCAAGTCGTTGTGCGGTGGAGCCTGCCATGCCCAGGAGGCCGGTCGCCACAAGCAGCAACAGGCGCTTGGCCAGGAGGTCGCGCGGCGCGGTCTCCACCTCGATCGAACCGGGCGGATTGCCTTCCAGCCGCTGCACGCTCATTTCGAGCGGAGCTTCATCCGGCAATTGCCTGAACGCGCCCGGTTCCGGCTGAGAGAAGGACATGCCGTTCATCGGATGACCGGCTGAATCACCGTCTCACTCAACGCATCGCCGCCGCGCGCCAGGGAGATGCGAAATTCGCTCATCGTTATCGCGCTGTCCTTCACATCCAGCATCGCACGCCAGACTTTGTCCTGCCCGACTACAGGATAAGCCGCCGCATGGATAATGGCCGCTTCCGGCAGATTTGTAACCGGCTTGACGCCACTCTCGCGCGTCAACCCGGCAAGGCTTTCCCCCCGGAAATCGAACACGTACTTGCACGCACCGGGGATGGACGCCCTGCCCGGAACGCCCGCCGGACCGATGAAACGATCGATGAGACGGGCAATCGCCGCACCTTCCGGCTCACGCACAATCCAGCGCAGGCGATAAGCGGCCTCCACCGTGCTGCCCTTGCGCGCCTGTCGGTCGCTGACCCAGAACGCACCTATGTTGTCCTGCGTTTCCCCGTCCGTGGGCATTTCGTAGAGCATGACGGAACCGGCCCCCCAATCGCCCTGAGGCTCGATCCAGAGATTGGGCCGCCGATCATAAAACGCGCCGTCATCCTGATAATGGCCGAAATCGCGATCGCGCTGCAACAGGCCGAAACCGCGCACACCCGCCGTCTGGAACGCGTTGACCTGCGCGTGCGAAGCGTTGACGAGCGGGCGCCAGAGCTGTTCTCCGTTCGTCATGGCAATCGCCAATCCATCGGAATCGTGAATTTCCGGGCGCCAATCGAGGTGGTGGCCATCGCCGTTCTGATCGTACCAGTACATGCTGGTGATCGGCGCCAGACCGAGCCGGACGACATCGCGCCGCAGGAACAGCGCGAGCTGCGCCTGTTGCTCCACCCCATCGGCCTGCAAGCGGCTATCGAGCATGAAAGCGCCCGCCAGGCTCGGCCCATCGATCAGGCCATGGATGCGGTAGGCATCGACTCCCAAGCGCTCGATCCAGAACTGGGTGAAAGCAGGAAATTCCTCCGCTTGCGCAAGGCCGATATTCACTGCCACCGCGCGGGCGGACAGGCCGTATTGGCCATTCGCCGCGGGAGAACGGAAATACGTGCCGCCCAGAAAGGCGAGCCAGTCGCTCCCCCCATCCCGTTCCCGCAGGACCCGGAAGCCCGCCGGATCGACTTTCTGCCCACCGACGAACAGACCCGTCGTATCCACAAGTTGCCGCGCCTTGCCGTGTTCGACGACAAAGATCGCCACCGGTTGTTCGGCAACCAGGCGCGTGGTGGGGAACAGGCGGATATTGCCCGCAATCCGATCCGCCTCACCATAGGTCAGCCGCACGGATTCGTCGTAATTCGCTGCATGCGCCGCCGCGTCGGGCGGCTGGTGGTAAGGCTTCGCGGCGAGCGAACGGGCATAGGATTTGAGCCAGGCCCAGGAAAAATCGCGCGGCGGACCCAGCCGGTCCGGGTTGGCCCCGAAGGCAGGAGCCAAAGGAACGAGCGCGGCGAGCGAGGCCAGCAGGCCGCAAGCGGCACGCCTGGTCATGGGGGTGGAATCGGGCAAGGTTCTCATCCTCATTCAATGATATGCGGTCCTTGCGGAAACGTCACTTTTCCGCAGCGGTCTTGCCCCCCGGGGTTCCCCACCAGCCCACAGCCACCAGATCGCCTTCCTTCAGCGTATCGGAATGAACTTCGGTCAAATTGCCGTCCGTCGAACCGGCCGATACGGCAACCGGGTCCACTCCGCCATCGCGGTTCAGGCGATACAGCGTTTCCCGCCCGTCGTTGCGCTCGGATGGGGCACGCTTGGCCGCAGGTTCGAAATGGAACGCCGCATTCGGCACCAGCAGGGCATTCTTTCGCGCGGGCAGCGGAATGTCCACCGTCCCCCGCATGCCCCGCCGCAAGAGTTTCTGGCGGTTGATCGCGATCAGCGAGACATGAAACACGGGCGGCGTCCCCGTGGCGATTGTCGCGATATCGTGCACCCATGCTTCGAACCGGCGATCCGGCAGCGAATTGACCGTCACTTTCACCCGGGTGCGGCGCCGGATATCGCCAATCGTCGCCTGCGGCACCATCACATCCATCCGCATCCGCGCGATATCGGGCGACACGGTGAACATCGGCTCGTTCGGATCGGACACCGCCGCCCCCACCTTGGCGTTGGCAACCGTGACATAGCCATCGATGGGCGCACGGATCACGCTGCGCGACATCTGCTCTTGCGCGTCGGACAAGCGCACTTCGGCTTCATGCAAGCGCCCTTGCGCAACGTCCAGATCGGCTTTGCGCGCCCGCGCGGATGACCGCGCTGCTTCCAGCTCGCTCCGGGAAGGCACCCGTCCGTTGGATTGGCGGAAAACCTCCTCGATCTTGGCGCAGCTCGTTTCGGCCTGCCGCCATGCCGCCGACGCGCTGGCGATCTCCGCGCGGGCGCTGGCCACCGCGGCGCGCATCTCGACCAAGGCTTGCGCGCCATCGGCCGGATCGATCCGGGCCAACGGCTGGCCGGCCGCCACTTTCGCGCTAGGGCCGACATAGACTTCGGCAACGGTGCCGGGGAAAGGCATGCCGACGTCGCGCTCTTCCGCTGGGTAGAGCATGCCGCCAATCGACAGATGCGGCTCAAAATCGCGCCGCACCACCGGCTGGGCAATATAGGACGTATCGTGCCCGGTGAAGAAACGCAGGATCAGCACGCCCAGCGCAATCAGCGCGGCAAAGACGATGATCCACATGATCCGGCGCTGACGCGCGCTGGATGGCCTGCCCGAGATGAGATCTTCGAGCGGCGTATCGCCTGCCCCATCACTCATTACCGTTGCCGGCTGGCTGCGCCCCGTCGATCCGCCATCCGCCGCCCAGCACCGTGAAATAGCGGATCAGCGCTTCCGCCTGCATACGCTGCGCCGCGATCAACGCCTGCCGCACGTCGAGCAAGGCGCTTTCCGCGACATAGACCGAAACGAACCGATCCAGCCCGCCATTGTAGGCCATGCGCGTATCGCCGAGCGCAACCCGCGCGCTTTCGACGGCCCGCTCCAGCGTGGCCGCGCGGCGCTGTGCAGCCGTTACTGCATCCCGTGCCGCCGCAACGTCCGCCCGCGCACTGGCCAGCGCCTTGTCGTAAGCGGCAACCGCCTTGCCCAGATCGTCCGACAGGTTTGCGCCATGCCCTGCGGCGGCGGCACCGATATCGGCCTTCACCACCCCTGCGCGGGCAAAATCGGCGGCCAGGTGCTGTTCCTTCGCCAGAAGGTCGGCACGGCGCAGCGCCAGAACATCCCCCTGCTCCTCGGGCGGCAACGGGGGCATGACGAACACACCGGGTTCAGTGCCGAAAGCTTCGCGCAATGCCGGAACGTCGATGCCGGTCAATTCGGCGAGGCGGGCAAAATCGCGCTGCAATTCCCCTTCCGCTTCACCCAACGCCGCCATTGTCGTCGCGCTTTGCGTTCGGGCGAAGTTGGCATCGTATGCCGGGGCGAGACCGGTGCGGAAGCGCAAGCTGGCCGTCTTGATATTTTCCTGCTGGCTATCGAGACTGTCGCCGATCACCGCAATCCGGCGCTGGGTTGCGCGGGCGTTGAAGTAAGCCTGCGCGATGCGTTCGGCCTTTTCCGCCTTGCGCTGGGCCAGTTCGTAAATGGCGGCATTGCGCAAAGCCGCATCGACCCGCGCCGTGCGCTTGCCGCCGGAAAAGAGCTTTCCGCCCTTGCGGTCCTGCGCCGCTGCCTTGCCGGGTGCGGCAAAATCGGGGTCGGTGGCGATGCCGCTTTCCACCAGCCGGGTCAGCAGGGCATCGTCGAAAGCGGTCCACCAATGGGTGATCCACGGATCGAGCCGGGCTTCGGCTTGCCGTTCGGCCGCTGGCGGGGACTGGCGCAAGGCGGAATCGCCCTCCGCCAGCGGTTCGGCAAGGGCACTGCTGGCACCTGCCAGCGCGATAGCCAACAGCGCACCGCGCGAACCCGATTGAAGAAATTCCAAACTTGCCACGCCCGCCCGATAGCAAGCTGACGGCATTAGCCAATACGGCAAATTCCTCCTTGCGCCCGGTTCACGGGTGCAGGGGCAACGCCTCGTCGCATATCTGCGCCGGGGCGCCGCGCCTGCGCGAGCGCCTCAGCGGCCGAGCAAAGCGTTCACCGC